>JBNKZD010000233.1:0-112987 GCA_050301235.1 Chitinispirillaceae bacterium | reverse complement strand
GGCTCGGACCAGGGGGAAAGCTTTCCCCCTCCAGAAATTCTGTATTATTTTCAAACAAACAGTTCCAGCTTTGCTGGCTTAGGCTATGTGTGTCGAAAAATTGCTGAAAACCCCTACCCTAAATGTGGGCAATTTAACTGGCCGGTTCCATCATGGATATTTCCTGGTGATAACTACACGTTTGAGTTCAAAGCGGAATTATCAAATGCGCCAAAATACCACTCGAAAAGTGAACCATTTACTATAAAAGCCATCCCAGGATTTGTAAAGATCTTCAAAGATAGTACACCTGAAGCCGTTTTCTGGAAATCATCAGGCATTTTTAAGTGGAATTTCGGCGTTTTTCATTCATTGCTGGGATTAGCTCGTTGTGTTTACCGGGTTGATTTCTCTGGTAAAGGTGCAACAGTCATGAGATCCGGGATGTATGTTGCCATGATTAAGATTGGTACAGTAAATCTCCATAAAACATTTTTGATTCAATAGGAAACTGGAAGGGAGCGAACTAAAATGACTCGTTATAACTTAAACGAACATGAACTGAAAAGTAATCTACCAATAAAACTTTCCCGTGGTGATACACACGAAATTGTAGTCACTCGCAGAAATAAAAAATCAACTGGTCCCGGCAGGTGGGAAATGCTGTTGAACCCTGAGTGTTTTATTCTCTATAATTTTGACATTGGAGGGCAGGGGTTAAAAAAAGAGCATGAACAATTCCTTACATGATTATCAGGGACCGACTTGAGTACGGTTTTGATATAACAATTATTGGTATGGCAAGTCGCTCCAGAAGTGACGAGTACAATCAGCATTTATCTGAACTTCGGGCAGTCGCAACACAACTTGCTCTTGAAGAAGTTACTAATGATAAGATTAAAGTCAGAGTTCAAGACGGAATCGGTGAACTCGCAGCCAAAAATGAAAATATCGCTGATGGAGAAGAAGATCAGCGGTTTCGAGCTGTACTCGTTTTAATTCATAGTAATGAAACAATCGATTTTCCTAAAGTTTTTAATATCAGTCCACAGGACTTTGTTAATATTGATAAAATTCTTGGTAAAACCGATTATTCCGATATTGTTTCCAAAGGCATCGATATAGCTGGCTTTGCTTTAACTATTGCAGAGAAATTTCCGAAAATTGCTGGTATTGCAAGTAAAGCTGGAGGTTTTGTAGATTTTGCTTCTGCCGCTTTAACAATGCCTATGATCTGGTGGGGAACAAGTAAGCAAAACGAATTTAATGGAAAAGTGCTAGGATATATGGAAGCATTTGAAGATCTTTCGTCGCAGTTCTCATCGAAAATTGTTGAAAACAAATCGTCTAAAGAATGGCCGGAAATAAAAAAGCCGCAACCGAGACCATTTAACAAGAGTGAGCCAAACGATCTTAATCATAGACAGCTGATGGCGGCAAAACAGGAAGGTATAGATCTGGCCTTTGCATTTGTAATGTCGTTAGAAAAAAAACCTAAGAAATTTAACGGTAAAGTGATTGGTGGTAAGGAATTTTTAAGAAACCTTTCATACACGCACGGGGAAAAGGTTGGTGAGGCTATGAAGAAAGAGATTAACAAAATACTGCTCCGCGAGAAGGGATCAACATATCCAGTGATGAAAGATAACTTGATCCCATAACTTACTAACAGGAATCCCCTTGAAGAAACAGCATTTTTCATTTATTCGAAAAATCGGATGATTCTGACAATGTGTAAACTGCATATGCCTTACAGTTTACACATTTAAAATTTTACACCGTCGTAACCGCATCCTCAACACCTAACACATCCCTAAACAATTTCTTAAACTCATTCTTCGGCAATGCACCAGCAGCCATCTGCGGTTTCCCATCAACAGGAATAAAAAGGATGCTAGGAATACTGCTGATCCCGAACATGGAGGCCAATTCCTGCTGCTCTTCAGTATTGATCTTATAAATATTGACACGACCATCATATTCTTTAGAAAGCTCTTCAAGAATCGGCGACACCATCCGGCAGGGGCCACACCAGTCAGCGTAAAAATCGATTACTGCGGGAATTGTTCCCGTGAATTTCCATTCTGCTTTTCCACCACCAAGTCCGCATTCACAAACCTTGTCCTTGAAAGTTTCCAGTGTTAGATGTTCCATACGATCCTCCATTGTTTATGTTATTATGTGTAGTATTATCACTAACTTAATGTGTATAAACTTTTACGCAAAAGTTATACCAGCCAAAATATTTGTCAGCTACCCAATCAATTTTCAATAAATTGTACTATATTACGTAGATAATTATATTTAACTCAATAAACTTTAATGATATCTTATTAACTATTCATTAACATTGTTAACTTAACACTATCTCGTTAATAGTAACCATGGATTGATTATGAATTATTTTTCTGATGAAGTAATCAATGAATTAAATAATCTTCCCTGCGGAGTGGTCATCCTTGATGATCAGAAACGGATCGTCCTGGCAAACAATCGTGCCCAGATGCTCACTGGGCTTACTTCTGAAGTCCTGACTGGAAGCAGAATGTGTGATACCGGCCTTGGTTCTGAAGTAGAAAGCCATCTTATATCCGGCAAGGAATGGTGGGATTGGGCTGATGGATCAGAACTTTATTTCAGAACCACCATCCGGTCTTCAGGAGGAGACCCCACTCCTGTCTTTATTAAAGGAAGTAAAACCAGGCACCAGTCCGGAGAGACATTTCTCTACCTGTGCATACTTGATCTGGCTCACCTTGAAGAGTGGGCTGTCGGCCCCAGCGAGGCTATTGTCAGTAATAAAGATCGCTACTACGGTCTGATCGGAAAAAGCGCACCGATGCAGGAGCTGCATCAGCTCATCGAAATGGCCAGTGGTACCGGTGTCAATGTACTGATCGAGGGTGAGAGTGGCACCGGAAAAGAACTTGTCGCAAGCGCGATTCATCAGGCCTCATCACGAAAAGACCAGCCATTTATCCGTGTCAATTGCGCTGCTCTTGCAGAAACACTGCTTGAGAGTGAATTGTTCGGTCATGTCCGGGGAGCATTTACAGGAGCAATCAAGGACAGGGTCGGCACCTTTGAAGCAGCACATGAGGGAACTATACTTCTGGATGAAATCGGTGAGATCAGTCACTCTGTCCAGGTGAAGCTTCTCAGGGTTCTTCAGGAACGGGTTGTGGTTCGGGTTGGTGATACAAAAGAGATACCTGTTGATGTGAGAATCATTGCTGCTACAAATAAAAATCTTCGCAGCATGGTTGAAAAAGGCACTTTTCGTGAAGATCTGTTTTATCGTCTTAACGTTTTCTCGCTCCATTTACCCGCCCTTAGGGAACGAATGGCAGATATTCCGTTACTTTGCAGCCATTTCATTAAAAAATACAGAAGTGAGACCGGAAGAGAGATCCATTCTGTATCTGCAGAGGTGATCCGCTTATTCATGAACTACTGCTGGCCTGGCAATATCAGGGAACTTCAGAACAGCATCGAACACGCATTTGTTGTCTGCCGCTCTGAAGAGATTGAGATAAAAGATCTTCCTCGCGAACTCAGGGTCACTGCCGTCCGTGAAGGAATCTGTGCAAAAAAAGCCGCTCTGGTTTCATCAACACAAATGATTGATTACGCTACTACAACTATCAGTACCTCTGAAATTACCAAAAGTAATGGCAGGCTCAATATTTCAGAGAAGAAGCTTCTGGAAGAGCTTCAGCAACACGGCGGTAACAAATCTGCCACCGCCCGGGCACTTGGAATCAGTAATGTCGCTTTATGGAAGAAAATGAAGAAATTTGGCATTAAATAGCTATAAAAGTTTTGCAAAACACTTTACAGTAGTTCCTACTGCCGGAACAGTACGTTGTTGTGGACCTTTATTAGTCCAATTCATCCATGTATACCTCTCAAGATCATCTTTGAATGTGAACTGCACAGTCACCGGCCGTCCATCACTGGTTACCGATAGTATTGACACAGTCATCAGTTGTAATTCCACACGATCTCCAGCATGGAATGGGTGACTTGAGGATCGAGAGAACTGTTCGTACTCCGGATGAGCAAGCCAGCCTCCGGGTACGGTTGCGGTCATTGTGCATCTATCGTTGCGTGTAACAGTTACTGTATCAAGTCCGGCATATAAAATGTACATATGCTCTGGAAAGGTTTTTCCCTGTTCAGCTGCAATTGCCGGAGGGTACCATAAACAGATATCCCAGGGGGAATTAAGAAAAATAGTTGTGGTTGAAGGAACAATTGATGCTACTGCACGTGATGGCTTTTCGAGAATCATCGGAGCAAAAAGTGTTGGTATAAAAAGTAGTAATGAGACAAAAAGATTGGTTCCGAGTAAAATCCGGGCTGTCAGTTTTTCCAGTTTACCATTAAAAAGGTTATTTGAAGCGAACAGTTCACCCAGTAATCCCGCTGCACCAAATCCCGACCATAACAGTAACCGGTCTTGAAACGGCCCAAGAGCAAATGGTGCCATCGACAGAATTGTGGCAGTAAAGAAAAATGAAGTCTGCGGGGTAGCGAAAAGTCCTTTTCTGAAAAAATAAAGTATCGAACCAAGAAATACCATAGACACAATTACTCCTGCTGTCCCGATTTTAAATAACAGCATACTGATTGGTGAAACTGAGAACAGCTGAGAAAAAAGGAAACACCCTATTTTCAACACAAAAGTGAATAAAGCCGGAGAGAAAAGAGTTGTCAATGATACATAGATTCCACTGTTTGTTACACCAAAGCCAGAAATGACATAAAACAGAAGATATATACAAGTGATAAGCATGGTCGGAACAAATGAAACAATTTTATCACGAATTGTACCTTTCTCTAAAAACAGCGAGTATGCAAAAAGATACCCGCTCAGCGCCAAAGCTCCTTCAGAACAGAGTAACGCGATGAGATAGAATAGCATAAACAGAAACAGTGATCCCGACGCTTTTAATTGACGCCATCGGGCATGAAACAAAAACGCACTCATACCGGCAACACAACATAGAAGAGTATTATATGATGAGATCCATCCAGCCGAAAACGCATGAGTATCATTAACAGTAAAGAGAAGAATAGCAATGCCAGGAGCGACAGAATTTGAAGAAAACCGCTTTAGTAATAATGAGATTATACTACACAAAAGAACATACAGGAGTATCAACCCTGCATGCATAATCCATGGAGAATTTCCAAAAAAAGTAAATTGCGCTGCATGTACAAGAGATGCAACCGGCCTGAAAAAATGGTTGCGGAACCCAGGATCACTCCACCAGGAGAGAAGAATACCACGTTCCCGGTAGTAGTCAAAATCGGATTGTGAGGTAACGAAATTAAAATAATCCACAGGTTGCCGCTTGATATACACTGTTTGCGCAGCAGTATTCTGTTTCAAAAAATGATCATCAAGCATATACCCTGAAAACAGTGATGGGAATGTAAGAAGTATGGCGAGTAATGGACCGAGCCACAACATGCGAGATGGTATGCACAGCCTGTAAAGCCATCTTGGCAGAATTCCATTAGAAAAGTCCTTTATGATCTTATCCTCGTTGAAAAATTTTGTTGTGTTTACCTGCATTTTGGTTACCATCTCTATCCTTTCATTTGATCTTTTTGATGAAATGTTGGAAACATGATACTATTTTGTCAGAATCCCTGATTCTCTCAAAATAACATTCTTCTGTTGTTGCAGGAAAATTACACACTTTCGAAACAGACTGGTGAGACAATTAAACGTTAGTTGTACATATCTGACGCGGGCAACTATATTAAACGCGTATAATAAATAATCAAAAATTACCTCCAGCTAATGGAAACGATAGCCATGAAAAAAGCATCATCACAGTTGCTCATTCTTCTTTTTCTCTGCTTGAATGTACCCGCAACAGTCACACTGACAGAATCCCAGGTACAATGGAAAACGTTCAAGCATACAGTCAAGTCTGATTACGCCCTGCTGAATGATACGTTCAGTAACGATATTGTTACCCACAAGTTCAAGTCTCTGGTATTGGAAAATGAATACCTGAAAGTAACGCTGGTTCCTGAATATGGCGGCAGAATCATTTCGATGATTTATAAACCTACCGGCCATGAACAACTATACCAGAATCCTGTGGGAAGACCTTACGGGCCACAGTGGGATGTTTTTTATTATGACTGGCTTATGGTGTGGGGTGGGATTTTTCCAACATTTCCTGAACCAGAACATGGAAAAGCATGGTGTCGTCCCTGGAGTTATGTGATCACATCTAAAACCGCTGATAAAATTTCGGTCAAAATGTCATTTACCGATAGCATCGATTTCAAAACACCCGCTATAAAAATGAAATATGGCATGACCAATATCACCTGCAATTTCGAAGTATCCCTTGAGTCCAAATCCTCTGCTCTAAAAACTTCCGTATCTCTTGTTAATCCTAATAACAAAACAGTTCCATTTGAGTACTGGACCAATGTTGGTATTTCACCGGGAACAGTGCCGGGAAACATAAAATGTGATGATCAGACGGAGATTATTGGCCCGGTGAGCAATGTAAAAATTTCTGATGACTGGCCTGATATTCAGAAAGTCGATCAGAAAATATCAACCAATATTTACAAGTTCAAAAATCTGCGCTGGTATAAAAACTGGACCAATGATGGCATTGCGTACGGCTGGCCGGTGGAAAGTAATTTCTGGGGTGCAATCAACCACGCCAATAACGAGGCTATACTCCGTATCTCCCAAAACGTTAAGACGCCCGGATTGAAAATCTGGGGGTTTGGCTATAACCAGAGCAGGGGATTTGATCCTGAAAAGAATCTTGACTACCATCGTCCGTTTATTGAACTGTGGGCCGGGGTATCGAAAGAGTTTTTTACACCAGCTCAATTCCCGGCATCATCTACCATTCAATTTGATGAGTTCTACACGCCGGTTACAGGGTTGACATCATTTACTCACGCCAGTGAATATGCTGTTATTGATCTTTCTACTGATAAAACAAGTTATAACGGTACCAGCGATAAAAATGCGATTGTATCGTGCCGCTATTTTATTACAAAGCCATCAGGCCGTTTGACCGTAAGTCTTACATTTAAAGGGAAAAACAGCACAGTGCCAGCCTACGAAGACACCAGATTGTATGATTCAAACGGTCCATTTACAATCAAGGATACAATTTCGGTCCAAAACCTCTGCAACGAAATTGACAGTATGGTGTTTGATCTGCGCTCAGAGAACCAGATACTTATGAAAAGCAGCGTCCCGGTAACTTTTACTAATGCAGGAACATGTGCAACTTCAGTACAACCTGAAATCAATCAGATAAAACAGATTCAATCTATTAACAATATCCCCATGATACGTAGATTTTATTCTATCAACGGTACATTCATTGGCAACAATTCAGACAAACACATTCAGCCCAGATCGGGTATAATTCTCAGTGTTGACAATTTTGGAATGTGGACAAAGTCTGTTGAACTCAGGCATTGAAACGCAATAACAACCAGTACTATATGTACCGCAAATAGAGTTGTGTAGCTTTTTGCAGAATATCAGGTTACTATCAAATTAGAATGTATGTACTACCCTGATTTGGAGATGTCCCAATGAGAACAGCGAGTACTTTAAAGGCGTACCATACTCTTATATTGCAGACTATATTGGCCATTGCAGTATCCTCATCAACTTATCAGGTTGGTCCACAGAAACCCTACACCCGTATCCAGGATGTAACTTCAAAGCTGAAAGCTGGGGATACGCTGCTTGTTGATGGGAATGCGCAATATACAGGAGATGTTAAATTCACGGTAGCAGGAACAAATGCGAAACCGATCATTGTTAAAGGTATACGAATCGAAGGTAAAAGACCGGTAATTTCGGGTGGCACCAACACGGTTCATTTCAATGGGTGTGATCATCTGCTATTTGAAGGGTTTGAAGTAACCGGTGGCAAATCACGCGGTATTTTTTATCAGGCCGACAGTGTGGTTATACGTGATGTAGTTGTTCACGACTGCCCGCAACAGGGGATTCTGGGTGCGGATATTGGGTCGGGAACATTGACACTGGAGTATAGTGAAGTGTACAAATGTGGTTCCGGATCGAGCCAGCATCAGATATATATGACAACCGATCAGGTTAATTTTCCTGGAAGTATTTTCAGAATGCAATACTGTTATATCCATGATGCAAACGGGGGGAATAATGTAAAGAGCAGATCTGAACGTAATGAAATTTACTATAACTGGATTGAAGGAGCCTACTATCATGAACTTGAGCTGATCGGACCTGATCCCGGGGGTGTTGATGATGGCTGGACAATCGGTCTTAAGCGTGAAGATTCGGATGTGGTTGGTAATGTGCTTTTCAAAAGAAGAACTGCTGCGAATAATGACAGTAACTTTTCAGTTACCCGGTGCGGAGGCGATGGAACCGGATGGACTCATGGCCGATACAGATTTGTCAACAACACGATTATTGCCGGATCCGGTGCAGTTTTCAGACTCTTCGATACTCTTCAAAGTATAGAGATGCACAACAATATCTTTTATCGAAGCACAGGAGGGGTCAACATGATCCGTGCTGCTGAAGGTGAAATGGCGTGGTCGTCAGGAAAGGCTGTTTATGCCGGATCGAACAACTGGGTTGTAAATGGTACTACCAATATTCCCAAAGAGTGGACAGGGACTATTACTGGTGCGAATCCCGGTTTTGTTAATTTTAAAGACAATAATTTGAAACTTGAGGGGACGAGTTTGTGTGTCAATGCCGGCAGTGATGATTGCGTTAGTCCATCAGGTTTTCCTTTTACCAATCCATTAAAGAAACCATTGGGGATACCACCATTTGGAGTCCGGGCTTTACCAGAGGTAAATAGTACCCGAGCGGTTAATGGGGTTACTGATATTGGGGCGTACGAGTATTCATCGGGAGCAGTGGTCTTACGACGAGTTGAGATGGATAAACGGTTATCGGTTTGCGTTAAATATTCCGGAGATGGATTGTTGCGTATCAATTTTTCTCAGGCAATTTCAGCAGCAGAACTGCGGTTGTATAGAGTTTCCGGGCAACTTGTAGCGCGTAAAAAGGTGGATGTAGCTGGTCCTGGCGGAAAATCGATAGTCTGGAATTTAAAAGAGGAGCAGACGTGGTTTTCTGGGATGTATCTGCTTGAGATTCGCGTATTGGGGGGAACAGTACAGTGCAGCAGGATGAGTTTTTAAATGAGAATTAAGTGGATTAGATTTGCTATACTTATTTTTTGCAGCAACATTTTTTAACTCAGTTCTTGCATGCATGTTCAGTAATTTCCCATATGCACTTTTTTTAATAATATGCAGTACGTTGTCGAATTCATACCTTCAAGTACATACTTTGAAAATGGTCGCGGAAATGTATATAAAATGGATGGCAGAAAAAAGGACAACTGCTCTGGTCAGTTAATTTCTATTCAGCTCCATACAAAATCCACCTATCAGACTCAGGTAACAGGATTATAAAAGTTAACCTTGAAAATGGACGAGATAAGCGAGATACATTAATAGAGTTTTTTGGGAAAGAGGGGCTACTAAAATATCTGTGCCGGACCATCGAACTCGCAATCCCCATACCCGCGTCAGTCCATAAGAAGAAAAGACAATTTGATAAGAAAAAGACTGAAAGGCGGTAGAACATAGAATATCTGAAAGCTATAAAAAGAAGGATAATAAGGATAATACCGAATATCGAACTCTGAATAACGAATATCAAAGAAAAACAAAAGGTACCTTGTTCTCATACTTCGACATTCAAGATTCACCATTCGTTATTCGATATTTCTTTAACGCATACCCCAAAAAACCTTCCAATCCCAACAAAGTCGTGTTTTATATTTAAAGAAATAATCATTCAAAAAAACCAATAATCCAGGAACAGGCAAAACCCATGTCGACAATCTCTGAAAAAGAACCAGATTCAATTTCGGAAATTAAAACCCCTGAAGGCGCCACACCATTAATGCGCCAGTATAACGAGATCAAAGCCCGCAATCCACAAACGGTTCTTCTGTACCGCATGGGTGATTTTTACGAACTGTTCAACGAAGACGCCAGGATTGCATCACAGGTTTTAGGTATCACACTGACCAGTCGTAACCACGGATGCGCCGAGATGACCCCCCTTGCCGGATTCCCTCATCATGCATTAGACCGTTACGCAAATCGTCTTGTTCGAGCCGGCTATAAAATCGCAATCTGTGAACAAACTGAAGATCCCAAACAGGCAAAAGGTATTGTCAAGCGCGATGTTATCGAGGTGATCACTGCAGGAACTGCAGTTGAAGATAGTTTCATTGAAGAAAAAGCGAACAACTTTATTGTCGGCGTTCATTGTGAAAAACAGCAGGTGGGATTGTCGGTGTGCGATCTTTCAACCGGCCTGTTTCAGGTCAGGGAACTTCCATTAACTGATCTTGAAAATGAGCTTGCACGGATTGAACCCAGCGAAATTGTTATCCCTGAAGAGCCAGTCGAAAATCCTGTACTTGCAATTGTCGACAAGAGTTACCGTAAAATTGTCGTTTCACGCTACGATGGATGGAAATTTTCATTTGATAATGCCCTTGATGCAATCAAAGATCATTTCCATGTCGTCTCAGTACAGGGACTTGGCCTTGAAGGGTATACCCGCGGGGTATCATCCGCCGGCGCACTTCTTCAGTACCTCAAAGAACAGAAAAAAAACGACCTTCAGCATATTACATCAATTGTCCCCGGCAACGAAACCGATTACTCCGAACTGGACCCATCAACGATAAGAAACCTAGAACTCCTCAAGCCTCTTCAGAGCGACGATGTCGACGGTGGAACCCTGATCTCAGTTCTTGATCGAACAGGAACTTCAATGGGCGCCCGGCTTCTCAAGCGCTGGATCACTCATCCTTTAAAATCAATACCACTTATCACCGAACGTCTTAACTGTGTAGAATCGCTCAAAAAAGATTCATTTACCCGCAACGAAATTGAACTTCAATTGAAACGTATTGCCGATCTCGAGCGGCTTATCGGAAGAGTGACATTTGAGAGAGCCAATGCACGCGACCTGGTCGCACTCAAAACATCATTCGCAGTATTTCCACGAATTGTAAAGGCACTTTCAACAATAAGCAGTAAACTTCTCACTACTGCTGCTGATGCACTAACTGGCTTTGATGAACTCTACAGTTTGATCGATACCACAATCGAGGAGACCCCCCCATTGACTATTCGTGAAGGGGGTATTATCAAAGTAGGTATATCTGCTGAACTTGATGAGATCCGTGATGCCGCAGTCAATGGCAAACAGTGGATCGCGAGACTTCAGGAATCCGAACGCAAACGCACCGGGATATCATCTCTTAAAGTCGGATTCAACAAAGTATTCGGCTACTATATCGAAATCTCAAAAGCAAATATGGAATCGGTCCCTGAGGATTACATCCGCAAACAAACACTTGTCAATGGTGAGCGATACATCACTCCGGAACTCAAAGAGGTCGAATCCAAGGTACTCGGCGCTGAAGAGCGTCTCTCGGGACTTGAATATGATATTTTTGTCGGTATCCGAAAGAAAGTCGCTGACCAGTGTGTCAAAGTGCAGAAGGCCGCTGAAGCAATCGCCACCCTCGATGTATTTGTATCACTTGCCAAAATCGCTGTAGAATATCGCTATTGCCGTCCGGTAATCACCGACAGTGGTGATCTTGTGATAAAAGAAGGTCGCCACCCGGTAGTCGAACGGATGAACCCTGCGGAGCAGTTTGTCCCTAACGATACCGAAATAATCAAAAAAGAGTCGCAGATTCTCCTGATCACCGGTCCCAATATGGCTGGAAAATCCACCTATCTCCGCCAGAACGCCCTTATTGCTATCATGGCGCAAATTGGCTCATTTGTTCCGGCGACGTTTGCACAGGTGGGGATTGTCGATAAATTTTTCACCCGTGTGGGAGCATCAGATCGTCTCGCCCGCGGTCAAAGTACCTTTTTGGTAGAAATGATTGAAGTTGCAAATATCCTGAACAATGCTACCGATAACAGTTTTATTCTCCTTGATGAAGTCGGTCGGGGAACATCAACCTTTGATGGGATCTCGATCGCCTGGGCTGTCGCTGAGTACCTTCATGAGTCTCCAGGGAAAAGGGGCCGCACACTTTTTGCTACCCACTACCACGAACTCGCCGAGATGTCGCTTCTCTACCCCCGTATCAAGAACTTCCATGTGAAAGTAAAAGAGTGGAACGACCGGATCATATTCTTAAGAAAAATTGATGTCGGAAGTTGTGATCACTCCTATGGAATTCAGGTGGCTCGTCTGGCGGGTGTGCCTAAAAAAGTTATTATCCGTGCCCGTGAAATTCTTGCAAATCTTGAGAATATGGAGCTTACTCCCGATCACAAACCGGTCCTTGCCCGCCACCGTGAAGAAAAAGCTGCAGCAGAGCGAATTCAGACCGATCTGTTTTCATCTGGGGTGCAACTCAACGCCATGGATGCTATCCATTCCGAAATCCTTCATCATATTCAGAATATCGATATCAATGGTCTCACGCCGATCGAAGCGCTCAATATTCTGTCAGAGCTCAAGCAGAAAGCAACACAGATTCCGCTTTAGTCGTTCAGGGTTCATCGTTCAAGGTTCAAAAGTTATCGAAGAAGTAGAAATTTATGCCTCGCCTGGTTATATAAATGAACAGGACCCATGGTTCCAGATTCTTCTCCAGACGAACCTTTGAACCCTGAACCTTGAACTTTTTAACTTTTTTTATAAAAAAAACTTGTGCCATGTGATTGAATTTGTTATATTATGAGTACCTCTTATTTTCCTACTACGCAAGGGCCCTCCTTGCAACTATATGGGTGAAGCGGAAACGCCGGGATTTATTCTCGGCGCTTCTTTTTTATAGTGCAAATTAGATACCATTACTACAACTACTCATGCATCTTGAATCGTTTTCAGATTTTAAATTTCTTTTGGGATTTTCACCCCTTTCGTTGAAACTCCAGAGGGCAGGCATTACCTGGTCCGGCAAGATAGATTAGAATCCGAACATGGTTCAACCGGGACTGCCGAGGGGGTGTCGAGTGAAGATAACGCTATACTTCTTTTGGTTTGCACTTGGTTGAGATACTTTTATTCTGTTTGAAATTTTGCCAGGTGATTGCAAACAAAATCAGCTTAAAAAGAGATGCCGTAATTTCATCATTTGAATCGACATTTTAAACAGATGCATTTATCTGGAATGCCTCATTTGTAATTCCATACAACTCAATATATATTAGTAGAGCCTGTGAGGAAAAAACCCTTATGTGAAAGCTTCGGAGCCATAATGCAGAAATGTCTTTTCCATCCAGTTTTCCTAGCAATTGTTTTCTTAAACTGTACATCAGTCGAACATATCAACTATTTCAAAATGAGAGGATTGCCTAACAGTACTTTTTTACCACGACCGGTAGATTCCATTGCAATCCCTCATGCACGAATCTCCGGAGCTATAAGCTATTCTTCTGTTAACAAGATCGAATTCACTGATAACAATCACCCACCGTCTGACGCTGTGTACAGTTCAAGTTCTAAAAGTCCTAACATTCATTGGCGAAAGCCACCGCTTTACGGCAGTTTTTCTCTTGATTTCGGTCCTTTTGCCAGAATAGTCTCTGTCAGCACTCAAACTGATGGTTCTGTTTTATGGACAAGGTTCAATTACTACGAGAAGCCTCAGACACCAGTTTTTCCAACGTTCTTTTTTAATGTAGCATACAATGTTAATTTCAGGAAAAAGTAACACATTTATGAATATTAAATTCTCACTTAAAACTGTCTTGATATTTTTATTGTTGCTCACCAGCAACTCCTTTGCTTTTGAATTCGGTATCCACACAAAGGGGATCGATCTTGGGTTTTTAGATCGCAGCCATTTCAAGCTGCTTACCTCATGTGAAGGGTTTTATACTCTTGGCGGGCTCTCATCAGTAAGAGGTTGCGTTACTCCCCGATGGTTTAAGTTCGAACGGAGTGTTTTCATTTTGAACTGTATGAGTGGCGTTTATGTTCAGTATAAAAGGTATAGAAATGAGTACTACACTTATAGCGATTACGAAATGCTTGCTTTTGGCTTAAAAGTTCTTGATCTTGAACCTTCTGTTATGTTTACCGACCGTGTCTCACTGTTTATTCGGTGCAGTTTGTTAAATATCAACCTTCTCCCCAAAAAATGGGTCTCTGCCGGAATGTATGAGTTACGTAATGATGGGAGCCGAGCATTGGTTAACTCATCAGCTATTGGTATCAGGATTAGATGTTTTAAGCGGAATACGAATTCCGGAGAGAGCAAATGAAACGATTGTTTATTGCTTTAATTTTATTTGTTTTTTTCTCCAAACCTGTAGATGCGTTTGTTTTTTCATTTACAAATAGTGGGATTGAATGGGGATGGGAGGGGAAGAAACATTTCAAGTTTTCCCAGGCCCTGGAGGTATGCAGAGTTGAAGACTTTGACGGGGCAATATTTACTGGAGTCAAAGGTAGCGCATATTTTCGATGGTTGAAAATTGGGCACGACAAAGTGAATTTATACTTTTCAAGCGGTTTTGGAATGGCATTAAGATATGCTGATTTTTGGGATCGTTTCGATGATTTTACATCTTTTGAGCCACACCTCACAGCACTTGCTATCGAACCAGAATTTCTTTTTAATGAGCGATATTCCCTTTTCCTCCGATTTCCTTTACTGCACTATACTTATGATTACAGTATATACGGCCCTATTCGAGCAGGATTCGTTTCGAATATTAAAATAGGGATTAGCATCAATTTTAAAGGACAGAAGAACATTACCTCCTCAGATGCGAGGAATAAGTGAATTTGTTAAAAGTTATATTTTTGCTGATTACCATTTTTTTTGCTTTTATTGAAAATGGGTGTTTAAAGAGTAATTGTACTGATCAGGTTAAAAAACCAGAGTTATTTGGGATATGGTATTATTACCACATTGAGAACACCTATGGATATTGTGATTCTACCAACAGAAAGGGAAAAACATATTCTTACTATTGCGATAAGATAAGACTTCAAAGGGTGCAATATCAATTTTCTAATGAACGATTCATCGAAGAAGAGCACTGTGATACCATAACTGATACGTCAAAAGTGAGTCTAATTGATACAGAAATTATAGAAATTAACAAATACTGGTTTTTCACATGGGGATACAATTTTTATTCACTAGGAGAGTTTGACTGGTTTACTGACAGAAGTAACCTTATAATTTGCAACAACAATTCTCTTTGTTTTGAAAATGAATGCAATGTCTACACCTGGAAAATTGAAAATGAGAAGTTATTCCTGCAAAACGACCAGGCCACATATGTTTTAACCCGTGAAGATCTGTTTGAGAAGATAAGAAATTCTGTCAAAGCGGACAGTTCTAAATAGCATATATTCTATTGTCACATTTATTTACAGGATTTTAACAAGACAAAAAGACTGCGGGACAGCGAGCAAAGAGAAAAAATTGAAGGTACCCCTCCTTTAAAACTACTATTGAGCTGAAAAAAAGATATTCAGATTGATGAAAATTTAGTCGTCCTCATTAGTAATTCATAAAAACCAGCCACTGGGCAAAAAACGGATTGACATATTTAAACTCTCCATTACACCAGTACACTATTTTCAGCTGTTCAAGGCGAGTTAAGGCTTTCCTTATTGTTGATGGCAGAACGATTCCGCAGGCCCTTATAAATTCAGCAGAAGATGTATTTCTTCCGCCAACCCGTGCCACTGCTGTCAGGCATTTTATCTGAGTTGCAGTCAATCGCGCAAGCTGTACTTCATACCCTTTCCGCTCCTCTGCAAAA
Source organism: Chitinispirillaceae bacterium (assembly GCA_050301235.1). Lineage (GTDB taxonomy): Bacteria > Fibrobacterota > Chitinivibrionia > Chitinivibrionales > Chitinispirillaceae > JAFGIN01. The sequence continues at coordinate 97,141 of JBNKZD010000233.1, read as the reverse complement.
AGGTACTGAAGCGCTTCACTTATAGTACTCTCATCGATTGTGACATCCTCATTACTTACATCGTACAGCGCTGAACACAACTGCTGCGTATCTCCCGGGTTATCCTTGGTAATATCCAGCAGTTTGTTAACAACCACACCTGCAATTTTCCTTTTACCTTCATTAAATTTCTCAACAATAAATTCATTAAATGTTATCCTATCAATCGCTCCAACACTAAGCAGCATGGCAGATTTAAAAAATGGGCTTTCAGGATCATTAAAAATCATGTGCATCTGAGAGCGGATACTGCCGCAGAATACAAACGGGATATTTTCGAAAAATTGTATCTTACTTCGCATGACAGCAAGCACCTGATCAGCATTTTCAAGATTGCGGATATCCTGAAATTCATCAATGGCAATGACTGCATTTTTAAACTCTTTACCAGATAACAAATCCAGTATCCCTTCAAGGGATTCCGGTTGAAGTTTCAAAGTAGAGTCGATCGAAACTGATGGTGAACCTGTTATGGGATCAAATGAAACTACCGGCCTGAGCGCTGCAACACTTTTTATAACATTCTGGACCAGGTTTCGACCACCAGTCGCTTTTACAATTCCATTAAGAATCCGCTTATTTATATCTTCAATTGTACGTACTTCAAGAAGGTCAATATAGATAATCCATTTGGAGTGTGTTTTTGTAACGGCTTGAAAAATCAGCGATGTCTTTCCGGTTCGCCGTTCGCCCTCAAGATACGTATTCTGCCCCGAAAGTAAATGGGATTGCAGTTTCTGCTCAAGATCCGGCCGATTGCAGTAGTTTTTGCTTGTGACGACCTGTCCATATCTAAATGGGTTCATCTTTATCCTCCAGATTTTTATAAAATATACTAAATTGTATTATTAAGTATTGTACCTTTTAGAATAATATTTTGAACTATATGATGTAATACCAATTGGTATAATTTGAAACAAATTGCATTTGTGATTTACGACCCTTTTTATGTCGCTCCTACAGAGCTTCGAAAACATGACAAATATAACCGCCCGGGCCGTTAGCCCGGGCTATTGAATGTCGCTCTTTCAGAGCTAAGGAAAAATGCAAATTCAGAGCTCCCCTTCTCCAATTTTTTGGAGAGGGAGCAGAGGTGAGACGAATGCGCAGTCATAAAAACGGATTTCTTCATGCACCGATCATATTTGGTCCAGGGATAGGTCAAACAGTACAACTCGTACATACGACAATGCTTACCAATTTTGCAACCAGCAATCTTCACTGTGGTTTCTATTCATGGCCATACCGCCGAAGCGGCTCTTCTCGGACCGATGCTTCAGACAACCGGTACCGATGGGGTGATGATTGCGTGTTGTGCAAATCACCCTGGCAGAAACCGCAACGTAAGAACTGGCAATAGTCGATCCGCCATAAGGGGTGCTTCACCGGGTTTTTGTACTCAATTGCAGTAATTATTTTTCGTTCCATGTGCTGGGCTGTTACCAACATAGTTGGCATCTACAATTTTTTATTGTAGAATTTTGGAATGGAGAGCTCCAAACCCTATACCATTGCTTTTTTAGCAAATAATTTTCATTCTGAATACTGTCATATCATGTATTCAGGTCTTAAGCGTGCTGTATCAGAATTTGGAGTATCACTCATTACGGTTGGGGGCGGAGATTTAGACAATCCTCAATTCAATAATGTACGAAGAAACCGGGTTTTTGATCTTATCAACACCGATGACTTCGATGGTATTATCTATCAGTCCGGTTCCCTTAATAATTATGTCACAGAAGAGCAATTTTTGAAATTTTGTTCCCGATTTGATGCGATCCCTTCAGTGCATATAGGTTTCAACAAAAAAGGGTATTCCAGCGTTATCGTTGATAATTTTACGGGAATGAAAGAGCTTGTCGACCATTTCATTGAAGAGCACCATCGGAAAGAGATTGCATTCATTCGCGGACCAATCAGTTGCACGGATGCTGATGAGCGCTATGATGCCTACCGCAAATCGCTTCAGGAACACGGGATTTCCTACAATGAAGATCTCGTTTTTACAGGTACATTTTTACCGGAAAGCGGGCCTGCAGCTGTAAAAGAATTTATTGACAATAAAAAAATCCATTTTGATGCATTAGTAGGCGCTAATGACCAAATGGCACTTTTCGCCATGAATGAACTTCTTCGCAGGGGCATAAGGGTTCCGGGTGATATTATTATCGGGGGGTTTGACAATCTTATCAGTGCTCGCGCCTGTTCGCCAGCATTGACAACTGTAGGGCAACCGGTTTCCGAGCTTGGAAAGGAAGCATTGAAACTCCTTATTGATATTATTGAGGGAAAAAGGGATTCAGGAACTATAGTTACTTTACCAAGCAGACTGGTCCTTCGACGTTCGTGTGGAAGCATCACTGTACCATTCAAAAATATTGACTCCCGTCGCACTGATAATCAGGTCAGTACCCTCTTTGAGAAACAATTTATCAATTTACTGGAAACGGATCAACATTCAGTAATCGATTTTCTTGAAAATCAGATAATTTCTCTTTTGAAAGATGGTTACAAACTCAACGACCTTTTTTCAAGCCTTGGATACATACTGAATGAACATGCTCAGGAAATATCACCGGATCTCCACAATAAGATCCGGCAGATACTTCTGGCAATCAGTGAAGAACAATTTGAGATCAGACAACTTAAGCATCAGGAAAATGAAGATCAGTTCTTCGATTTTATCGATGACCTTCGAAAAATATCTGAACCTGCTGCATTAAGGGAATTTCTGCATGCTAAGCTGATCAACATTGGTATCAAGAAACTATATGTATTGCGTTATAAAAGCAGTGATACCTCTGAACTTTTTTATGGCAACATCTCCGATACACATGGGACCGTTTTCAGATCGAATCAGTTCATCCCTGGCGGACTATCAACCTTACAAGCCCCCTTTAATCTTGTCTGTTTACCCTTATTTGAAACAGACTCGGATATCGGTTTTTTCTTAACTGACCCTACCGACAGTACTCCTGTGTTTCTCGAAACTATTCGCAGCAGTCTTTGTGGAACATTACAGATGATGGAAATGATTGCGAAAGAGAGAGAATACGGCATTTCGCTTGAGAAAAAAGTCCAGGAACGTACAGCAGAACTTCAGCAGGCTCTCAACGACCTTTCACGGGCAAACGACAAGCTGGAACTGATCTCTGTCAGGGATGAACTCACCGGATTATTGAACCGGCGTGGTTTCCTTTCGGCTGCTAGCAGGTATGTTTCTCTTGCAAAAAGAAATATGAGTTCTTTTATCTGTATCTATTTTGACCTGGATAAATTGAAGCCGATCAATGATACATACGGTCACGCCCAGGGTGATATCGCTTTAAAAGCGATTGCAACGATTCTTAATAAATCGTTCAGGAAAACAGATATCATCGGCAGAATGGGTGGTGATGAGTTCACTGCACTTGCATTTGACTGCTCAGAATCGGGCTACATCCAGATAGTAAAAAGAATGGATCTTCTGGTTGCAGAGTACAACGAGACAAATGAAAACCCATGGAAGCTTGGTTACTCTTCCGGCATGGCATCATCAAAACAGGAACATGGCTTTAATATTGACACCTTGCTTAAACTTGCTGATCAGGCGCTGTATAAGGTTAAAGATGGGAAGCGTAAAAATGGAAAAGGGGGGTTAATCCCCCAGCCGGAAACTTTTTAAAATTAAGCACTGGCTACCCCGAAACAGTTATCGGGATTCTTCCATTTGATGCATGATGGGTAACAGGTGAAAAAATCTGAATTTTTTTGTCTCCTCCTCATTCCGAGTCAAATAGTTACATTAAACATGTGATTGATTATTCGTTCTTCGGATATTCACTCAAATATAACTATCAATGTACCCGTTCAAGATTCAGATTCACATTGGTGGTATTGACATTTTCCGGTACAGTAATGTTGTCAATGTTCGACAAATAGTACTCAATTGAATCCGGTTTCATTATTCTGCAAAAAGATCCTGTTATTGTATAAACACCTTGAGGCACCTTTTCGATAGTGTACTTGCCCTGACTATCTGCGGTGTCGTTCAATTCCGTTCCCATAACAGATATTACAGCAAAACTGACGCTCTGAGAGTCTATATACACCCTGCCTGTGATTGAACCAAGCGCTGTATAATCGGATGATTTTCGTATTTCTCTTGAATTCAATCGGTTAATCCTGATATTGGGAATTATTGTACCACTGTCAGCATTAACATTTCTTGCCGTGAGATTATAAAACCCATCAGGCAGTGAATCAATTTTAAAATTACCAGCATCATCAGCATAGGTTGCAATAATAAATAATTCTGTAAACGGTTCGAACGTTTTATATACTGCATATGATGTATCGCAAAGCACAATTCGTGAACCAGCCGGGGCAGTCCCCCGTATCTGATTTTGTTTCAATGCGACAGTAACTCCATTGGTGGTTTCAACACCACCTGCGTATTGTAGTGAATTACAGGATAAAAACTGAAAAAAAAGAGAGGTAATAAACGCAGTATAAGTAAATCTGTTGAAAATGACACCCATTAATTTTGACCTTTCAACAGTGAATTACTCAATGGAAAAACCTGAATGTTTATCTGATAAACAAACTCTCTGTTTTTCGCATCTTCAGCAAGCGCCATTATCTCCTGACGTGTCCGTTTCAGAATCTCTTTTACTTTAATGATATCATCGGGACAGAAACCTACAGTCATGGTTGAGATATCACGTTCCCCCTTTGGATATCTGAGAAGTGCATTGTCGGCCAGACGGATCATATCACTCTGGTATTTCCGGATCACTACATTTTCCCAGGTTTCGCCCGTTGAAAGGAGTTTGTCGGTCGCATACAATCGTCCGTTTCCATCATCAGCGATGATCCCGCGGTTTTTGAGCATTGTGATATCTTTTTTGATCTCTTTTACTGGCACCGATGGCCGCAAGTGATCTGCTATACTTTTATAATTGTCTACTGTACCTTTTATATCGATTATTTCCCGCAATGCCAGCAGATACCATTTTTCAAAAAGAGAATGCTGTTTTTGATTCATTTTTTTAATCCGTCGACTCCTGAGGTCGAGGATATCCTGATATAATCTGTTTTTTTCATCCAGGTCTTTAACCTGTGCCAGCTGAACCATGAGGGAAAAATAATCCGCGGCATCTGCAGGTAGTTTCAGATAGTTGATAAAAACCGGCAAAAGTGTTTTACTGAGATTTCTTTTACCATTTAAAATACGCACCAGTGTTGCTGCACTTATGCCCAGCCGCAGCGATAACATTCTACAGGAATACTTTGTATTCTGTAATTTTTTAGCTGCGATAAAATCCAGCAGATACTTTCTGTAATCAGTATACCCATAAATATTTATCATAAGCAACCTCGCTGGAGATAATTTAAATGAAGTTTTTCAGGTATACAATATAATGATAGTAAAAAGTGCTAGCTTAATATGGTAACACAATGAAGACGAATTCTTTTAAACGGATACAGAAGCTCCCGAAGAACTTCTATACCGCTTCAATAATTCTATCTGCTACTGCTTTCGATAAAGTCTTTATCAATATTCGGAACATAATCGGCATCAAGACAGAAATGTGACCAGTTCTTAAAATGTTCACCATTTTCAAGCTTGTAATCTGAATAGAAAGAGGTTCCCGGAATGAGGAGTGTTTTATCCCCTGTTTTTTTTGATATATAGGTATCTAGACCATTTTCTGCAGTTATTAATGTGATGCCAATTTTTTCCAGCCCTTCCGGGCCATTTTTATTAACAGTACTTTTTTCAACAGCATATGCTTCCAGGCGGCTAAATGTTGCATCTGTTTTGATCAGCCGTTCAACATTTCTTACCGGTTTGATCTCCGGATTAACAATTTCAAAACCGCACAACTCCTGATCAGCAGAAAAAGAGATGCGAACAAATGAGGTGTTGTCCAGAATGTGCCTTCCATTTAATTTGCGAGTGAACCGGTATGTTTTTCTCAAAATTTTCTCCTCAGTGGTATCACTTATCTTAACATAATCAGTCTCTTCATTGGCAAAGACAAAATGGTTTACCTGCACAGTACCAATTAATTGTTCGAGTGTTCTTTTTGCTTTGATTTTAAGATTGTCCAGCGCCAGTACATTTGTTGACTTTAGTGGAACATTCTGCAATGCGGCATTGCTATAAGTGTAGGCACCTTTAAGTGAATTGAAAACAACATTTCCCGGAAGTCGTACATTTCTTGATAAGTATCTCATCAGGCTATCATTTCTGGTTGCCCTGACAACTTCAAAAACAACCGGTCTTCCATCAATTTTTTCTATACCTGTAAGAGCAGGACTGGAAAGGTTGGATGATTTTGCAACACTGTTTGTAATTGACAATGCAATGTATTCCTGTGCTTTTGCCGAAATCTGTAATTCCGCAGCGATGATGGCTCCCTTAATGACACTAATTGTCAATATACCAGCATATAAAATAGTTTTCATTGTAAACCCCTTTATTCCTTTTGAAAATTTTTAACAGGCTATCCAGTTATCAGTATTCAGGAGTACCGACAGTTCTCCATGATAACCACTGGGCACCATTAGGAGCAGGATCATCCACGGCGGAAGCCCATGTTTCTTCAGCATAATCCGAAGTGGCAGCCATTGTTGCCGGCTGAAGCCCGGGATGAGCACCGTTAGCATAAATAAACTCGACCTGTGCAGATTTCCAGGCTTCATCTATCGACTCGCCTGCAGTAACCCAATCATTCCAGAAGTCATTAAACAAGGGTTGTGGGTTTTCAAGTTCATATGTACCCGCACGATGCCCCTGAACTGTATGCACACCCTGAAAACTGTCACTCCATCTTGTAAACTCATCAACACCGCCTGCACGCTCCGGATAACAAAACCATAAGCACGCAGATCCCTGAACCCACTTTAGATAACCGTCTGGCCCATGAAAACTGATATCGTAACAGGTTACCGTATAGGTGGAAGTACAACCTATATGAGGACCGAATCCGTTTCCATGCCCGCTGTAAAAAAGAAAATCAACATAGTTTATTTCTGCACTTGTTCCAGTCCATCGGACAGCTGTAACAGCATCATCCTGCCTGTTATAACAGTAGTTACTATTACTGATTCCTAAGCTGACTATAGCATTACTGAATGCAGCAGCTTCTTCATGCGCATAGTCCAGATGAGGACAAATAACTCCTATTTGGCCATTTATCACTATTGTATCACAGGGACAGCCGTTCCCTATATAGTTCTCCACACTGTAGGTCCCGTACCAGAGAAAAGGTGGCACAGCCCATGCAATTACTTGTAACATATGAATATAAAAGAACTGAGATATAAATCTTGTCTGTCTCATCGTGACTCCTTTTAAAAAAGAATTCAATATCACAGTGCTGTTTTTATCGATAAATTTTACTTTATTAATTAATTAGCTTCATATTTCCAGGTGACAATTACTTTTAATATAATAAAAATTTCTTTAAATGGTGGCGCATTGAGTCGTTTTCTGTTACCATTTTCTGGTAACACTATTTTGAATGTCATTCCATATTTTCTTTGACAATTGTAACTACCTTTGGTATAATTGATTTCATTTATAGCTGGTGACAATTTCGTTCTGAATCGGTGATTTTCCGTGTACTATCCAGAAACAGGCTGTTGGATATGTTTTGCTGGTTTATCCGGGTCAAAATTAATCGGAAACAATTCAGATACTCAATTACATACATTACCTTCCAACAACATTTACAGTGTGTTCTGCATGCAGTTTATTCAGTTTGGTACGGAATCTTTTTCAAAAACACATTGCCCGTTTTCGGCAACATTTATTACTTCTTTTGTATATTGAAATATTGATCTGAACAATTATCAGTGGTATGTTTCGCTTTGCAAAAAAGCACTATCGGTGGCGATGAACCCAAATATACAACTGTCAATATACACAAAAGAAAGCGAGCTTAATGTCGTAACGTACCAAATCCCCGAAATCATTCAGGGATCAGTAGCTCTTGTGCTGAAGGGTACGTTTATCAAATTCAGTATCCAATCTGATAATAATCTATGGCCTGTAAAAATTGATAAATTCAAATTTATTCAGTTATTTATGAATCTATTTATCAATGCACGGCAGATAATGTCAAATGATGGTAGAATTGACGTTTATTGCTCGAATTGTCAGGATTGCAAAAGTGTTAAAATTTCAGTAAAGGACAAAGGAGCAGGAATTGGGATCGATATAATTGAACGCGTGTATTCAATTCCTTTTTTTAGAACAAAACAGAATGGTACCGGACTTGGTCTGCATATTGTTAAAAACATCAGGGCAGCATTTCTGTCGAATCGAAACCTCACCAGGGAACTTCTTTTACGATATTACTGCCAGGAGTAAATGAACTCGAAGAACACAGTATGTCTGTCACTTCGCTTCTAACTGGTATTTCTGAAAAGACATCTTCTGTAATGAATGAAGAGGATGCTATCAGGCAGGCAGCAACATCTTCATTTATGTACACTAACCAGTCCGCAGGCTGAATACACTTAACCATTAGCCAATCTCATTGTTAGAAATCCTGAGTATATTGTTTGCTACCTATTTCTACTTTCATTTTAAACAATGATCTATCTTCACACGTCAACAACACACATCCCCAGAAAAGGAGATCTTCATGAGCAGACAATTCAATGGAACGATTAATTTGGATATTCGAGAATCAAAACCGGACTGGTCTCCCTATGAAGCTCCCAATGCGCCACCAGGATCACCCAATATCCTTTACATTGTGTGGGACGATGTCGGATTCGGTGCTTTTGATTGCTATGGTGGACCGATCCAGACCCCTAATATGAAAAAAATCGCGGATATGGGTGTTCGGTTTACCCAGTTCCACACAACTGCACTCTGCTCTCCCACCCGCTCCTGCCTGATGACCGGACGTAACGCTACCAGTAATGGTATGGCCTGTATTACTGAAGCCAGCAGTGGCTTTCCCGGTTTCTGTGGACGCGTACCATTCGAAAATGCGATGCTCCCGGAAGTACTCTCCGAAAAAGGCTGGAGTACTTTTGCTATCGGCAAATGGCACTTGACACCAGAAGAGGAGTGCAATATGGCCAGCACAAAATGCCGCTGGCCGCTTAACCGTGGATTTGAAAGGTTTTATGGATTTTTAGGTGGCGAAACAGATCAATGGTACCCTGACCTTATTTCCGACAATCATCCTCATGAACCTCCGTATACCCCGAAAGAAGGTTATCACCTCAGTAAAGATCTGGCAGATCAGGCAATCCGTTGTTTACGGGACTGCAATGTCATCGCACCGGAAAAACCCTGGATGCTCTATTTCTGTCCCGGCGCCGGACATGCCCCGCACCACTCACCAAAAGAGTGGGCAGATAAGTATAAAGGGCAATTTGACATGGGGTATGAAAAACTCAGGGAGATAACTCTTTCCAATCAGAAAAAGATGGGACTTATCCCTCAGAATACCGAATTGCCCCAGCTCAATCCTAACACCGAAGTAAAGGGCCCTGATGGACAACCCTGGCCCGATCTGGATACCGTTAAGCCATGGGACTCTCTTTCAAATGATGAGAAAAAATTGTTTTCCCGCATGGCTGAAGTATATGCTGGTTTTGTAAGCTACACCGATTTTCAAATTGGAAGAATCCTTGAATACCTGGAAAATTCCGGACAGATAGAGAACACTATCATCGTCACAGTGTCAGACAACGGAGCCAGCGGAGAGGGTGGTCCAAATGGTTCTGTCAATGAGAATAAATTCTTTAATGGTATTCCCGACAGTCTGGAGGAAAATTTAAAATACCTGGATGTCCTGGGTTCGGAGAAAACCTATAATCACTACTGTACTGGTTGGGCTATGGCTTTTAATACTCCTTTTAAAATGTGGAAACGGTACAGCAGCTATGAAGGTGGCACCGCCGACCCCTGTATTGTTGCCTGGCCAAAGGGGATAAAGGCGCGTGGTGAAATCAGACATAATTATGCCCATGCGATTGATATAGTGCCGACCCTATATGAATGTTTACAAATGGAACCACCATCACAGGTAAAAGGGTATACACAAAGCCCGATCGAGGGGATCAGTTTTAAATGCGTTCTTGATGACCCCAGCGTAAAAACCGCTAAGGAGATGCAATTTTATACCATGCTTGGAACGCGCGGAGTCTGGTACAAAGGATGGCACGCAAATACAAGACATGCACCACTTTCGGGATGGGGCAAATTTGAAAAAGACGAATGGGAACTTTACAATTTGGATGAGGACCGCAATCAAACGCGTAATCTGGCTCAACAGAATCCTGATAAACTGGAATTTATGAAAAGTCTCTGGTTTGCACAGGCCGGACGATATAAGGGGCTTCCACTTGATGACCGGTCGGCAGTAGAAGTTCTCACTGCACAACGTCCTCAACCATCAAAACCACGAACCCGGTATGTTTACTTCCCGGATGCTTCAGCAATTCCTGAAGCAGTTGCGGTCAATACCCGCGGATGTTCCTATAACATCACAGCACATGTCAACATACAATCTTCTGAAGCCCGAGGTATTCTCTTTTCTCACGGTGGTCGTTTTGGCGGACACGCGCTCTACATCAACAACGATCTCAAACTCTGTTATGTTTACAACTGGCTGGGAGAGAAAGAACAGAAACTTTTGGCAGAAGTGCCGGTTCCACAGGGAGATTGCCTGGTGGGAGTTCGTTTCAGTATTGAAGGAAAAGAGGGAAGCAGTCCCAAAGGAATAGCAGCTCTTTTTATCAATGATAATAAGGTAGCCGAAACAAGTATCATTACGCAGCCAGGTAAATTCGGACTTGGTGAAGCACTCACAATTGGCCGAGATGTGGGACAACCGGTTGCAGGCGATTACCAGAGTCCATTTTCTTTCAGAGGCGGAGCCATTAAACAGGTGATCATAGATGTCAGTGGTGAACCGTATCACGATATGGAACGGGAGCTGCGTGGGATGCTGATGAGAGACTGATTTTAAAAAAATTATCATTCAATCATACATTATCCTTATAAATTTAATTCTGGTATTGAGAACGGGATCTTTTTATTTCTGTGTCACATCTGTCGGGATTATGGATTCCCTGGATTGATAACTACATCTTTCCAGGGAATTCTCTCAAGTAGATAGCGATGCGATTTTCTAAGCCGCTACGTTCAGGGTTGATTACTATACCAGAATGCCAGAAAGAAGAATTGTACACAACACATTCACAATTTCTCAACAGGAATACACATGTCAAAACACCTATCCTGCACAATTCCAGCGTTCCATGTTATGGCTAAGCCTGCAGGTGCACGTTGTAACTGCCGGTGCGAGTACTGCTTTTATCTCAAAAAAAAATCGCTCTATCCGGACAGCACATTGCAGATGTCAGAGGATATCCTGCAGCGGTATATACGGCAGACCATACGCACACATGCAGTCCGCGATATAACCATTGCCTGGCAGGGAGGCGAACCTACACTGATGGGGATTCCATTTTATGAGCGGGCGATTGCAATACAGAAGAAATTGTCTTCTTCAGATATCAGAATTCATAACACTATACAAACAAACGGAATAACTGTCGATGAAAAGTGGTGTGAATTTTTTCGGAAGAATAACTTTCTGGTCGGCTTGAGTATGGATGGTCCAAAGGCATTACATGATTGTTATCGTAAAGATCACCAGGGCCGCTCCGTATTCAACCGCGTAGTGCAGGCAGCGAAGCTCATGAAACGATCCGGTGTTGAATTTAACATTCTCTGTACTGTTAACGCTGTCAATAGTTTTCATGCTCTTGAGGTTTACCAGTTTTTTCGTGATGAACTCGATTCTCATTACCTACAGTTCATCCCCATTGTCGAGCGTGAAAGCAATGGCAGCGGACAAAAAAATATCGCTGTTACAAAACGTTCGGTGCAGCCGGAAATGTATGGTGATTTCCTTACGACAATCTATGATGAATGGGTGAACAGAGATGTGGGAACAACGTTTATACAATTTTTTGATGGTGTCCTTGCATCATATGTACGTGGATACTCAACACTCTGTGTTCTTCAACCGACATGTGGACTCGGTGTAGCTCTGGAACATAATGGAGATGTTTATTCATGCGACCACTTTGTTGAACCGGATTTTCTTCTTGGTAATATTAAACAAACATCAATAGGCACACTGGTCAGTTCCTCAAAACAGCGCAGTTTCGGTATTTCAAAAAGCACAACACTTCCCAATTGTTGCAAATCCTGCGAATTTCTTTTTACCTGCCACGGAGAATGCCCAAAAAACCGCATATTCTATGCACCGGATGGCAGCGGTAAAATCAACTGGCTCTGCCCAGGACTAAAACATTTCTTCAGGCACACAAAACACCATATGCAAACTATGGCTTCACTGCTCAAAGCTGGCAAAGATGCCTGCGAGATCATGTATTCCGATGCTGTTCACTAATAATTAAATGGAAAGGGTCATCTGTAATTCAGCTCAGGTTTCAGGTTTTTTGGCAAGAAAACAGACCACATCTCCATCAGTAAAAAACCATTTGCATCCACTGTTCATTTACCGGCAGTCAGCTCCTTGATAGCATGCAACAATCCTTTATCATCCATTTTAGATACTATTCCGTTTGCACCTGCTTTAAGTACAATCAGTTTGTAGTTGTTTATATCATGACCTGTCAAAACCAGAATTCTGGCATTTTGACAAAGTTGTCTCAGTTTTGGAATCAGTTCAATGCCATCCATGCCAGGAAGTGATATATCTACCAGCACTATATCAGGAGTAAAAGAAGGGATTTCTTTAATCGCTTTATCTGCGGAATTACTTTCACCAATGGCTGTAATTGAAGTAATATTTCTTTTCAATAATCGCTTCAGTAAGATGCGCATCGATTCATCATCTTCCACGATATACACTCTCATAGAAAAATTCCTTACGTTGTTCACTTAGCGGTTCTGGTGAATATCGCCTTTTCCCCATAAAAAGCAACTTTTAATCCTGAAATGCATTCTCAGACGTATCTTTAATAATTTCTCGAGCTACAGTTTAATTTTAATCTCTTTTCTCTGTTATATGGTCATCCCATATTTGTATTTTCCATCAAAGCAGTCTCTTTTTTTTCGTCAGCATCTTATTTAAATGGAAATAAGGCAGCTGTAAGGAGTCCCATTCATGAATATTGCAACTATTGTTACGTTATCGAGAGTGTTCATCGCCCCTTTTTTCGCTTACTCTTTCATGCATGGGTACAGCACTGGTAATGCTGTTTTTATCTGGATTGCACTTATTTTGGCAGGTTTAATTGAGCTTTCAGACATGCTTGATGGAACCATTGCCAGGGCAAGAAAAGAGGTTACCGATTTTGGAAAAGTGGGTGACCCTGTTGCCGATAGTGTTTCCAGACAAACAGTCTTTCTCGCTTTTATGCTCAGCGGCATTATACCCTTATGGCTGTATCTTATTTTTTTCTATCGTGATGCGTTTCTTCAGTTGCTAAGAATAATCTGCGCATCCAATGGTGTGGTGCTTGCAGCTCGCAAATCCGGAAAGCTCAAAGCGGTTCTTCAGGGAATAGCAACGTTCGGTGTTTTATTTGTTGTCCTTCTCAAATTGTATATTCCAGCAAGCCTCCCCGATACCGTTTGGGGGTTTCATCCCGGTTTCTGGGTGATGCTGTTTCCGGCAATTTATACATTACTTTCGGTCATCGATTATGTTATTCCCAATCGTCAGTTGATTGCCAACATGATGAAAAAGAAATAGAATATTTACAAGGAAAGTAATATTACGAAATTCGCCATATTCATAAATGTCTTCTGGCATTACAGAAAAAAAGGGTGTAACCGCTTCATCAGATTATACCGTATCAGTATCCTCTTCGTAGGTATCTTCAAAAATGGTATCCTCTTCTTTCCATGGAAGAAGCACCTGTGCACGGCTTGCCTGTTTTAGTTTACGAAGGGCTTTGATTTCTATCTGACGGACGCGTTCGTTGGTGAGGTGAAGTTTTTCTCCAATCTCTCCAAGTGTCTTGATTCTTCCATCATCCAGACCAAATCTCATGATTACCGTCTGCTTCTCTTTTGGCTCCAGAGATTCAAGTACCTGAGCAATATGCTCACGCAATGAACCCAGCGACAATCTCTCAAACGGGTCCTCAGAATGGGTATCTTCAATGTATTCGCCTATAGTTGTACCGTCATCAGTATTGATTTCCATATCCAGAGAGATCGGTTCTGAAGTACACTCCATCGCAGTTTCTATTTTGTCTATCGGCATACTTAACCCATCAGAGATCTCCTCTGCCGATGGATGCACACCATGTTTGAGATAATATTCACGATTAAATTTCTCTATCTTCCCAACAAGGTCAAACGTGTTTGCAGGAATATGGATCGTTTTTGATTTTTCATGAATGGCTCTGGTGATTGCCTGACGAACCCACCATATTGCATACGTACTGAATTTGTACCCTTTACGATAGTCAAAATTATCAACAGCGGTGATTAAACCCTTATTCCCTTCCTGAATAAGATCGCTTATTTCAAGACCCCGGTAAGTATATCGTTTTGCAATGCTGACAACCAGTCGTACATTCGCTTCAATAACAGCACATTTCGCCTGATTACGCATCTCTTCCCAGTAAGAAAACGATGTCACATCTGCAATAAACCCCGGATCACCAAACCGTTTCTTAAATTTGTCGAGTATTTCCTTTACTCTTCGGCCATTCAATCGAAGTTGCTGACAGCATTCAACCAGTTCATCCTCTTTTACACTGACTTTTTCTTCAAGTTTTTCGCTGAAATCAGTCTTTAACTTCTGCTTCAGTACATTAAGCTGCTCATAGAAAACATTTACATTTTCAACACCTTCAAGAAATCGTTCTTTAAGTTCTTCAACCTGGGCTGGTTCCTTAATCCTGTCCTCTTCAATACGCAGTATATCAACACATTCGATTTTACCTTTGGAAAACTCATCCCCTAGTGTGCACACCGTCTTAAGAACTTCATCATCCCGAAAAGCCATATCCAGCAGCTTATATTGTGCAAAGCGCATCAATATAGCATGCTGCACCTCCTGCCCTCGACTCATCAGGGGAACTCTTCCAAGACTGTTCAGATATATCCAGGTTGGATCGGAATAGTGGGTCTTTGAAACTGTTGAAACCTTATGGCTTTTAATACTCTTTTGGATTGCGGTGTTTGACTGTATAGAGATGTTTCCATCATTGAGGATATTCTTCACTTTCTCCCGCTCTAGTTCATCTCCTGTTAATTTTTCAATCTGCCCGATAGTTATGTACCCTTGCTTTGCAGCAACAGCCATCAACTTCTGAACAATCTTTCCAGCTGATCCCGGTTCGGTTTTCATCTTTTCTTGCCTGATTCCATACAATAATTACGATTTTCTATCTATATTTTGTCTTTAATCAGGCATAAATGCAAGATATAAAAATCCAGAAAACCATAGAAGGTAAGCATAGAGAATCTGCCACAGTTACAACCTGCCCGAAAATGAGCAGGTTTTTTTCAAGACAGGATCTATAATCATTTTTTAATACTGCATCGTGTCGCTCTGATTTCCAGTTGAATCTTTTTTCTGATTCTTTTTCTGGTTTCCATCACTACCATCAGAAGTTCCCATCCTGATACTCTTTGCTACTTTCTGATCTCCTTTTGTCTGGATTTCAACTTCAACACGATCGCCCTTTTTCAGTTGATCAAGAGTTGTCTCCATTTTTGTTTTATTAGTGACCTTTACAGTGTCAGGCATACCCTGATTTTCAGGACTGATAATAAGCATGCTATCCTGAGGCATAACATCCTCAATCGTACCTGTAATTTTATTTTTTTCATTCATACTGCCATCAGACTGGCTACCATTCGAACCAGAGTTTGAACCAGTAGCAAAGAGCAATGTCGAACAGGAAACAACCATAAGAATCGATTTCATTCTTATCATAAATCGACACCTCCATTTAATTTTCCATCGAAACTGTTTATTAAGGGGTCAGCAGATATAGTTTTAAAAGTGCAATAAAAATGCCATTTTTATCGCCAACGCTACATAGATTGTACTACTGTGTCTACAATAAGTTTTTAAGCGTATTTATATATACATCTTCATCTTCGAGTTCCTCTTCAAGATTTTGTGCAAGATCAGGAATTTCAATAGTTTCTACCAGATACTGAAGTTTTTCGCTAAGAACCTTTTCTCCATTTCCCAACCTGCGAATAATCTCCTCTTCAGATAGCTCATCAGTAACAAGTTCCATCTCTTCTGAGATCTCTTCCCCTGTATCAATTGATACCCAACCACCTCCATAATCTCTTAAATACGCATTCAACCTTTCCATATGTTCAATATGGTAATCATGCATTTTTGCCAACTCATTTTTTATTCCCTCTTCCTGAATAATCATAACTGCTCGTTCATAGTTCCAGGCAGAATCAGCATTTAATTTTGCCAGTTTTGCAAGAGATTCATGTATCTCATGATTGTTCATACTATACATTCTCCTGAAAGAAGTTTCATGACAATATACGAAGCAAAGATGCATGCCAATTAAAAAAGGGCAGCAGGTTTTTCTCCTGTTGCCCTTAAAAACTTTTTTTCTAAAAAGGTATTATCTTTTTACTGATCTGAGTTCATCCTGAATCTCTTTATTTTTTGGATCAAGTTTTCGTCCTTTTTCAAGATAATCCTGGTATACCGCATAATCCTTACTTTTCTTGGCAATCAATGCAAGACCAAGATAGGTAGGTGCATATCTGGGATCAGCCTTGAGTGCTCTATCATAGAATGTCTGAGCCCACTGAGTTTTACCCTGAATCATATAGACATTGGCCCGTTCACAAAGAGCGGGTGCATGATTCTGGTCAATATAAAGAATCTCTTTATATGTCTCAATCGCATCATCATACTTTTTCTGAGCGACTTTGATCTTTCCAAGCATCATTAAGACATCAAGATTTTCCGGTTCCTTTGTTTTGATTTCCTGAAGAGCCGTAGCTGCATCGGAATATTTCTGCATCTCAATCAACACTCTGGCGTATTTGGTCATCGTCGCAGAGTCTTTCTTTTTACTAATAATAGCTTTAAGCTCATTCACAGCCTTAGAATAATCAGATGTCTCGATATAAAAATCTGCAAGTACCATCCGCAATTCATCATCAACATTTCCTTTAGTACTTTTAACTACTTTTTCAAGCAGATTAGCACCTTCACGCCGTCTGTTGGTCATGATATAGCCGCGTGCAAGCAGAGTCATTATTTTGGGATCATCGGATTTCAACGAGTTAGCCATCTCCAGAAACACCATCGCATCATCGATCATATTTCTTGACAGTAATACTTCACCGATTTTACCTGTTGCCTCAGCATTTTCCGGATCAATCTCTATGAACTTTCTATATGCTTTGAGCATCTGCTGATCCATTCTCTGCTTTCCATACAGGCTTCCCAGTTCAAGCCAGACCCGTGCAATAGTGTCGGTTATTGCAGCACAGCGTTCCAGGTATTTTATTGCTTTCTGGTTACCGCCCTGCTGACGCGAGTAATAAACTCCGAGCTTAAGTAAATTGCGATAATCTTTTGGATAAGCTACCGCATTCTGTTCGTACATCTGTACAGCAAGGTTTGAATTGATTGTTTCGTAAACAACTGCTCGCTTGTATGATGCATCAGGATCCTTTACACCAGGAATCTTTACGTAATCATTAAGAACTTCAGCAGCCTTTTTCTTATCACCGTTCTTTTCGTAAGCATCAGCAAGAGCTTTGAATGCCGGCCCGTTCGATGCTACAGCGGCACTTTTATTGCTTCTGAGCGTCTCCAGAATGTCAATAGCCTTATTCAACTGATTTACTTCAATGGCGCATGCTCCATATTGAGCCAGGAAGTTGGGACTTTTATCGCTTTTTACCATCCCGAAATACCGGAATGCATCCTGGTATTTTTTATTGACATAAAAATATCCTGCAACCACCTTGGCAACCGCTTCATCTGTAGGTGTTTTATCAACATATTTACGATATGCATTCATTGCAGCATCGGTCTTTTTCTGTTTCACATACAGATCACCAAGCATCTTATACTCTTTCACCGCACCAGGGTTCATAGCCAGCGCCTGTTCAAAAGTAATTGCTGCTTCGGTATATGATCCGTTTTTCATTTGTGCATTCGCAAGAAAGCTGAGAATTGATGCATTTTTAGGATCAAGTTTAGCAGCATTTTCAAACATCTCAATCGCTTTTGGATAGGTCTTTGGTGTTAAATACATCTTACCGGCTTCGACATAAATCGCTGCATCTGCTTCACCAGCTTTAATGGCACCGGTAAGTGCAGCTGCTCTTACTGCGGGAGTTACTTTTGAATTCAGGACCAGTTTGACATATTTTTTGTAAAATCCTTTAAGTGACGGATTCACTGCCCGAGCTTTTGAATAAGCTTTCAGAGCACCTGATTCATCATTTCTGTCATACAACATATCACCAAGTTCCACCTGTGCATCAGCATCTCTTGGCATATAAGCCGTGTATCGCTTCAGATAATTCAATGCATCTTCTTTTGCTCCGCTTTCTTTGGATACTTCATAGAGTTTTTTCATAATTGATGGATCTTTTGGCAGCAATGCTGACAGGTCTTTATAGATAATCAGTGCACGGGGAATATCTTTTGCACCCAGCGCAGCTTCTCCATACATCTGCATAAACTTCACTGTCTTGCCGGATTTTCCGGTAACTTTACTCAGATACTTAACAGCATCGGTATAACTCTTCGATTTGAAAGCTTCCTCCCCGACAATTGCAGCGACCTCTTCATCGGTAGGATTTTTTTCCAGATATTTTTTATAAGCGGTCAATGCCGGACCGGATTTTTTCTGAGACATATACAGATCACCCAAGCTCTTGAACTCCTTTTCTGCCCGTGGGTCCATCGCCACAACCTGTTCATACGTCATTATCGCTTCAGTAATGAGACCTTTTTTAACCTGACAAGCAGCAAGTGAACTGAGAAGTGCTGGGTTTTTGGGATCCAGTTGTGCTGCTTTTTCAAAAGATGAAATCGCTTTCGGCAGGATACCCTTATTTGCATAAATATTTCCAAGAGCTGTATACATTTTTACGTCAGCTTCACCTGATGCTGCAGCGCCTTCAAGTGCTTTCAGCTTTTCATTATCATTTCCACGGTTCATCACCAGTGAGGCATACCTGCTGTAAAAGCCTTTTAATGTAGAGTCCGCTTTCAAAGCCAGTCTGTATGCATTAAGTGCCCCGGTTTCATCTTTCTTTTCATAGAGAAGATCACCAAGAGTTTTCTGTGCTTTTGCATCATTGGGTTTTAATGCAGTAAAAGCTTTGAGGTAGTTGGCCACTTCATCTTTGGTTCCTGCGCGACTTGCCAGATCATAAAGTTTTTCAAACACATCCGGATCTTTCGGTGTGATATTAGACAACTGCTTGAAGAGCTGATATGCCTTGAATTCATCACGCGATATCAATGCGGCAGTTGCATAGGTTTTCAGCATTTTTGGTTCTGTAGCAGCACCACCGATGATCATCCCGAAATACTTCATTGCTTCAGAATAGTTTTTCTGTTCAAAAAAGTGTTGGCCAACAAGAAGGGCGATGTTATTATCCTGTGCTTTTTCCAGATATGTTTTATAAACACGTACTGCAGAATCCTTCTTTTTCTGAGCCATATAGAGATCTCCAAGCGCTTTCAGTTCGCGTTCGGCCTTTGGATTCATTGCAGCTGACTGCTCGTAGGTCAGTATTGCAGCTGAAGTATCCTTGTTAGCAACCTGGCACTCAGCAAGATCAACAAGTAATGAAACATTTTTTGGATCAAGTTGTGATGCTTTTTCAAGCATTTTCACCGCTTTATCTGCATTTCCCAATTTACGATAGATCATTCCGCAGCGACTGTACATATCAACAGTTGCCTCTCCGGCAGCTATTGCACCATTGATAGCAGAAATGATTTCCGTATCCTTTCCTTCTTTGATAACAAGTTCCACAAAGCGTTTATAGAATCCTTTGATTGCAGGTGAAGATTTAATTGCTGCCCTGTATGCAGCCAGCGATCCTGCATTATCACCTTTTTCATACAGCATATCACCGAGAGTCTTCTGAGCAACAGGATCATTACCCTGTAAACGAGCGTATGATTTTAAATAGACAAGTACGTCATCCTTGGTTCCGACTTTTCCGGAAAGTTCATAGAGAACTTTAAACACATTGGCATCTGAAGGAGTAACTGTTGACAGCTTTTTATAGATCTGGAAAGCTTTAGCATCATCACCGGACATACGACTTGCTTCACCATATGCTTTCAGGAAGGCAACACTGTCGGCAGATGGTCCGTTTACCATTCCCAGGTATTTGACTGACTCCTTATAATCTTTTTTACTGAGCTCGAAAATACCTATCTGAGCTGCGAGTTTGCCATCAGCATTTTTCTCAAGATACCGTTTATAATTCTTTACAGCAACATCATCCTTCTTTTGTCTGGAGTACAAATCACCAAGAAGTTTATATTCTTTACTTGCCTTAGGATTCATAGCAATAGCCTGCTCATATGAAAGTATCGCAGCACTGACATTGCCACTCTTTTCCTGTGAACCTGCAAGAGCAGTGAGCAGCTCAACACTCTTAGGATCAAGCTGGCTGGCTTTTTCGTACATTTGTGCAGCTTTTACAAAATTTTTGTTTTTACTGTATATCTCACCAAGCATGCTATACATTTTAACATCAGCTTCACCGGATGCAATAGCTCCGCTAAGAGCAGTTTCCAGTACTGATCTCTGTGCTCCAGAAGAGAGCAGAAGCTCGACGTAGTTTTTGTAAAAACCTTTTGCAGCTGGATTGGCTTTAAGAACTGCTGAATATGCTGCCAGCGCGCCAGCCGAATTTTTCTTTTCATAGTACATATCACCCAATGTTTTCTGAGCATCCACATCAGCTGGTTTGAGCGCTGTATATTTTGTCAGGTATGCAAGAACCTCCTCTTTTGTTCCGGCTCTGCCGGCAATCTCGTACAGTTTTTTAAACACTTCTGCATTCTGCGGAGTCAGTGTTGATAACTTCTTATATAACTGATACGAACGGAAATCGTCTTTTGCCGCGTATGCCGCATCTGCGAATAACTTTACATACGAAACTTTGCCAGCCTCAGCACCATCAACCATTCCTAAATAGGTTACTGCTTCTGCATGATTTTTCTGATCATAAAAGAAAGAACCAACCTCAATCGCAAGCTTGTTATCTTTTTTCTTCTCGAGATATTTTTTGTAGTTTTTAACAGCAACATCCATCTTTTTCTGCTTCTTGTAAAGATTTCCCAGACTTCTGTATTCATCCACCGATGCCGGATTCATTGCCACTGCCTGCTCATAGGTCAGAATCGCACCACTGATATTGTTGCTCTTTACCTGAGCTTCAGCAAGATCCTTCAGCAGAGTGATATCTTTCGGATCAAGTTGTGATGCCTTTTCGTACGTTTGAGCTGCTTTTGCATATTGCTTGCTCTTTTCGTAGAAAACACCCAGTTTTCTATACATTGCAACATCAGCTTCACCAGCAGCGACTGCAGCAGTCAGAACTTCAACAATCTCTTCCTCAATTGTCTTCTGTCCCTTTGCATACTTTTTCGGCGGTTCCTGAGCCATAACGAGCTCAGCATATTTCTTGTAGAATCCTTTTGCGGCTGGGTTAACTTTTAAAACTGCACGATATGCATTCAGAGCACCACGGCTGTCTTTCTTTTCGTATAACATATCACCCAGAGTTCTTTGAGCTTCCTCATCATTGGGACGAAGCTGGGCATACTTTCTCAGAAATCCCAGTTTTTCATCAACAGTACCATTTCGTGATGCAATCTGATAAAGTGTTTTAAAAATGTCAGCATCCTTAGGAGTTTTTACTGCAAGTCGCTGGTAAATGGAATATGTTTTGGCTTCATCCTTTACCTGTAATGTAGCCTCTCCGTATTTTTTCAGGAATTCAGGAGTTTCATCCTGACTACTGACTTTATCATAGTACTTGACAGCATCAGCATAGTATTTGCCATCCAAGAGGAAATCTCCCACGATTCGTGCAATTTTGCTGTCAGTATTCTTTTCAAGATATTTTCGATAATTCTTGACCGCCAATTCAGTTTTCTTCTGCTGGTAATAAAGATCGCCAAGAGCTTTGTATTCTGTATCAGCAGTAGGTTTCATTGCGAGATACTGCTCATAGGTCAGAATAGCTTCAGATACATTGCCGCTCTTTGCCTGAGCTTCTGCCAGCGGACAGAGCAGGTCAACATTTTTTGGATCGAGCTGTGATGCTTTTTCATACATCGCAACAGCTTTTGCACTGTTTCCCTGTTTTGTATAAATTGTAGCAAGGCGTGTGTACATGTCGGCATCTGCTTCATTTGCAGCTATAGCTCCATTGAGTATAGCAACAAGCTCTTCATCCTTTGTACTTGTACCAATCAATCCAAACAATCTCTTGTAAAAACCCTTACTGGTTGGATCTGCTTTAAGTGCTGCGCGATACGCAGCTGCTGCACCTTCATTATCTTTTTGTTCGAAGAGTATGTCCCCTAGCACTTTCTGATATGAAGCATCTGTCGGCTTTAATGATGTATATTTCTTGAGCGCAACCAATGCTTCACCTGAAGCACCTGTTCTTTTGCTCAATTCATATAATGTCTTAAATATTTCGGCATTCTGCGGCTGAAGGTCTGCCAATTTTTTGTAAATAGACAATGCAGTCTGGTCTTCCTTTGCCTGGAAAGCTGCATCTCCATATAACAGAAGGAATGGCACGGTGACCGATTCTTTTCCTTTTACCATACCAAGGTATTTGGCTGCATCGGGATAGTTTTTCGATTCAACTGAATATTTACCAATCACACCTGCAATCGAGTCATCAGTACTTTTTTCCAGATACTTTTTATATGCTTTGATAGCAGGTTCAGCTTTTTTCTGCTTCATATAGAGATCACCGAGTGCTTTGTACTCTTTATCTGCTGCAGGATTCATGGCCACAGCCTGTTCATAGGTGATTACTGCCATTTCAACCGCACCGCTACCAGCCTGTGCATCAGCAAGAGAAATAAGCAGATGATAGTTCTTTGGGTCAAGCTGTGTTGCTTTTTCCAGAGCCTGAATCGCCTTCCCATATTCTTTTGCTTTCAGATACGACAGACCCATTTCCGAATACATATTCACATCAGCTTCACCCGCTGCAATAGCCCCCGAAAGCGCTTTCACTTTCTCTTCAGGAGTACCGAGTACAGTTACCAGCTCGACATATTTCTTGTAAAACCCTTTTGCATCTGGTTTAACTTTAAGTACTGCTTTATAAGCAGCGAGAGCTCCTGCGTTGTTTTTCAGATCGTAGTTGATATCACCCAGCAGCTGAAGCATCTCTACATCATCAGTTTTCAGTGATGTATACCCTGTAAGATATTCAGCAGCAGCTTTCATATCTTTCTTATCGCGTGCAATCTGAAACAGGGTTTTATACGGCTCCGGCGACTTGGGTGCCAGAACAGTCATCCGTTTGTAAATGCCTTCGGCTTTCTGGGTGTCACCGGTTTTCATTGCCGTTTCAGCATACATCAGAAGATAATTACTTTTTTTGGCAGCATTTCCAGTCACCATTTCAAGATATTTGATTGCTTCTTTATAATTTTTCTGATCATATTCCCAGGTCCCAATAGTTAATGCGATTTCACTATTCTTAACTTTTTCGACATATTTCTTGTAAGCAGTAATTCCCTGCTCTTTTTTACCCTGTTTTAAGTAGAGTGCACCAAGTGATTTGTACTCTTTTTCTGCTGCGGTATTCAACGCCACAGCCTGTTCATAAGAAAGAATGGCATCACTGTCTTTTCCAGCTTTTGCCTGACACTGTGCTAAAGCAGAAAGCAATTCAAAACTCTGTGGTTTTTTCTGTAAAGCTTTCTGATACATTCCTATTGCATTGGAATACTGTTTTTTCCTGTTATAAATATCTGCCAGCGTAGTAAAAATCTCCTCATCAGCCTCACCAGACTTGACCGCAGCAGTCAACACTTCAAGAACCTCTTCTTCGGGCTTCTTCTGTCCTTTGGGTAACGGCTTTTCGGGAGGCTTTTGTGCCATCACCAGTTTCGCATATTTTTTATAAATACCCTTTATTGTCGAATCAGCAGCAATGGCACTGCGATACGATTTCAAAGCTGCAGCACTGTCACCCTTATCGAAATAAAAATCACCTAAAGCAGCCTGAGCTCTGGCGTCATTGGGTTTCATTGCAACAAATTTCTTCAGATAAGTGGCAGCGTCATCCTTTTTGCCAAGTTTTGTGGCAACTTCGTAAAGCATATAAACGAATTCATCATTTTTGGGTCTCAGTGATGAAAGCTCTTTGAGGATTTCAAACGCATCTGCCTCATTACCCTTGCCACGAAGGTATTTTGCATATCGTTCTCTTGACACAACATCTTTCTTGTTAACAGAAATGATTGACTTGTCAACTTCAGCCAATTTTGCATTGTCACCGAGTTTTTCATAACAGAGCGCAAGCTGCTGAAGCAGTTTTATATTTTGGGGATCATTGGAAGAGAGAATCTGAAATATCTTCGCTGCTGCGCTATAATTGTTTTCCTGCATGTTAATCTGCGCAAGTACCATTTGAGGAGCGACCATGTTGCTGTCGTGATGTAATGCGGTCTCGGCAGCATCCCGTGCCAGATCATATCTTTTAAGTTCCATTGCAGCAGTCATCATTCCAACAGCTGCTGCTGCATTTTTCTCCAGATTGAAACCTTTCTGGAAATATTTTAAAGCATCTTCCCATTTTTTTGTTTTGAGACTGTACTCTCCCAGAGACATATACACCTTTGGATTATTAGGCTGGATAGTCAATAACCGTTCGTAAACTTTCTGAGCTTTTTCCTTGTCACCACTCTTGGAATAATAATCTGCAAGACGTGCATGAGCTTCTACATTCTCCTGATCTTTTGCAACAACCTGCTCAAGAAGCGGGATTGCTTTGGCTATTTCACCAGAACCTTCGTAACATTCCGCAGTAAGAAACGTTGCTTCAGAGACTATTTTACCGGACGGATCAGCTTTAAGGATTGCCAGAAAAATTTCAAGTGCATCCTTATATTTTTTTGTCTGAATCTTGTAACGACCGACCTTTTCTTTTCCCAGCAAAGCCTGTTTTGAACCACTGCTACCAATTACCTTATCTGCAGCTTCATAAGCAGCGATCACGTCTTTCTGTTCTTCGCCACTTTTCTCGAGGCTGAAAGCTATACTGTAAAGATCGTCACCCTTGAGTAATTTCTGATCAACTTTGGCATATGCCTCAGCAGCATCCTTGAATTGTTCTTTCTTATAAAGCATTCGTGCGAGCTGAAGAAGAATATCACCATTTTTGAACTGCTTATCCTTTGAAGCTTCACGGAAAAAGTAGATCGCGGAATCGGCATTCTGATTTGTCTGATAAATCAAACCGATCTTTGAAGCAATTTCACCGGAGGGCTGTGCTGCCTGCGTCAACAGAAGAAGCGGCAGTGCTTTTGCATACTCTTTATCATCATAGTAGATATTTCCAAGTTCCCTGTTGGCAACGGTATTTTTCTTATCCGTTTCGACAAGTTTCTCAAGGGGAGCTTTTGCTTCTTTGGTCCGTTTAAGAGCGATAAGCGCACGCGCATACTCCCAGCTCGCTTCACCGGTTGCCTTAATAGCAGTGGCTTTCTGCGCCATTTCAACCGCCTGTTCAGGCTGGTTCATGGAATTATACACACGAGCTGCTCCTAAATGAGCTTCGTAATTATTAGCATCGTTACGGATCGCAACCATATAGCAGGCCAGTGCCTTCTCGATCAGTTCCGCACCTTCATTGGCAATACCAAGTTTTGCCCAGATCGCGGCATCACGACTTCCAATCGGAATCTTTTCGTCAGCGTATTTCAATGCATCAGTATATTTTCGATCATTAAACAATTTATCAAATGCTTCATCAGCAGTGATAAAAGAGCTGTGTAACAGAAGAATTGTACCTGCCCATGAAAGTAGATACTTCCCAGAAAAGATCCCCATACAGAAGCCTCCGCAGTTCTTATATTTTTGTAATTTATTTATTTTCGGCTTAGGAAATTCGCAGTTCCCGACTCGGCAGAAGTATAATACTATACCCGAGTTAAAATATACTAGGTATCACTGTCATTGAAAACCCTTTTCATTCATTTATTTGAATCCAGGTACACTATTTGTTTCTCTATTTCATGTTATCCAGATCGCTTAATAATTGTAACATTCTAAACCGCTGCAAACAAATTACAAGGAGTGACCATGCAAAAACCGTTCTCACCCATTTTGGAATGCGATGCAGTAGAGTGTGTTTATAATAAAAACCGCCAGTGCCATACCCATGCAATCACTATCGGTGATGAAGAACCGTGTTGTGACACCTTTTACAGCGCACAGAACAAAGGGGGACTTCAGGATGTAATAGGCGGAGTTGGCGCATGTAAAGTTGAAGACTGCACTTTCAACAATGCATTTGAGTGTACCGCAAAAGGTATTCAGGTCGTCATCAATACCGATCACCCCGACTGTGGAACCTACAAGAAAAGGTAACCTCGTGATTTCAACTCCGGCGTTTGTTATATTTTCAGATCACAATACCGCTCCTGTGGTGAAGTTCTGCTTTTTTCTACAACTCACAGGAGCGGGCAATTTCAACAAAATTAATGACTTATCTTCTCATGAAACAATTTTCTGCAAAAATTTTAAACAACAGTGCA
This sequence comes from Chitinispirillaceae bacterium, assembly GCA_050301235.1. Lineage (GTDB taxonomy): Bacteria > Fibrobacterota > Chitinivibrionia > Chitinivibrionales > Chitinispirillaceae > JAFGIN01. The sequence goes on along the minus strand of JBNKZD010000233.1, from coordinate 70,307 downwards.
GTCGCCGATAATTTCTTCGAGTTAACATTACTGCCAGATGAACCTGTCACACAACCACTTCCAGGACAATTTCTCACACTTCGCGTTAATTCATCCACAGCCCCACTGCTCCGAAGACCATTTGCCTATTCCGGTTTCGATAACACAACTTCAGCTTTTTCAATTATATATCAGAAACGCGGAAATGCAACCGATATCCTCGCAGGAAAACAGCCCGAAGAACAAATCGACTGTATTGGTCCATTAGGTAACAGTTTTCCATTTCCTGAAAATTCTCAAAATGCGATTCTTGTTGCTGGTGGAATTGGAATCGGTCCTATCCTGTTTTTAGGATCAGAACTCAGAAAAAAGAACCTTCCGTTCAAATTTATTTTTGGATGCCGGAATAAACAGTTTATTCCCGATCTTCCATCTTTTTCACTACTTGATCCCATTATCTGCACCGATGATGGTAGCAGTGGATTTAAAGGTACCACCGCAGATTATCTTGCTGCAAACGCATCGATTATCTCTTCAAATTCAACTTTTTATACCTGCGGACCCGACCGGATGCTTCATGCATGTTACCAGTTTTCGAAGGAAAAAGGGGGAAAATGCTGGGTGTCGGTCGAACAGGTGATGGCGTGTGGTGTCGGGGCCTGTATGGGGTGCGTTGTCAAAGTGAATACAGAGCAAAAATATCTGCGGGCATGCAAAGAGGGACCAGTCTTTGATGCGGATATCCTTGCATGGGAGGACCCGATAAAATGAATCTTGAAGTAACTATCGGCAATAAAATCCTTCCAAATCCGGTCGGTGTAGCATCTGGAACATTTGGCTATGGCAGCGAATATGAATCACTTATCGATCTTTCGATTCTCGGGGCGATCTATACAAAAGCAGTCACACTCGAACCACGCTACGGCAATGATATCCCCCGCCTGATCGAAACCCCTTCAGGGATTATTAATTCAATCGGACTTGCAAATGTCGGCATTGGCAGGTTCATCAAAGAAAAAGTACCATACCTTAAAACACTTCCATGCGCAATTATCGCAAATGTCGCCGGATCAACCGAAGATGACTATTCAGGGGTCGTGCAAAAGCTAGAACAATGCGACGGGATCTGGGGGTACGAGATCAACGTCTCATGCCCGAATGTTAAATGCGGCGGCATGGCCTTTGGCACCGATCCGGTTCAGATAGAACGACTTACATCACTATTGCGCAAGCTAACCACTAAGCCGCTTATTATAAAACTCACGCCAAATGTTACCGACATCACTGTCACAGCAAAAGCGGCTGAGGCAGGCGGTGCTGATGCAATCTCCTGTATCAACACGCTTGTCGGTATGGTAATTGATACAAAGAAGAAAAAACCGGTTCTTGCCATGAAAACCGGCGGTTTAAGCGGTCCGGCAATTCGTCCGGTTGGCGTCGCAATGACCTACCGCGCAAGCCACGCAGTAAAAATCCCTGTTATTGGTATGGGGGGGATCATGTGTGCCGATGATGCGATTCAATATCTGCTCGCAGGTGCCAGCGCGATTCAGGTTGGTACAGGTACCTTTGTCGATCCAAAGATTCCCGCTAAGGTACTTGATGGGATTCGGGAGTATATGGTGCGTGAGAAGTTGGAGAGGATTGCGGATTTTGGGAAGTTCTTGTAACATCTCCTTTTCAGGCAGTCCCATTGTCATTTTTTAAAAGTCCCGTAGTCCGGCCGTCTAATTGTCACATTGTCTTTTTTTTCTTATGGACTGACGCGGGTATGGGGATTGAGAATTCGGTGGTTCGGCACACGTCTGGTTTCCCCATACCCATGCAGGTTGGTAGTCGCAGGGGTTTAAAAAATCAGGTCATTCTGCCAGGGCTGGTATATGGCACTCCTTCAGAGCTCAGAAACATGCAGCCTCAGGGTTCGATCACATAACTTTACTTAAAGCGCAAATGTAATACGCTGAGATTCAGAACTTCCGTTAATTTCTGTTTTAATTATATACACTCCATTGCCACGGATACCTGTTTTCCATACAATCTGATCTGCACCCGGTTTCACTGCAGCTTTACTATTTGCAACAATCTGTCCATCAAGACTGTACAACACGAGGTTAACAGAACCATTCTTAATTGTAGATCCTCTGATAACTATTGAACCACCTGACTCTGGCCGAATTGATAAATCTCGTAACATTACTGGTTTTGGATTCAGTGGAACACCAACTGGCACAAACAGATTCAGCATAACTGCGCTGTGTGCAGGGAGGGTCACTGTGAGTTTTGTCCCCGACAGTGAATAATTCGATGAAGGAAATTCTTTCAGTGTTACCGCTTCTTCTTTACCAAAATCATTATAACTTGTATATGCTGCACCATTTACAATCTGACCAGTTACTTTAACATATTGCGTCGTAGTCCCGGAAAGTGTAATAGTCAGTGTCTGTTGAGCTGTCGCATGATTATTTCCCAGACTGATATGAAGATTTTTCAAACTGTCTATGGATGCTGATGCGCTTAAAATGGGTATGTTACTTACATTCCCACACTTTAAATTTACCGGTATCATTGTGGCATCCTGATGAGGTTTGAGCATTTTAAACACATAATGTGTTGGTGTCTTAACCATACCGGTAGCGGGTGCTTTTTGTGTGAGCATCGATGCAAACAGAACATTTACTGCTTGCGCGGCAAGAGCCATTTTAACTCTCTTGCAATGATTATTAAATATGTTAAGACTCATCATCGCTAAAACCGCATCACGTTGCGAACTTTGCTGATACAAAGCTCCCATACCTGGAACTTCATTATACCACGCACCCCATTCATCAACGATAATTCCTATAGTATTATTGGGGTCCTTCGCATTCATAACCTGCTCGAACCCCTTAAGTTTATTCTCAAGCCCCCATGCTGATTGAAGTTGTTTATAATACAATTGCTCATTAAAATCTGTTGAGGAACCTTTGTTTCCCCAATCCACAGAATAGTAATGGTAGGAGATTGCTTCCATTTTACCCATGCACTTATCAAGAACTTTACTTGCCCATGAAGGTTCAGTGCCCGCTTCAGCAATTCTTACCAGTTTACCATCATAACTTGCTGGAATTCCTGCAACATTGGCAAGATATTGTGTAATAAAGGCATCTACATTACCGCCATTACCACACCCACCGAACTCCTCATTACCAATTTTCCAGTATTTAAGACTGTTTTTCCATTCAGGTACTGAATCGATATACTTTAACCATGCGGTATTTTCTGCAACCGATGCATTTCGAAGATTACAGGTGATATATGGAACTGAATTTATCATTTTGCAATACTTGAAATACTCAGCAGTTCCCACACCATTACCCATCTCACCGCCCGGTCGACTGGCAACCGGACCTGTTCCATTTTTCCAATGATAACTCCAGGCAGCACACCCACCCGGCCATTCAAGACAGGACATTCCCTGATCGATAAATGCCTCGGTAACGTCATTGCGAAAACCGTCAGTATTAGGAACCGCTGACTTTGTTCCAACAAAAACGCCGTTGTAAACGTTTCTTCCGAGGTTTTCCCATAAATGGCCATAGATCGTCCGGTCGATTTTGTATTTTGCCTGATCAACATTCAGCGTTAATGTGTTCTGTGCAAAAGCGATACTGCCAAAAACAGCTACGACCGCTCCTGCTCTGCAAAGCCAACCAGCAGTAATAATTTTCTTAGACATACCAGCCCTTTCTTTTGTGAAGGAAACCTTAGCCCAAATCCAGGTAATTGTTCTTTTCTGAAAGTGTTACTATCCTGATATAATTGCCATATGTTGTAAACGCAGCAACTAATAGTTATTTATGATTTTTATGGTTATCTAAACTCGATAATCGGTATTGAAACTTTTTAAAGCGTCAAAATACAGGTTACAAGAAAAACAGTTAACATTAAGAACAAATTCTGTTGCAGAGGAATATAGAATTTTCAGAAACAGCAATTAAAACCAACAAATACCCAGCTTTCAATTAAAATAGATGCTTGCGATATCTGTTAACAAGAATTCTTATCTCAAATAAGTTGAAGCTAAAGTTTTTATCTAAATTGCCGACAATAGAGTAGTGGAAAATATACAATTTCTTAGCGATCTACTGTTTTTTTACATTTATTTAAATATGATTTTACTATGGTTCGCCGAGAGAGAAGGTGTGGGTCAGCGAGTTCGGTGGACTTCGACTACGCTCCAGCCTCCAGGCCGCCGCTGCCTTTGTGAACCAACACCCAGTACCCTGTGTATTCGCCACAGATATCGCTGGGTTCATGTATTTCGTTTTAGGGTAGCGGATGGAAAAAGTTTCTGATAAGCGATTTTTCTTAAACAGGCACACTAGGGCTGACATGTTGAAGCGAACGCAAACCATGAGAACTATGCTTCAACTCCCCTTCCGACGACATCTAATGCCACTAAGTGTGGGTTCACAGAAGATGAACGCTTCACAAATCACACTCACCCACACTAAATCGCCTCGGGCGTCCATATACTTTTAATAAAAATATTATGAAATTTCACTTTACATTAGCAACAACCCACTTACACACTAAGTCCCTGTAAAGATTAGCAGTTCGAATCATCTCCGGACCCGTGGTTTTTCCTACTTTTTCCAGAAAATCCTTAAATTGTGGTTCACCATATTCTAAAGGGTTAACACAGCAATGTGAAGGGTTGGTGGGATCATCCCAGTAATCGCTAAGTTGCTTCTTTCCCTTAAATGCAATCTGGGCCATGTTGCCGTGTGCTGACAACGCCACCCACTGTTCTTCAGGGGCACTGGTTTTACCTATATATGATGTATAGTTCGGCCGATCTTTTAATATTTCATAATACCTTTGAGCTTGTTCAATAACTACACGCTCATCCTTCTGGCCATGAAAATGAAGTATTGGTATCGTCGTACCTTTTATGAACTCAAGACCGTTATAGGATTCATCCTCCAGGAAATACCCATCCGGGAAATTAACCCCCGATGATTGCGCTACAATATTCTCAGGTTTATCGAGGCCAACTTCAAGTACTACCCCGGCGAAGGTATTCTTATATGAGGAAGCACCAACAAGGTAGCTCGCAGTAAGTGCACCCATGGAAACACCGTAAACGACTATCTTATTGTTATTTACATCACTTCTACCCTTTACATACTTAGCAGCTGCTTCAGCATCCTGTTTGATATGTTCCCTGGTTGTTTCCCCTTTGGATAATCCGTACCCGCGATAGGTGTAAATAAAAACATTAGCCCCATAGCTCCATAGCGTAACCGCGCGATACCAGTACCGCCACAAATCACCACTGTTACCGTGGGTATAAATAAATGTGATATTTTTCCCGGCGAGTGGACAGCTGTCAGAAGCTGTTGTTGCAGGGGCAGGTAGAAACGCACCATGAATATAATCCTGGTAATTTCCAATTTCGGATGGAGGAATTAACTGCCCCTGGGGAGTCAGATATATTTCCTTTTCAATTGCAGCACTGGTTACCCATGGTGGAGAACTGTTACCAACATATACCGGAAGATCATGATAATCGGATTTGACCGATTTGGCAGGATCACCATCAAATAGAAAAAAGTCCAACTTGATACAACTTATTATCAAACAAAAGATTACAGCAATGACAGGTGTTTTGTTCATTGGGTAACCCTCTTTTTCATTTCGTAGCCAAAACCAATCGATATCCCAAAAGGAGCGTTCTTTTCCCGTTTTCCTTTGTCCTCACGAAAATATACCCAGTGTGCCTGAGATCCGTTGTAATTGTAGAGTAAATCAAATGCTGTGCATTTCACACCAAAACTTAAACGCTTAGATGAAATCAGTTCAAAACCGGCAAAGGGGCTTAGCGATAACTTGCTGTCATCAGGCTCGATCCGGTAAAAATTGGCCCCAACTGCGGATCCCAGATAGAAACTGATCCATCGGTACCGGTATGATCCCACAAGATCAACTGATGGAAGCACCACCAGACTCTTTTTAAAATTTGTAACCCATTGAATATCAACTGTTCCACCAGCACCCCACCCCTTATCCGGTGTACTTGATTGCCTGCCGATTCCAGGTTGTACTGGTATCCAGGTCGCAGAAGTGATCAGATCTAAATCAATTCCAGGTAGAATTGGTCCTAAGACATTGTATTGAACTGCGATATCAAGATCGTTCCCTAATCCGTACCGCAATCCGGTAAACAGATTCGGTACCGGCAATGGCATGCCCAAATCCGTTAATATGGGGCCTCCAAAGGTAGTTTCTACCGCCATTTTCCCTTTACCAACAGTTCTTCCCTGATAGACCGATGTACAGGATGTAATCAGGATAGCTATCGGAACCATTGAAGTATAAAAAAATTGTCTTATTAATTTCATATAGTACTTTGATTTCAAATAAGTTATGGTTTAACCTACCAGCTTTGAATTGATTTTTCAAGTATCTTTCTCACAAGATCAGAAACCGCTTTAGCTCTTCCGGTTTTCTCCTGTTCAGTTGAAAAATTATAGATCCCTTCACCGGTTACCGGCCCCTTGAACATAGATTTATCTTTCTTATTATCAAGAAAATCAACATCAACAGTAATACGCACAATGTATTGATCTACATTGACTTTACGCGTTTCTGTCGTACCGTAAGTATAGGGTTCATTGGAATACTTGCTTACTTCACCAAACAGGGTAGCATCACCCCGCTCAGTTATAACCCGTAACAACCCATCACCGGCCACCTTTTTGCTGATTTCAGTTGTGATCTCCTCTGCGATTTCGGGTTCAAGGGAAATATTTTTAAATAACGGAATATCAATAGTTTTAATGTATGATGGCAACGTGGATCCGTTGAATGTATACACACCACAACCAGATAAAATACTGATTATAAATACATTAAGAAAATTTATCTTTACTCTCACACATCCTCCAGTGCTACATACCGCTCTGATGACTGTACCTGGCTATCGGGATTATCGAAAAATTCTTTTATCGACGCAACCATTGTGTTACTATCCGAAAAAGTTCTGAAATCACCCTCAAGTGACCTGACAAATTGTTTTCCATACCCTTTAGAGATGATTCTGCTATCCAGAACAACAAGAGCTCCTCTATCGGTACTTGTTCGAATCAGCCGCCCTGCCCCCTGACGAAACTTGATAACAGCTTCAGGGATTGAATAGGAGAAGAACGACTCGCCATTGAGTGCTTCCATCCTCTTTGACACAGCCTGAGTAAGTGGATGTGTTGGAACAGGGAACGGAAGTCTTGGAATAACAACGACTTCACACGCTTCACCGGGAACATCGATCCCTTCCCAGAAACTATCGGTACCAAGCAGTATCATACCATTGTTTTTCTTGAACTGATCCAGAATCGCATGACGAGCTCCACTGGTACCCTGCGCTAGCAGCTTATGATTATCAATTGATTGATCACTTCTAAGAAAACCATAGACAGCATCCAGCATAGAGGCTGACGTGAACAGAACAAGCATGTTTTTATGTAACTCATTGTAAATTCTACTGATAGATTGTGCAACATACTTTGGATAATCCGGGCCGTCCGGCTCTGGTGCAGCTGCGGGAGCACCCATAATCATCTGGTGTGCACCAAAAGGACTCTTGAAAAAGTGCTCAGAAACCTTACTTTCATGAGCAATGATTCCCGAGCCTTTTTTAAAGTAACTTACTGATTTTGAAACAGATAGAGTAGCTGATGTGAAAACTATTCCACCGGTACATTTCGACCAGACCTCCGAGAGTATCCCACTGATATCCAGCGGAACTCCACACGCTTTCACCCATCCACGCTCAAGGTTACCTTCAAGCCAGAACACATGATCTTCAGTAACTGCTTGAGATAAATAGAGATAGTCAGCTTTAAGCTGCGAAATGCGCTCTGAACATGTCACCGCTTCTTCCTCGAGCTCAGCAAAAGCATCCGCCTGAGCATGTGCTGCTATCGCCTGTTTCAGTGCATATAACTGATCGGCAATTTCACTCACTGTATGTTCAAATACTGCAGCTCTTAAAAGACCACTGAATAATGTTGTATCATACCCGATCTGAAACTCATTAAGGTTCTGTTGTTGTGCCGCCCATGATGAAAGCTCGTGAAGAAAATCCTGGGAATGCTTTCTGAAATGTTTTAAAAGCGAACGTAACTCTTTGCCAATAGCATAGATCTGCTTCTCTTCCTGAAGTTCACCGATGTGTAATACGAGAATGTTCAGCACTTCAATTAACAAGTTTATCCGGCTCGTATCAAGTTCAACCCGCAGAAATCTATGTCCTGAAGACTCAAGGTGATGCGCTTCATCAAAAATAATTGAACCAATCTGCCCAAGAAACGAGTTCCCAGAACAAAGGTCAGAATAGAAAAGAGCATGATTAATCACTAAAATATTTGATGACAATGCTTTAGCACGGGCATTCTGATAAAAACAGCTCTGAAAATGGCTGCATCGCCGCCCCCTGCATTCATGGCTCTCTGAAGAAATAACATTCCATATCTTATTAAACCACTTTGGGTTAAATTGATTCTGTTCTTCAATATCCCCGGTCTCAGTCATTTCAACCCAGGGGATTAAAGGAAGGATCGCAAAACGTTCCCGGGGAGAAAGATTGCCGACTTCACCTGTTAATACTCTCTTCCACTGGCTGAGACATATATAGTTGGACCGACCCTTTAAAACAGAATAAGAAAGATTTTTGCTGGTAATTTCTCTAACTAAAGGCAGATCTTTGGAAATAAGTTGGTCCTGGAGATTTTTTGTTCGAGTTGAAACGACTACCCTGCATTTGTTTTTTAATGCCCAGAGTGCTGCAGGAACAAGATATGCCAATGACTTACCAGTCCCGGTTCCAGCTTCTGCCACGAGGATTGATTGGTCATTGAGTGCATCAGCAACCTTACGAGCCATCTGCTCCTGAGGAGCCCGATAGATAAATGTTTCGATAGCTTTTCTTAACGATCCATTTTCAGAAAAAACGTTCTCAACATCTTTTGAATCAATCACTTGATAGCTTTCTGGCTCATTAAGGCGCGCTTGTGTCCTGGCGCTTCGTTGTCTTTCAATAATCACTGTTGGCCTATTGTGACCTAACGACTTTATAATCAGACCCTTAAAGAAAGATGTCGGTGCAACATATGCAAGAGTCTGACGAATATGAAGCGGCAGTTTGGCGATTTTTGGAATCAGCGTCACAGCGACTTCTCCGGAAGCACGCGCATCATTGAGCGCACGATGAGCATTATTAAGATTGACTTCAAGAAATTCACTTACCGATTTGAGCGAATAACGCTGATCGGGTCCCAGTAAAATTCTCGAAAAGAGTGCAGTATCAATAAGTTGACGTGATAATGTCTCACGATGAATCCGTTTGAACTCCTCATTGATAAACGTAGTATCAAATTCAACCTGATGACCACACAGCGGGAAGTTTCCAATAAATTGCAGCAGTTGATCAGCAACATCAGAAAATGTCGGTGCCGTAGCGATATCCTCATTTTTAATACTGGTGAGATCGGTTATATGAGGTGGAATCTCAACTCCTGCATTAACGAAGGTTGAGAACTCACCCGCCGCTTTTCCATCAATGAATTTAACCGCACCAATCTCGATTATCCTGTCAGACTTAAAATCCAGCCCTGTCGTTTCAACATCAAGGGCGATAAAATCAGGTACAGGAAAATGAACTGTATCGTTTTTATGGAATGGTTTCGTCGCCATTTGAGGCTTTTGAGGAGCAGGTTTTGCCTTTTTTTGCTGCAATTCCTTTTTTTTTGCTTCGGAAATCAACTCTTTTTTTGAACTGTCAGATAACAAATCAGATAATCTGGGCATCTATTCTCACAATGTTAAAATGTAGTACTCAAAACAGCGCTATATGGAAAAATCAAGCAACGGTATTTTTTCCGGCAATTTTTCATCACATGTCTTAAATATATCCTGGTGAACCCATTTAATAGTCAAATTTTTTACTTTTTTAGATGAGAGCAATTCAATTACATACGAATACCAGGGTTGTGATGTTGCCATCAGGAGCATATCGGTTTTATACCTGTGGAGAATTGATGACATATCACTTATCTTCCCAAGCACAGGATATCCCTCATATTCTGGTGGTACCGGACTCTCATCAGTCCATAAGATACCCGTAATCGTCCCCGATTTATCATTTTCAATATTTTTTATGATTTTAAATGAAACCGCACCTGCACCCGCTATTATAATTCGCTCTGGCGGAATAAGTATCTTTCGAAATCTACTGATAACCCTGGGAACGACTTCTCTCCAGCCCATCAGTACAAGTGTAATAGAAATTGTTGAGAATGCGAATGCAATTCTCGAAAAAGCCATTGATTTCACAAAATATATACATGATAAAAATGTCAGTGATGCAAACAAGCTGGAAAAAAAGGTGTTTGATACAGTATAACGCTTCTTTGAATAAACTCCATTATAGGCATATATAATCAAAAAAATTGCCGATACTAAGAGATGGGCACCAATCAGTGGAATAACTGTCTGATGGTTACTATATGGACTTTGAGACTTAAACCGAAAAAGAATATTCAGATAGACAACACTGTTAATGAATATCACATCGATCAGTGCAGCTACACTATATTTAAAAAGAATAGTCCCGATATTCAGAGAGGCCTGAAGAAGTATACCTAAAAAAATGAACCATGTCGGAAACACTCCTGAAAACCGATATTTTTTAAGAAATAGCACCATGGCTTCATAAAAAGCGATTCGTGATCGAATGACATTTTTAGCACTGCTGCGGCCTTTTCGGTGAATAATCTGTGTGGAAGGTTCATACCATATTTTAAATCCCTTTTCCCGGATTCTCCAGCATATATCCAGATCTTCACCATACATGAAAAAGATCTCATCAAAACCGTTGATTTCGTTGAAAAGCGATCTTCTGAGAAACATAAAAGAGCCTGAAATTGCTTCCAGTTCCCCGGATTGATCGGGATCCATAAAGGTCATATGGTAGCGACTGAGTAACTTACTTTTAGGGAAAAGTCTTGACAGCCCTGTAAAATAAAAAATCGCAACCGCAGGAGTTGGAAAGCTCCGCCTGCAACTTGCCTGAAGTGTTCCATCCGGATTTAGAATTTTTGGCCCCATTAACCCTATATCCGGCCGATTTTCAAGGAGATTGTACGCAACCGAAAGTGTAGTTTTACTTATAACCGTATCGGGATTTAATAAGAGGATGTATTTTCCGGAAGCATGTTTTGCACCAATATTGCATGCTTTTCCAAAGCCGATATTCTGTTTCAGCTGAATCCAGGTTACATCGGGGAATTCGGTTTTTGTAATCTGGGATGAATTATCGTTTGAGGCATTATCGACAACAATTATCTCTGTTTTCTCATGCAGGTCAGCCTGATAGATCGAATGAATTGCCTCACGAAGACACTCAGGTACTTTGTAGTGCACGATAATTATAGAAATCAGGATTTCTTTTTTACTATTCACTTGTCGATACGTACCTTGGCCAAAATTGTACCTGATTCTCTAAAAATATGTATTGCACTCTTGATCACTATTAATAAAGTGGTAATTAAAATACCATATGTGCAAAAATAGTAAAACCCTGAGCCCTAATAGTACGTCTATAATAAAATAGATTTAAAATGTTGTATCACTAAGATACAATGTAAGAAGGTAAAACTTCAAGAAATCGTAGCTGTGATGTAAAACTTTAATTTTTGGGAAAGATTGTGATACTCTTCTCTCTATTATCCCTTCTTTCGGCGGTAATTTGTTTTTCAGTTGCAATTAATGCAATTTTTCGGAAAAACAAAACACCCCAGGTACGGGCTTTTGCCCTATTGTGCTTTGCATTTTCTTTTTGGGCTCTTGCAGAATTTCTGTACCGGCAATCCGAAACTGCCTATCGTGCTTCATTCTGGGAAATAATAAACTCAATTTGGCCACTGATTGCACCTCTGTATTTCCATTTTATTCTTCTTTTTACCGGTAACCAGAACCGGATACTAAAAAAAATGGTTCTTCCTTTCACGTATGCATTGGCAATTTTGTTTATTTTTCAGGATATATTCGTTTTTACGTTTATTCCGGTTCGTTATTGGTGGGGATGGGGCTATCAGATCCCACAGCCCCCCCTGTATCATATCGCCACTACAGCTTCAGCCACTGTAATCGCTGCTGGTTTATTTCTTTTGATACGTCACTACAGCAATTTAACAAAGCCTGGCAGCAAAAAACAGACACTCTTTATCATCTATGGAGTTTCAATTACTATTATCTGTGCATTCATTACAGAGTGGTTATTGCCGCTTTTCGAAATTAAAGTGCCTGAAATGACCACGACTTCTTTTTCTATATCAGTAGTTTTTACTTATGTTGCTCTTTACCGGTTTAAATTATTCGCATTGAGCCCTGAAGATGCGGCTGGAATTATTGTAAAGACTATGTCTGATGCACTTATTGTTGTCAATATCGACCGAAAGATTGAAATTGTTAACAATGCTCTTCTCACTATGCTTGGCTATACTGAACACGAGCTATTGGGGAAGCACCCGGAAGTTATTATTGGTAAGTTTACTTCAGGGGAAGACTCCGTAACGCGCCTTCTAAGGAGTGGTATCGTCAGCGATTTCGGTACCTATTTCAGAAAAAAGAGCGGTGAAACGATTCCGATTTCGCTCTCCTGGTCGGTCCTTCGCAATCATGAAAATAAACTGAGTGGCATTGTCTTTATCGGAAGAGATATTTCTGAACGGGAAAAAAACGAGAAGGAACTTCAGAATGCACGTGATGAACTTGAGAAACGAATAGAAGAACGCACTCAGGAACTGCGGATTGCTAACGAACAGTTGCAGATTCGCATTGAGGAACAATTGAAGTTCGATGCTCGACTGGCAGCTGAAAAAGAATGGCTTTCGGTAACACTTGAATCTATCGGTGATGGAGTGATCACAACCGACAGTCTGGGCTGCATCATTTCGATGAATCCTGCAGCAGAACACCTCACCGGATGGACTCAGAATGAAGCTGCGGGTAAGTACACGAATGAAGTTTACATGTGCACCCAGGATAATCAGCATGAGAATACACCGGGAATACATGCACTAGCTATACTGATGCAAGAGTCTTCAGCCAAAGGCCCTGTAAATAATCATTCAACAATTATCTCCAAAGAAGGTATTAAATACAGAGTGGCTGAACAGGCAGCTCCGATTTTCGATAATGCAGGGAACAAAGTCGGCTATGTAATGGCTGTCAGAGATATTACTGAACGAATTGTCCTTGAAGAAGAGCTGTTTAAAGCACGTAAACTTGAATCAATCAATCTGCTTGCAGGAGGAATAGCGCATGACTTTAACAATCTTCTGACAAGCATCGTCACCAACCTCTTCATGGCAAAAATGGAACTTCCTCCCAATGAAGAAACAGCGCAACTGATAACTAATGCAGAAAAAGCGGCATTCAGAGCATCTAATCTTACTAAACAACTTCTTATCTTCTCTAAAACAGGCAGCCAGACACGTGAAAAAATCTCAGTTAAAGAATTTATTGAAAACTCAGTTGGATTCTATCTCAGTGATTCAAAATCAGATTATAAACTGGAACTCGATGAAGATCTCTGGAAAGTGGTCATTGACAGAGGTCAATTTGATCAGGTGTTGAATAATATAATAAACAATGCCGATGAAGCTATGCCGGAAGGAGGCAGCATCCTTGTCAAAGCACGCAACATTGATATTACACTATCTCACAATTTACCTGTCAAACCCGGGAAATATGTTTGTATTTCAATTTCAGACACTGGTGAGGGTATTGACAAAGCTATTCTTCATCGCATTTTTGACCCTTATTTTTCAACCCGAAACTCTTCTAATGGTCTTGGCCTTACAACTGCATTTGCCATTGTTCAAAAACAGGGTGGCCATATTACCGTTGAATCCGCAATTGAAAGTGGCACCGTTTTCAATGTTTTTTTACCGGCATCAGAAGACCCGCCTGCGGACACTCTCAATCAATCAACATCACTTTCTGAGTCTCAGCACAATATACTTCTCATGGATGATGAAGAGACTATCAGATTAAGTATTAAAAAGGTTCTTAATCACCTCGGTTACGAATGCATTCTCACCGAAAATGGCGACCATGCTCTTCAGGCAGTAAAAGAGCACATTGAAAAGAGTATCAAATTTAAAGCAATAATTTTAGACCTGACTGTCCATGGTGGAAAAGGGGCTGTCGATATCATTGATGAGCTTCGGTTGATTGATCCTGAAGCAAAATTTATAGTGTCAAGCGGATATGCAAATGATAAAGTGATTACCGATTACCAGAAATATGGTTTCCATGCTGCAATTACAAAGCCTTATACTATAGATAATCTTGCGAGTGTTTTGAGTTGAAAATTACTTTCACATTTTATAAAATACATTTTGAGTTTCACACGTTTACATTTTAGTTTTTAGTCTTTTCTAATTTCCAGATATTTAATTTTATGGTTCGCCGACAGAGATCACGGTTTTTTTTAATTCTATTCATGACAATACATTTAGTGCACTTTGCTAATTAAATTACTTTTATTCATTTCTTTCAACTTGTATAACATCAACAATACCATTTTGTCTAACCAACTTAAAAGTTCCAACTGCAACACCAGTTATCCGATTACCATAAGCATTTACAAAAATATCATCAAAAACCATTAGTGTTTTTCTTTTGTAGCATTCTTCAAAAGAGATTCCTGATGCCTGATTTATGATGTCAATCTGAATAGGTGGGCTTCCCATTCGAAAAACACTACCGGGTTTACTCAAATGAATCGCTTCAATTGTCGGTCCACCAAAATCTGAAAGTGCTTTAGTTATTTTATCTAAATTCTCTTTGTGAATTGAATTCAGGAAGTCAATATCCTTTGTGGCTCGGGGATTGCCATACAAGCCAACTGCCCAACCACCAACTAAAAGATACTTCACCTCATTTAAGTTCAAGAATCTGATAAAATCTTTGAAGTCTTCCGGTAGTTGCCTCTGGGCCATAAAAGCACTCCCTCAACCAGGTTATCGTTTCTAATTTTTCACTATAAGGGGCATTTGCCCAATGTTTTCGATCCTCTTGTTCAAGCTCTTCATGAGATGCAATTTTAAATCGAGATCTGTCCATTTTTTCATTCATAGTTTGAGATTCCATTAATTTTCAGCGCCAGTTATTAACCTATATTAATATAGCATAATACGTTTTGGGGGTCCAGAAGATGAATAATTCTTTTTATATTCCCGAGTGATGAAAGTGGCTAAGTTTTTTTACATGGTTCGCAGGGCGAGAAGGTATGGGTCAGTAAGGGTATTGCGCCGCCGCAACTTCAGATAACCAATACCCAGTACCCTGTGCATTCGCCACTGAGATCGCGAGGTTTCTTTTATTTCGCGTTGGAACAGGAGCTGTCTGGTACACTGGTGCCAAATGTAAACTTGAAGGTGTTGAAAGATTAAAATTTGATATGACACCCTTCCGACGACATCAAAGGCCTCTGGGTGTTTGTTCACAGAAGATAAACGCTTCACTAACCTCGCTCACCCACACTAAATCGTCTCGGGCGTCTGTATTATTAGTAAACTAAAGATGATAACGTACCGATTTGGCTAAAAGAATAAATTGTATTGAACGAGATTGATCCACCACCCATTCCATGTGCCTTTGTACCCTTATCAGATCTTTCCATGCCCCCGGTCGTAATCCGACAATACCCCTTCAACTCCGAAAACATCAACTACAGATACTTTGTAGTAATAATAAAAATCTGATGAACCGATAGACAAATCTATGTATTTCGGACCATCAACTTTTGCTATCTTTACAAATAGTCCAAATGATGTTGTGCCACGATATACTATGTAGCTTTTTGCCATGGAATCGGGCATCCATGACAGCTCAATGCCGCCCTGCTGTGTTCCATCACTTGCATCAAGATTCGTAACTGGTGGATTCCGAAACGCATAACCGCTTGCTGGACTCGAATGCTCCCCGATATCTCCAGTCGAAGTACCGGCTGCGATCTGGTAATAATATTCCGCAGCTGTGGACACGGAATCCGAATATGTTAATGTAGTAACGCTGTCAATCAGTGTATAAGAATGGGTGGAGCCGCTATCAGAGCGAAAAATATAATACCGTTTGGCATTGGTTGCAGCATTCCAGATAATCTGTACTGCGCCACGTACTGTTCCTCTGGTGGCATTTACACCTGAAGGAGCAGGCAACCGTAATGCATACCCCATTGTAACCGAGCTTTTTCTGCTCCTTACATTAGATATAAAGGAGCTGACAGCATAGTAGTGTAACAGACCGTCATTAATGGTATGTTCAAAACCAGTGGATTCAATCGTATCCAGAGGGAAAACTACCCCCCCCGAAGTGAGCCCATGGTAGACGATATACGATTTACAATCTTTCACCGGTGACCAGGAAATCTTGACCATTCGCGAACATAGTCCCTGCGATGCGCTAACTGAAGCTGGAATTTCAAGCGGCAGTGGAGAACCCTGCACCGTCGATGAAAATGGACCCGGATCGCCAAACAGATTGAAGGCAGAAACCTTGTAGTAGAAATTGCATGCAGAGTCAAGAAAATCATCGAAAACCGGCTTTGAACTGGTACCGATTATAACTGTGGGATCAGTGCTATAACTATAATTGCCCCGATAAACATTATACCCACAGGCTGTTGGAACTGACGACCATGAGAGGTGAACCCGGTCAGTGTAAACCCCGTTAGTAGCTTTCAGATTATCAGGCGAAGGAGGTGGAGACAATGTGACAGCTGCACTCAATCTGCTCATTCGGTCATCTTTGACTGATGCAATACGATAAAAATAACGACTGCAACGAAGCAATGTATCACTGAATTGAGTCGATTTTGTATTTCCCCGTAGCGCAAAGATTCCATTTGCCGAGTCTGCTCTGAAAAGTGCATATGCGACACCCACACCAGATGAAACCCATGAAATGGTTACATGGTGCGAATCAGGGTAAAAAACTGTAACCCCTGTTGGCGCCCAGCTATCGAAAGCAATCCTGTGTCCGAACAGTGTTGGCCCGGAAAGAGAAACACCGGACTCGTTCATTGCGCCGATCCGGTAATAGCGCATATGATAATCGTTCAGTGTATCATAATAGAAACGATTTGACGAAGAGTACTGGGTGTCTTTGACAATACGATACGGTCCAACCGGGTTTTCTGATCGCCATATGCAGGTATGTTTCGAAATATTTGGACTTAAGTCAAGGATAACACCAAAGGTGGTATCAATTATTGCCCGAACTTTCGGCCGGGACGGCGGAATGCCACCCGGCGTGGTAAATGAGTCGCTGATTATCACACTGCTGTCCCATGAATCCCTCGCGATAAATTGACAATAATAGTGAGTACTCCTTTTAAGCCCTGTAAATATGTATTCACCACCAGTGTCGGTAATTGTCGCGACCTCCTTCAGAGCCGGGAGCGAAGTACCACTCAGGACGGTGAGTGTTGCTACATCGTACGGTACATTTACATCATGCATGCTGTACTTTACTGTAATCATACCGGTCGAATCATCAAAATTGAAATCAGACCACAAGGACGGATGTTCTACCTGGATACTTAGATCTGGTTTTCCATCGAACCGCCAGTCCATCCCACCAGGATCAAATGGATTTGAGCGTCCATAAAACCCATCACGTTTAGCGCATAATAAAAACAGGAGTACGACAATCAGCCCGCACATTCTAAGGATAATAACTACTTTTTTGAAGCTGTCACTCATGATCAGGCTTTCGTTGTGCAGGTATTGTCAAATACAAGCCAGATGCATTTCCCTGAGGCAACATGAAAATACTTTTCCGTGTATCATTCCCGATTTTTATTGCACCCTGAACACCGGCACGCTTTCCGAGCAGATCAAACAGCACAACTGCTTCAGGTCTGCAATTCCGAACAGTATACATATGATAGAGATTCTGATTTGATAATCCGGAAGATTGACGATAGATTCGCAGAGAGTGATCCCCTTCATTATACCTGCAGAAAAATGTGCCATTTTCGCTGAATGCCATGGTATTTTCATAACCCAACGTTGCGTATGTTCCGAGTTGTTTTGCAGTTGTAATATCGTAATATCCTGTGTGGCCGCAGGCGATCCGGTCGTTCGCTGCATAAATGGCTTCAGGAAAGGTCCGGATATTCTTCTGGACGTTTTTTGCGTCAACCTGCAATTTTCCATAAAAAAAGTATACACCGGAGAGTGACAAAACACTGCTTCCACCGCCATTTTGCGCTGTTCCGTAGGCTTCGGTATATTCTGTATAAATGAGGCTGTCTTTGTCAAGACGAAGTGTGTGGATTTCACTCGACGATGATCTGGTATTCCCATGAAAGATCCGGCCCGTTTTGGGGTCATATTCGATATCACCGAAATAATCCCCACGAGCCCTGCATAGCTCGACCATGTTATTCCCAGTCGCATTAAAACTGTTGATCGTCACATCAACCCATTGATCAAGTTCCAGAAGTAAGACACGGCTTTCTGACACGGCCTCGATCCTATAGCCGATCCAGGGCGCTTTAAGAGTGACCCATTTACCTTTCATTATATCGTATCGGTGGACATAATGAGGACTATAGGGTTTGTCGGACCCCATTTCTGACCCACCGTAATCCGCAACAAAGAGATATCTGCCATCCGGTGTGATATCCAGGTCGGTAAATGCATTAACAGGCTTATGACTCTCGATAAGCATGCGCGATCTGACATCATAAATGGAAAGTTGAGTATGCGATTCAATCGAAAATATCAGATGGTAGGTGCCGGAAAATGCAATTTTTATCGGAGTCGGTACATTAGTTATGATTGCAGTCTGAACGAGTGAGTCATCGGCTTCAACAATTGCAGATGCAAGAAGAATGATTGCGAGAACTCGATGGATCATGACTTTTCACCTGTTGAACACGACATCTTAATAAGTTGCATCGAAAATGCTATTTTTGAAACCACTTCTATATTTTGTTAAAGTGCCGGAACGAAAAGCATCAGGAAAACCAGGTAATCCTCAATCTGTTTAAGTGAAGTATGAAAAATTAAAACATATAAGAAAACCTGAACTAAAAGTTAAAAAGGCCTTTTAAAACAGGGTGAGGGATCATTTACAGCTATCCAATATTGCTAACGCATCCTTAATCTGCTTCTCAACACTCACTCTCGCAGTACCACCCTCAATACACCTGTTGTCAACTGCTGTTTGCCAGACAAACAGCGCTTCGACATCCTGAGTGTAGAGGTCAGAAAATTCGGCAAGTTTTTTTTGTCCCATTTTGTCCAGAGCGATTCCGGATTCTACAGAGTAGCCAACGATTCTACCCACAACTTTATGCGCCTGACGGAATGGCATGCCTTTCTTTACCAGATAATCGGCGAGATCGGTTGCAATTAAAAATGGATCGAGATCCTTTTTAATCGATTCGTTCTTAACTTTTATTGTCAGAAGCACCTGTGTAAAAACTTTAAGTACCATCTCCATTTGATAGAGACTATCAAATATTGGTTCCTTGTCTTCCTGAAGATCTTTGTAATACGTAAGCCCAACACCTTTACTGGTAGTTGCAAAGCGCATGTAATTGCCAATAAAACGTCCGGTTTTACCCCGTATCAACTCGACAGAATCGGGATTTTTCTTCTGTGGCATCATGCTGGAACCTGTCGACCATGCATCATCGAGCTCAACAAACGAGAACTCTTTTGATGACCAGATCACCATATCTTCAGCATAGCGACTGATCAGAATCGCGCATGATGCCAGCGCACTAAGCGACTCAAGGATGAAATCGCGTGATGCGACTCCATCGATACTATTTTGTGACACTGATGAGAATCCCAGGTCTGATGCAATCTGTTTTCTATCAAGATTAAATCCCGAACCGGCTATTGCCCCACTTCCAAGCGGCATAATATCGGTTGTCGCTACGGCATGATCAATCCTGCTCTTTTCACGTTCGAGTGCAAAGAAAAAGGACATCCAGTAATGCGCAAGAAGTATCGGCTGTGCCTGCTGAAGATGTGTGTAACCAGGAATTATAATATCGATATCGCTTTGTGCACGGATAACGCATGCTCTCTGAAGTTCTTCGACAAACTTCCGGAGTTCTACGAGGTGTTTCTTTACATATAGTCGTGTATCGGTTGCAACCTGATCATTTCGCGAGCGTCCAGTATGAAGTCGTGCGGCAGGATCACCGATTTTTTCCACCAACAGTCGCTCCACCGCCATATGGATATCTTCATCGGAGTGGAGAAAGGTGATTTTTCCCTCTCTGTAATCAGTCAGGATTGCTTCAAGTCCCTGTTTTACAGTATCAAGTTCCTGCTGTGAATATATCCCGATATTTTTAAGGGCACGTGCCCATGCTATCGACCCAAGGATATCCTCTTCGATCATGGTTTTATCAAAAGGAAGAGAGTTGTGAAACTGCTCCATCAGTGCCGCAGATGGTTTACTGAACCGTCCATCCCACATTTTCATAGAGATACGCCTCTGACTTTCATCTGTAAGTTAATTTTTCCATTCCACTCATTTTCTTCAAGCGAGAAGGCAAGGCCAAACTCCCCATTTTTGGTGACATCTGCAATACGGTCTCCCAGATTGAACCCGATGGCATCCATGACCGACCCTTCAGCAGTAACACACATTTTGAGATGATTGCTTCCGACGATACGTGGTGGAATACGGTGCTGAAGATCGCGGCAGAGAAAAACCGGCCGCATATTTCCCGGACCAAACGGCTCCATTTCCTTAATAATACGAAAAAACTTTGGTGTCAATTGCGCAAGTGACACCTCAGCATCAGCAACAACCAGTGGCAGGAGATCATCAGGATTGACCATCTCACGTACGATACTGTTAAACTTTTTACGGAATGTATCGATATTCTCACTTTTCAATGTCAAACCAGCCGCAGCCGCATGTCCACCGAATCCTTCAAGTATGTCTGCACAGCGGTTGAGCGCTTCAAGCAGATGAAGCCCCGGGATACTTCGACCCGATCCCCGTGCCATACCATCACTGTCAATAGAAAGCAGTATCGATGGACGATGGAATTTCTCGACCATCTTTGATGCCACAATACCGATTACCCCGACATGCCAGTCCTCTTTGCCAACAACAATAGCGACATCGCTATCGGGATCGCAGTTGCAGTAGACCCATGCCCCAGCTTCCTCAGCGACAGCATTGTCAAGTTCACGGCGTTCGATATTTGCTGCCCGTAAATCTTTGGCATAACTTACAGCGGTAGCCTGATCACTGGTAAGCAGCAACTCCACCCCACGACGTGGATCACCAAGACGTCCTACCGCATTGATACAGGGCGCAAGCTGGAAGACCACCTGTGAAGTCGACAGCTTTTTACCGGTAAGACCCTGCTGAGCGATCAGTTCGCGGATTCCTATTAAAGAAGAATCAGAGAGTTGTTCAAATCCGTAGCGGGCAATAATCCGGTTCTCACCGGTCAGAGGGACAATATCTGCAGCTGTACCGAGTGCAGCCAGATCAAGATACGGTTTCCAGAGCGATTCTCCATACCCGCTTTTTATTGCAAGTGCCTGACACAATTTAAGTGCAACACCAACACCAGCGAGCGCAGTATCGGGATACCCGGATCCCGGAGCTTTGGGGTTGAGTACTGCAATTGCCTTCGGAACTGTTTCCTTTGGCTCATGGTGATCGGTAACGATGAAATCGACTCCCGCTTCACGGGCAAGCACAACTTCTTCTGTGGAGGTAATTCCGCAGTCTACCGATACAATCAACCGTGCGCCGCCTTTGCAGATCTGCTCGATACCATGTTTACTTATACCGTATCCATCGGTGAGTCTGTTGGGAAGGTAGTAGTCACAGTCAGCCTTTAACGTTCGCAGCACATGGACCATCAGAGAAGTCGATGTCACCCCATCGACATCGTAATCGCCATATACCATGATCTTTTCGTGTCTGGCAATAGCATCGAGGATACGCGCAACCGCCTTTTCCATCTCTACAAACAGGAATGGATCGTAAAAGCCACTTAATTCCGGCCTGAAAAATGATTTACAACTTTCGTAGGTGGTAAATTTGCGGCCAACAAGCACCGCTGCGATACCGGTGGGAATGTTGAGTTCAGCTGCAAGACGTTCAGCTGTGTTCTGATCGACCTGCCTTACCGTTATCCGTTCCTTAACCGGTACAAATCTGCTCATCCTACTTTAACTCCGGAATTAACCGGTTTTTCCGGATGAATAAGTACAAGTTCTCCCCCGGAGTTCTGAGCTGCAAGCAGCATACCTTCGGAAGTAAGTCCAAAGAGTGTAGCAGGCTTGAGGTTTGCAACCACTACCACCTGTTTTCCAGGAAGTTCTTCCGGTTTGTAATGTGCTGCAATTCCAGCGACAATCTGTCGGGTCTCCTTTCCGATTTCCACCTGAAGTTTCAACAGTTTGCTTGACTTTTCAACTTTCTCTGCGCTTTTAATCACCGCTATTTTGAGATCAACCGCTTTAAAATGGTTTATATCGATCAACCCTGGAGTTGCTGAACTTTCCTGCTGAACTTTATTCTGACTTGCCGCTACAAAAATTGCATCAAGATCGGATTCTTCAAATGGCTTGACAATTTTATCAGTCACGCCAAGTGGCTTGTTCCGCAATGAAAAAACATAATCTTCCCATTTAAGAATAGTGTCGATCTGACGTTCGATACTGCCGGTAATTTCCGGAGTTATCGGCTTAAGAAAAACCGCAAGCGCTTTGATCAGATTAACACAAGTCACCATCACTGTTGCAGCCTTCTGTGGATCGGTTTTCATCTGTTCCCATGGAGCAGCGTCCTGATAGTACTTGTTTCCCAGACTCCCTAACGCATGGATTTTTTCAACAACAGATTTAAATTCACCATTTTCATAGTACTGAGCAATCTCACGCCCGGCTTCTTCAACAATAGTCGCGATCGCTTCATCCCAGGGGGCATCAGGAATGCTCTTCTGAAAATAGCGGTCACAGAACACCAGCGTACGGTGGTGTAAATTTCCGATATTATTGGCAAGCGTCGTTGCAGTTTTTGTCAAAAGTTCGTTTTTGTTAAGATCGACATCACCGGTATTAGGCATCTGCTTTGATGCAAAATAGAAACGGAGAAACTCCGGTGCCTGTGGATGTTTTACCTTTTCGAGATAGTCCTTTGCAAGAATGAATGTTCCCCGGGATTTTGACATCTTTTCCCCTTCAATATTGAGGAATCCGTGGACAAAAATCCTTGATGGGAGCTTGAATCCAGCGTTTTTCAACATGACAGGCCAGAATAGCGCATGAAAATAAACGATATCCTTACCAATAAAATGGACTACTTTCGTATCGCTATCGCTTCCCCAGTAATCTTCAACCCGTTCACCATGATCTTTACAGTAACGATCAGTTGATGAAATATACCCGATTGGAGCATCCAGCCATACGTAAAAGTATTTATCTTCGGTATCGGGGATTTTGAATCCGAAATAGGGGCCATCACGGGAGATACACCACTCCTTGAGCCCATCATCGATCCATGATGTCACAAAGTTGCGGATGTCCCCCTGAAGCGCACCGGAACTGCCAATATATTCTCTTAAAAAACCTTCACATTTTTTCAATTGCACATAAAAATGGCGTGATTGTTTGAGAACCGGCGCATTGCCACAGATTATACATTTCGGTTCGGTCAGTTCAGTCGGTTCATAGGTCGCACCGCATGCTTCACAAACGTCACCATACTGCTTCTCAGCTTTGCAACGCGGGCAGCCGCCAACGATAAACCGGTCCGGAAGAAACCTTTTATCGTGTTCGCAAAAGTACTGACTGATCTCTTTTTCGATAATCAGGTCGTTGTCTCTGAGCTTTTTATAGATAAACTCGGCATATTTCCGGTTTTCATCGGAATTCGTCGTATAAAAAATGTCAAAAGAGATATTGAACCCGGCATAATCGCGCATATGGTCTTTACGGGTCTGCTCAACCAGCTGCTCCGGTGCTATTTTCTGTTTGAGTGCAGCAAGCTCTATCGGCGTTCCATGAGTATCATCAGCACAGACATAGCGTACTGTTGCACCCCGCAAACGGTGATATCGTACATAGACATCGGTCTGGACAGCTTCAAAAAGATGGCCAAGATGAATGTTATTATTTGCGTATGGCAACGCACTGGTCACCAGAATCCTGGATTGGCCGGTTGCCTCAGATGGAGTTGACGTTGACATTTTCAACAATTCCTTTCTTCAGATCCTCAGGAGCAAACCACTCCTGCCCGCCTTCATCGTAATGAAACAGACCTTTGTTGTTAAAGATACTGATAAAACTGAGCATGCCACGTTTACCATTAAGGGTGATGGGCACGCCAACAGGCGGATATTCTTTACAAAATTCTATATAGGAATCATCTTCATACCGCAGACAGCACAGAAGTCTTCCGCAATTACCCGAGAGTTTTGAGGGGTTGAGAGCAAGCTGCTGGTTTTTAGCCATCTGTGTGGTAATCTGTTCAAATTCGTTTAGAAACGCACTGCAGCATTGTTTGCGGCCGCAAACACCGCACCCGCTGATCCGCTTTGCTTCATCCCGAACGCCGATCTGTCGCAGCTCGATTCGTGTACGATATACTGATGCAAGATCCTTAACCAGCTCTCTGAAATCAACACGCTGGGCAGCGGTGAAAAAGAAGGTGATCTTGCTTCCATCATGCTGCATCTCCACATCGATCAACTTCATATCAAGATTAAACTCTTTAATCTTCTCTTTACATACCTTGTGAGCAGATTTCTCCTTTTCACGGTTTTTATTATACACTTCAAGATCATGGTCATTCGCTTTTCTTATAATACTACGTGTTTCACCCTTACCTCTCTTTAGACGTACAAGTGAACCCACACAAGATGCTTTTCCCATGTCGTTACCACGTTCGGCTTCGACAATGACATAATCCCCTTCGAGGATCTCGAGTTCATTACGGTCACGGTAAATTACCCGCCGTTCACCTTTAAAAACAACTTCAACCAACTCGGCATTTTTTCCCATTAATTATCTCCATAACTGAAATGGCGAACTCGGCAAGGACAAGTGCTATACCAGCCCTTGATCGTAAATAGCTGATCGACCGTTCACACAGATCGATCAATTCGCCTGCATTTTCGGGAGTACGTATACCCTGAACAGGAAATTCAGGAGAACCGTCGCTCATAATATAGTTTTCAGCCCCATCCAGGGTCCTGAAAAAAGAACTACGAATACCCTGCATGATCAGTAAAAAGATTTTTTGATAACTTCCATAATCATCCAGCATAGAAAATGTATCGATTAATCCGGGTAAACTCGACCAATCCTCATCAATGCAACACCTCCAGAATTTAAGAACATCATCCAGAAGCTCACTTGCCGGATTCTCAAACTGTGCAACAGCTTCACCCAGAGAACCAAATCCCATACATGAAGTGATTTTAGGATCCTTCTCACTTAAATTGAACCGTTGGGCCAATGTTGAACATATCGTCTGCGGAGATAGCCAGCCAAAGCGCAGGATCTGGCATCGGGAGATAATTGTCGGAAGTACCGCATGGATACGGGTCGTACACAAAAGCATCACCGTTCCTGCCGGCGGTTCCTCAAGGGTCTTGAGCATTGCATTGGCAGCTTCAGTGGACATCAGATCAACACCATCCATAATCACCACATTCCGGCTACCTTCAAGTGCTCCGCGATTTATCGCATGGGTGACCTCTTTTACCCACTCAACCGGCATCGATGGAATAGCACTGAATGTCCGCAGCGCATAAGGGTCTTCAATTCGTTTAATCACCGTTTCAGACAGCAGTTGCCACCCGGCCTCAGAAAGCTTTCCATCCGAACTTTTATGCTCCTTTTCCAGAGCGACCGGCATGATCACATGAAAATCTGAATGCGAGTAGCGGCTCATTTTTTTGCAGGAGACACACTCACCACACGGTTTGCCAGTATCCGAAGTGCACAACAGAGCCTGAGCAAGATCAAACGCTGCTGCAAACTTCCCACTTCCGGCATCACCACACAAAAGATAAGCATGGCCAAGGGTATTACTCTCAAAAGCGGAGTCGAGTACCGTCTTGATCCGATCCTGTGCGATCAGTTTCTTCCAGTTAATTCCAGCCATAGTTATTTCTCCAGCCATTCCGATGGATTAAAGGCATCGGTGCTTTTCCGTATTTCAAAATGCAGATTCGCATCACCCATCGCTCCGGTATCGCCGACATTGCCAAGTCGTGTACCGAAATCGACCGCCTGATCCATCCGGACAGTGATCGCCTGAAGATGTGCGTATACCGTAATATAACCTCCGTTATGATCAACAATGACGATTTGTCCCAATCCACGCATCCAACCGGTATGAATAACCGTTCCCGGAGCGACACAACGCACCGATGTACCTTTTGCGGCACCTATATCAATACCATTATTCATAGTAACGGTTTTATACACGGGATGAACGATTTTTCCAAATGGTGTAACAATCTTTCCCTCGACAGGCCAGGCAAGTTTTCCTTTTCGCTTTTCAAAAGCCATTACAGATGATGATGAAAGCTGCTTTTTTGCTTTCTTGCGTTTTTCCTGTAGCGTAGTAATTATAATATTTAACTGCTTCTGCGCCGCTTCAAGCTCATTGATCATCGCAGTGTATAGTTGTTTTTTGCTGCGAACATCGGTAAGCATCGTTTTACGCTGCAGCTCTTCATCAAGCAACATTTTCTGTTCTGTTTTCTTGGAATCCAGCAGATCCGAGAGTTCTTCACGCTGCTGTGTCAGCAGTATTGATCTTCGGTCGATGTTCTGGCGGGTTGTGGTGATTTCGTTCATAAGCTGTTTGTCGTATCGATTAACCTCCTGAAGATAGCGGGTGCGGGTGATGAATTCAACGGGATTTTTTGATTGAAGCAGCAGCATGATTGGATTGACCGCCATCTGCTTGTACGCTATTCGTAATCGCTTAACCATTACAGCTTTACGGTCCTGAAGTTTCCCCTGTGCTATGACAAGAGAATCCTTGAGATGCTGAATAACTGTTTCGACACTGTCAATCTGCCCCTGAAGAATCGAAAGGTAAAGCTTTGATGCAGAGATGTTCTTTTCTACCTGTTCCAGCCGCTCCAGATAGTTGCCTTCATCCTTTTGAAGTGATGAAAGTACCTGCCGTCCCTTCACGATCTCAGCTTTGATCGAGTCAAGAGCACCTGATTTTGCGGTAATATCCCGGTCATACTGCTTTAGAAGGTCACTTTCCTGGGCCTGAGCAGTGCAGATCAGGACAGAGAAGAATAGCAGTATCAGACCAGAAATTTTCGAACTGCACTCATACTTCCTATCCAACCGAATACCACCCCTGCGGCTATTGTTATCAATGGTAAAAAATCAAAATCCCATGCAATAATGAACCGGGCAAAAGTAACTTTTACTAATGTTAAAAGCAGTACACTGACAAGGCCACCGGTCAATCCCTGAAGCATACCTTCAAGAATAAACGGCATGCTGATAAAAAAATTAGTTGCGCCCACAAGACGCATATTGCGCACAAGCTCTTTACGGGCGTAAATAGTCAACTTTATCGTATTGGCAATCATCGAATGAAGCAGCAGGATCATCACTGCAAATACAACGAAAGCCCCCATGATAAAAGTCCACTGAAAATTCTCAAGCGTACTGATTCCTTCCCAGGCAGTCTGTGCACTCTCAACTCCGTCAAGACGGGTAATCTCTCTCTCGAGTATCCTGACCGATTCGCTGGTCTGCATATCCCGTTTGATAAAGATATCCAGTGAGGCCGGAAGTGGGTTCTGGTCTACTGATTCGAGCATCTCTTTTCCATAGATACTGGAGAATCGCTGTACTGCAGAATCTTTACTGACATATTTAACTCGTGCTACCTGTGGTAATTTTTTAACAGTTGCAAGCAGTTCCTCGAGCTTTTCGTCATTTCCGGCAGTCGCATCCTCAAGGTACACTGCCATATCAGCCTGATCGCCCAACTTATTGATAAATGCACCAACATTAGTTACAATAAGCACAATCACACATGCAAAAGTCAGGGTCATGGCGATGGACAGAATGGAGACAAAGGTCATCAGTTTGGCTTCAATGAGCCCACGGACCGCTTCTTTTATGAAATATATCAATGTGCCCATCTTCAAGCCATGCAGGCAGGGTTACTGCACCCGCACAAACCCCTTCTGGGTGACTTTCATGATTATCGCTTCGGTATTGGTACCGCTTTTTGGGCTGAATGAAATGGTGCTTGACAACCCGCTATACCCCGTAATATTTGACAATGCTTCAGTAATCTTTTCAGGATCATCACCGGCAGTCTCAATTGCCTTCAGTACCAGTGATGCAGCATCGTATCCCATGGCGGAAATTTTATCCGGCTCACTGTTATAACGCGCTTTGAATGCTTTTTTGAAATCTATCCAGTTACTCTGGGTCTGATCGGGCTCAAAACTTGCCGAAAACATCGTGTTGAGTACATACCGGTTACCATCATCGATGACTTTCTGATTGTGCCAACCGTTGGATCCCAGAATCTGCGTTCGAATCCGATGGAAAGCAACCTGAGGCGCAAGCATGACTATATCTTCAGCTTCAGCAGGGATAAAGAGGCCCTGCACCGGAAGCGTACTGTCGGCGTAACGTGTGCTGTCAGCCCGCACCAGTGCACGGCTTTTGGAATCGATTGATTTTTCCAGCATCCGTTTATCGATGTAGCGGCTGAGAAGTTGTGAACGCAGTGCATTAAACTGTATCCCGAAATCATTACCGCCCTCCTCAAAATACTCTTCAGCAACAACATCAATATTCCTTTTTAGCAATTCCTGTTTAAAATTTTCAGCCATCAGGCGACCATAAGGAGTCTCGGGTGCCATAATAGCAAATTCACGAATATTGAGATTGTCAATTGCGTATGAAGCGATCTTTCTGGCAAGTACCCCCATGGTGGTATTCATCTGGAAAATGTTTTTCCCCAGTTCCGAGATGCCATCATCGGTAGCTGTCGGAGAGATCATGACTACCGGCTTATCCATCGCCATAGCAGCACACACGGTGGCTGTGTGACTGAGCATCGGGCCAATAATTACCGGGACAGATTTCTGATCGATCAACTCCTTAGTTTTATGGGCAGTCTCGATCATGCTTCCTTTTGTATCAAACAGAAGCGGCTTTACTTTAAGCATCTTCTGACTGTTGAACTGCTCAATCGCCAGCTGTACTCCCGAAACGATTTTCCTTCCGATCTCTCCTTCATCACCAGATAACGGTGCCATAATGCCAACATTTATCGATGATGTTTCCCGCACCTTTGATTTTGATTTTGCAAAGAAGTTATTGACTTTCTGATTGTAACGGGAACGCGGGAATTTTTTCTGAAACTGGTCTGCAAGTGTTTGCGCCCGGGTATATTCCCCGAATTGAAAAAATTTCTGAATCTCATAAAATCGTATAAGTTCTGCGATTCTGCTGTGAAGCAGCTTTGATGGTATTGATGAGAACTCATCGGCACACATTGCAGTCGCAATCAATTCAGAGTTTACCATTATCAACGAATCAAGCGAACGCGTGACTCCTCCATCCAGTGCGGCGGAAAATGAGTTGAGCGCTTTTAAGAATTTTTCCTCTTTTGCATAGGCAACACCATCAAGATAGGAGAGCCTGGCCATATAGACAGAAGCCGGATATTGCTGCCTGAACATTGCTACAAGGCGATGAACAGATTCTGTATCCCCTTTTCGCATCAGCGCTTCTGTAACCAGCGGAACCAGTTTTTCAGACTGTGGATCCTTGATATACTTACGGAGGTGTTCTTTGATAATGATGACCGTAGAATCATACTTTCCCTCCGAATACGTCCGAACTGCCCGATCATATGTTGTCAAGGCACCCAATGCGTTTGATGACGGGATCAAAAGAGCAAGAATAACAGCAAAATACCAGAATCGATACATAATTACTCCAGAATATAACGACCAAAATCAAGTGTATCTATAGATGATATATGTTTTCTAAGTTTTTCCCCTTCAGAGAGGCTGCTTCCATTCTGAATCTTATCGAACAGTAGATCCATTGCATAAAGGGGTGTTTTACAACGCATTGCCAAAGCAAGCGCATCACAGGGCCTGCAATCGATCATGGTTACAGCACCATTTCCCCGAACAATCTGAAGACGCGCATGAAGGCTGTTCTCAATAATGTCTGAAATAATCACCCGGGTCAGTTTTCCACCCAGCTGTTCCATTATTATACGAGTCAAATCGATCGTCAGCGGCTTATCCGGCGTTACTTTCAGCGATTCAATAGCTATCGCACTGGCTTCAAGCGGACCGATTGGAACCGGCAGCGTCCGTTTTCCACTAACTTCTTTGAGAATAATCACCGGCGTGTTCCTTGATGGATCCAGCGCGAATGATGAAATCTCTACTTCAACAAGCATTTTTAGTTCCTTAAAAAATGAGGTAATTGCAAAACTCATCCTTACCATCCTTCGACGAGCTCAGGATGAGCGCAATTGAATCGGAGCGCTCATACTGAGTTTATCGAAGTATGTATAACCACATCAAAATATATCTCAATAAGTAGCATTTGCTTCTCTGAGCGTTTTATATCAACATCAGATCCTGTAACAAAAAAGTACCATAGCACAGATAAAAAATACTCTCAAAACCTTCTTAATTCCAGATATGTTATAACTCTTTATAATTCAATCATTAATGATAGGAAATTCCATCCTGAATGAAATACCGTTGATGCTCCCTGTATAATTTCACAATGATTTTCTGATAGTGCCCACTCAACTGAAAGAGATTTTCACCTTTAAGGATTGATTGTGCAGCCGCATACACCGGAATCAAGCGATTAGTCAGTTTGCCACCCTTTCGCTCCAGACAGTGATAGATCGGCTGAAGTGCAATTTCATTGATACGAACAACTTTTTTCCCTGCGCTATCAATCCCGCTTTCAAGAGTAAGTGAGGCAAAAGAACCCATCCGCTGCTTCGATGTAATCAGCGCATAGGTGGTCACATTTCCAAGGGAGTACAACACAACCGCCTCACGCCCATCACGGGTCTTATATCGCTCCACAGGATTGAGAATATGGGGATGATGCCCGATAATCAGATCAATCCCGGCATCAAGAAGATCATGCGCCCGCTCAGTAATTCTTTTGGGCGGATAATATTCAAACTCGACTCCCCAGTGATGAGAACTGATTATAAAATCGGCACCTCGCTCCTTTGCCAGTTTAATGTGGTGATGGATCAGTGATGGATCATAATCACCATCCTTAAGTGCGTTAAATCGAACAAGGTTAACTCCAAACTCAAATCCGGCATCTACAGGCACACCATTGGTCGAAAAAGTGTAGGATAACAACGCAATTTTCACCCCGTTTCTCTCAATAATCGGAAAATTGCCCTGTTCCTGAGCTGTCCGGTTCGCGCCAGAGTAAATCACTCCGACGGAATCCAGGAAATTGCAGGTAGAGATAATTCCACCTTTAAGACTGTCATTGATATGATTATTACCAACAGAAACTGCATGAAACCGTCCGAACCGTTTGTCTTCAAGAAGCGGAAATGCCTGCTCTGAAGGGACCGAGTAGCGAATTATTTTTTCAATCACCCAGTCCGGATTTACAGCAAACTCGAAATTCCCGATACAGAGATCCGCAGCAAAAAACTCTTTCCCGACATAATCCCAAAGCCTTGCACCACCCTCACCCACCAGATCCCTGCGGCACATCAGGTCACCCGCCGCATGAATAGTCAGCGATTCCGGATCCATCAGTGCCGGCCCCGCAGGATCCGCCGCCATGTTTCGTTTGAATATCTCCGCAACTTTTTCGCCGCGCCGGTCACGTTTCACCGGGAAGAGATACTTCGATGCATAATATATCTGCCACCAGGGAACCCTGGCATGGGTCCAGTCACTCTCGGTAAGAAACGGTCGCTTAAATGGATTTATCATAAAAAGGAAATACAGAAATATCAAAAGCAGCAGTGCTGAAATAATCCAGAAAAGAACGAGCATCGGAAGTGTCTCCAGAAAATTCGGTTAGTAAGAGACTCGAATGATGAGATAGAAATAGCGTATTCGTACTGATACGTACAATTAGATACGTAATTTTGCCAGATAATACGAATAATATTAAAGATATATTATGGAGAGGAATTTTTCTCAATTCCCCAACTGGGGGAGGGGCTTGCGTTGTAACAACGCACCCTCCCCCGCAAAAAGCCAAATACCATTGTTTGCATTGATCGCATTTCCGCAGCAATGGTATTCGTCTTTTTGACTCCCCTCCCGATACGGAAGGTTTGCCACGATAAATTCTTCCTGTCGTCAGAATTTGTGGTCAAACCTCCCGTAGCGCCCTCTTTTATGGATTATTTTTTGGGGAATATATGCCACTCTTTTTGCAGATGAGCTCCTTTGAGGTAATAATCGTTCTTCAGTTGCCTATACCACACAATCTCAAAAACGCACCCTGAGCGGTGCAGAAGTGCGGTATTTTCTGCCCTGCGGTGAGTACACCTGGGTCAGAAAACACTGATACCCTTCATTCCATTACGGGTAGCACCCGCCGTCCAAACTAACGCGCTTTAGCGTGTAGCGTGAGTGACTGAAGAGGCCTATTTGTGGAGAATCAGGCTGTGGTATATGGGGAGAACAGAAATTTTAAAACCTTAGTATTTGTTAAAACCCTAATGCAGAAAATTTAATCTATTAAAACCTTAGTATTTGTTAAAACCTTAATAGGGGCAAATGTATAATGATAATGATTTTTAACCTTATTACCTTATTAAAATACAATTACAAATGGATACCACAATCTGTATACCCATTTCATTTTCACAGTGCTCAATCGCGATCACGTATAGTCAGTAAGTTTTACCAAGTACCAATTTCATCTATTTAACACAAGTTTTCTTCTATTTCTCACCTGGGGGAGGGGCTTGCGTTGTACTGCGTGAACCTTAGTGCCCTTACTATATCTTATACTAAAAATCAGTAGATTAAAGCAAGGGGAAAAGTGGGAATTGAAAAAGTCTTAACTATTATTTTTTTATTCCTTTAACTTGCAAATTACAAAATTACATAATATTTTAATTTAGCCATTTCTATACACTATCGCATGGATTTGCGGGAGGGTGTATCTTATGACTTTTTCAATCAAAATCTCTAAATTTACTTTAAAGTTTGAGATTGATGGAAAAGTAGTTACAGCAATAATATTATTACTGCTTAACTAACATGTCTAAAGTTGCAGTCCTCAAAAAACTGCAACTCTTTTTATTTTTTAGTGTTGATAATTTCCTTTGAAAATTCCAGGAGCTTCATTTTTAATTCTTTAATTTCATTAATTAAAATAAGTTTTTCTGTACTCAAATCTTTGGTCAAGAAAGCTACATATACCTTGTCAACTTTATCCTTAATTTCATAAAACGTGGTAATATAATTGTCATCAAAGTATAAAGAAACTAACCCACATAGTTTGTTAATATTTTCGAATTTGTCATAAATTTTATCCATTTCTTCTCTAAATAAATTATCACCAACTAATCTATAATATGTTGAGAAATCATTTATAGTAGATACAAGTAGATATATTTCACTATGAATGTTTTCAATAATTTCAACACGCTTTGAATGTTCCTTTTCAAACTTATATTTATTTTGTTCTGCAACATACTTCTCCTTATTGAATTTAACATCTTTCCTGTAAGTTAAAACAAACAGTATCAAAGTAGCTACTGAAGTAACGATTGCGGCAAGAACAGGAATAAAAGTAGTCCATAGTTGATTATTAGAACCTTTAACTGAATTCAGGGCTGTATTAGCCACAAACAAAGTATCAACTCTGAATATGGTATCATGAATGAAAACTGTATCATGAAGAAGTTGAATTATTGTATCTGTCATAGTTTTCCTAATCAAAATTTCTAATTTGCATTTTCATTTATTACATCTTTCGATAGATTAAAGAAGTTATCGATTTCAATTTGAGATGAATCCCAATCAATTCTTATATCTTTGATGGATTTATTAAATTTCTCTGAAACAAAGTCTTTGTGGACCATTTGAAGAATTATCGAAGAAAATTGTTTTTTTATTATTCTTAACGAACCATTAAGTTTTGGTGTTAAATAAAATTCAGCCATTTTTGCGAACCTGCAAAATTCTTTTTCTTTAATATCTAATTCCCCAACCTTGGAACAATCGGCTGTAATTAGCCCACCATTTATTAAATCAAGCAGATCCAAATTAATTTCAATTTCTCTATTAATATCATCTATATCCATATTCAACTTTTCAATCAATTGAATTCTTTTTGGGTGAACCTGTTCTAATTTATATTGATAGATGGATATTTCTTTATCAAAATTTGCTTTTAAACTTATCTGCTCCCTGTCGTACTTGTTTTCAACTTCCTTTAGCTTCAGGTCATATTCATGCTTGATTCCTTGCTTTAACCGTTCTGAAATCCAGTTCCTTGCAAGGAATGCTGCTATTCCTACAAGTACCGTACTACTAACTGAACTTATAAGTATTTCTGTGAGATTCACCATTGTTTACTTTTCCTAATATATTTTTATGTTTTTAAGTAAATTATAAAAGGTCTAATAAATGATTTAATGTTAGAAATAATTTTTATCTCAGGTTTTTTTAATATTTCGTGTAATTTTAATTGTCGACAAATCTCTTCTCTTAATGCTTTAATCTGTTCTTTACTGTTTATATCCAATCCGCAAAATTCCCGTCTTATATCAGTGAAATAGCTATATATTGCTAGGCTTTCTGTTGAAATGGAAGATGTTTCTATGTCATTTTTTTTATTTTCATCAATATTATCATTAATCCATTCATATAATTCATTTATATACTTTTCAATTTTGGGTACAAAGTTTTCTTTTATAATTCTTTCCTTTATACTATCAATTAAGGTTTGTACCTGCTCTTTAATTTTAGTTGCAACAAATGTACTTCCACTTTTAGTTTGCAAAGTTTCCCATACAGAAAGTGTGTTATGGTCGATTTTTATTCGTAGTAATTTAAATTTTCCATTATACTCCTTACTTGTATATGTATCTGAAGCAGATCTTAATTCTTCGGCTACTGATATTAAAGCTCTATCGCATATTTCAAGAGTTTCAAATCTCTCGGATAACAATTTACTAAAATATTCATTACTTTTTGTAACTTCCATTTTAAAATTTTCATATCTATTCATAAAGGTTAGCAAATTTAATAAGATCAAATCTTCATAAGTATAAATTTTGGGATTGTCGATGATATTCAAAATATCACAGTAGATTTCAAACTGTTTTTTAAAAACTTCTGTACGCAACGGACTGAATAATGTTTTTCTATTATACCAAAGAGTCGCCCCAGTCCCAATTATGGCAGCAAAGAAAAATAAAACATTAGCCCAATCTTTAATCCATCCAGCATTCTCTTTCCACCAGTTTTCTTTTTTAGGTGTACTTACAGTCTGCATAGCTTGCTTTTGAAGCAAAGTGTCAATACTTTCTATTTTCTTTAATAGTGAACCAATTTGTTGAGATAGTAACATGACCTGTTGAGAATCTACTTTTGCAGGAATACTTTTCTGAGTGTCTGTTGAGCCTGCAAGAATGGGTGAACTTGTGATTAGGAAAATTAAAAGAGTCTTGAAAATCATTTTTGAAAACTCGTTTCTCAATCAGTGCAATACATTTATGTAATATACATTTTACTATCAATCCAGCAAAGTAAACATGTATCTCATCTAAAATCAGTGGGTTAGGAAATAAATCACCGCCGTTTTTAAAAGGATTTATAAAATATTGAAAAGGAAAGGGCTCTTTATTAGAGCCTAAAAATCAGAAAGGGTGTAACTTTAAATTTATACGTGAACAACTCATTTCCAAAAAGTCTTCAAGGATAGCAGTTGTAATTGCTGTTTTTTCACATAAATGATTGACCCATTTTATTATCATTTCAGGTGTATTTACCTTTTCAAATGGAATACAGTATGAGCCATAAACTGTAATATAAAAAGCATCACCGTCCACTATCACTTGATATCCTTCTTTATAAGCCCTCTGACAAAAATCCCCGATTGCTTCACCCTCATTTCTTTTAATCATCTTTTAAGAAATCTCCTTCTAAAAATTAGAAATTTAAATTTATTATATTGCTCTTAATTCAACTGCTGCTTATTCCCTACCTTACACTACCATTTTTTGTGCTATGTCATTTTTTTAATTCTCCTTTCAAATTTGTTTACATATCTATTTATAATTTTACCCAAAAGTAACTACAGTTCAACTTTTTAGTAGACTTTTTTTAAAAACCGAAAATTTGCACTTGAATTTGTATATAGGTTTTCGTGTGAAAACTTTAACTTTAATAAATATAATACTTTTTTGTTGAAAAGTCAAGACATTTCTTTAAAATATGGAAAATATTTTTACTTTATCAATTTTTATTTTAATTAGATTTTAATTCAAATTTTAAAAATAGAAATGAGCAATAAAATCAGTACTTTTGGTGAAAACAAAAAAGCTAAAAATTGGAGTCAAGCACAAAAAAATATTTTTTTATATTTACATTAAATATTTTTTAAGCCGTATCCTAAAAATAAAAATTAAATAAAAAAAAGGCTGATACTTCTACCAACCTTCAAATTAACTCACTCCACACTTTAATTTAAAGATATGAAGATGATGAATTCGTTAAGAAAAAAGAGAGTGAGAAACTTAAAGAACCTGCTGAATCCCACCCTCATCTGTTGAACAATATCAAGCCATCAATACATATGCAAGCCCATGTGAATTTTTTCAATACAATCCTGAGCAAGAGAAATGAAATCAGCTTTTCAGTGCACATATGCATTTATTGAGAATCTATTGAACGTTCTCAATTCCCCTTCTTCTTCCTCGACGACTTTCGAAAATATTCACTAGCATACCCTCGAAGTCGCTTTTTGTCATTCCAGAATGCATGACGGGCGGCACGCCGGACTGCTTCAAGAGCAACAAATAGAAACGTATAAGCCATGTCACGATCCCTGCACACAAACGTACTGTCCTCTTCCTCGACACTCGACAGCACATTTAGCAACAAGTTCACAATATGTATGGCTATATTCATCTAATCGGTCCAGATGAACCAGATTACATCCGGCATCTTTTAATTTTTGAATATTTTTTCTCGCCAAAAATGCAATATCACTTAAATCCTGGGCATAATCTGCTGAGAATTCGTGTACGTTTCCCGATAGGGAAGACATGTTCGGAAGAAACCGCTGAAACCACCTATTTAAAAAAAGTGTCGTTATGGAGTAATTAGCTGGAGAGAGGGGAAATAGGTCTTATACCTTGCTACATCTCTTGTCAACAATGCCATGTTTTCAATAACAGCATGTGCGCCGATAAAAAAATCAGGCAAGGTTGAATTTCTTTTGCCGCCGTTTCGCTTATACGTCAAGAACGTTTTTCCTGCAAGAAACAACGCCTGGCGTGGCAAATCAATAAATGTGAATAAATCATTAGGAAGAGCACCCTCTAATTCTTCAATTTTCGAAAAACTAACGGATATTTCAGAATAGATTATTGGGTTGATATAAAAAGTCGCAGTATCCGCGAGTATTTCAATTTGCGAACTTGACCATTCAAACCAGTTTGTATCAATGTTGAAAATATCAAGTATCACATTACTATCAACCAGGATGTTTGTGTTCAATCGCGTTCACCCCGGGTGAGGGCCATAATTTCATCAGTACGCATCTTAATTGTAGCTTTCCCACGCATATGACTGATGATCTTTTTGCCTTTGATGTTTTTACCTTCAATTTTTTTTAAAATGATCTCGTTCCCTTTTTTGATAAATTCAACTTCTGTATCGGGAAAAAGGCCGAATTCATTACGTATTTCCTGTGGTATAGTTATCTGTCCTTTTGAACTTATATGCATTATGGATCCTTTTTTTTCAAATAGTAGAACTGATTTTCCTATTACAATTATAATAGTTTTACGTGGAGATTTGAAAAAATATTTTTATAAGAGGTAATTGCAAAACTCAGTTTCAGCACCTTTCTGCTCATTTCGACGCCGCAGGGTGCAGTTTTTGAGGCCGTTTGTCGAGCGGAGTCGAGACAAACTTGGGGTTTTCAATTACCTCAATGATTTTAAAATATCAAATTAATGGCCGCTAATTGAAAAGTCTGAACATTTGACGTTTTATTTCAAAATTTCCCAATTTTCTCATCTGCGGAAGAGCCTTCTGTCGTAACAACATCAAACTCACCCCTCGATTCTGATCACAAATCCATTTAAATAACCCATTGCTTTTGTTCCATATACAGAATAAAATCATGTATATCCGGTTCTATAGCTCAAGGAAGGATTTTATGAGAAATTTTGTTGTTCAAACGGTTGTTATTATGGGAATTATCTCATGGTTTGCACGTTCGGCCAATGCCGATTGGGTGCCGACGAATGGACCTTACGGAGCAAATGTTGAATCTCTGGAGATGATGGGCAGTAAACTATTTGTGGCTACGCATGGTGGTGGGGTCTATACAACTATGGATAACGGAGAGAACTGGAAAGAATCTAATACCGGGATCACCAATATGTATATGCGGACGCTTGGATTCTTTAATGGGACAGTTCTGGCTGGTACTAATGGAGACGGCGTTTTCAGATCCACCGACAGTGGTACCACCTGGAACAGAGTCGCAACAGGTCCAGCTAATGGCTATGTCCAATCTTTTGTAATAAATGGTACCACCATTTATGCGGGGACTTACGGTGGCATGTTTCGTTCCTCAGACAATGGTGTCAGCTGGAATGCAGTAGACACAAATTTCAAAAAAATCACCGTCTGGTCCATGGCATCCTCTGGAAATACCATTTTCGCAGGAACCAGTGACAGTGGAGTTATTCGTTCCACCGATAATGGATCAACGTGGAGTTTTATCAATCCTGAACCGGAGTTTCCTATGGGCTCTGCTCAGGATGTCGCAACAAATGGCACTACTGTATTTGCAGCAAGAAACTACTCGACCTCCTCCACAATGTACCGTTCAATTGACAATGGTACCACCTGGAGCAAAGTCTACTCAAAAGGCAATAACACTTTTGTCAATAGTATTGTATTTGGTGAAAATGTTATTTTTGCCGCGACAACCATCGGTGTTTTACTATCAACCGATAATGGCCTGACCTGGACCAAAAGTAACACCGGACTTTCTGATACTATTGTGAAAGCACTCAAAGTCAATGGGACAACTATCTTTGCAGGAACTGAAAATGGCGGTGTTTTTCGTTCGACCAATAATGGCGGCAACTGGACTGCAGTTAATACTGGTATTAATAATATCAGTTTCAGGATCTTTTCTGCAAAAGGTAATACTCTTTTTGCAATGGCAGGAAGAAGCGGGGGGTTCCGCTCCACTGACAATGGCACCAGCTGGACACCTGTTACAATTGCATCATCAAACCCTTACTGCTTTTCCTTTTTAGAATGTGGTGATACAATCTTCGCAGGGACTCTTCAAGGCGCATTTTTTTCCACCGATACCGGCACCCACTGGACGTCAATCAATTTTGGTTTCGAGGGTGTTGCGGTACACACGTGGGTAAAACACGGAAACGAACTATTCATAGGAACTCCTCGTGGTATTTTCAGTACCAGTAACGGTGGCAGTAGCTGGAAACTGATTGGCCTTGGTTCTATTTATGACCTCTCTGTAGCATCACTCCAGATGTGCGGAGATGACCTGATTGCAGCCACCTACAAACATGGTATTTACCTATTAACAAAGGGTGACACATCGTGGAGCGCCCTGAACACAGGGCTTAAAGATAAAAACATTAATTGTCTTGCAATTAGCGGAAACACTGTACTGGCAGGATCTTCCACATACAATATATTTCGGTCCCATGATAAAGGCATGACCTGGACTGATACAATCAAATCAATTAGTGGAATAAGTTCATTCCTGGTACTTGATACAGCAATCCTTGCGAGCGGCAAAGGCGTTTACTGCTCCAAAGATACCGGTACAACCTGGACAAAAGTAATCACCGGATTACCAACTGCCACGGCTAACTCCAGCATCACATCAATTGCAGTATGCGGCGATAACCTGTTTGCCGGAGTAAATGCAAAAGGTGTCTGGCGGAGACCGATTCAGGAAATACTTACCACGCCAATGGTTCAGGTAGTAAAGAAGCAACGAAGAGTATCACCCTATACTTTTAGTATTAATGCAGCAGCTGGCCGGAAGATCCGTTTGGAGTTAACACTTGATCAACCTGGGAAAGTGTGGGGGGCTGTGTATGATCTTTCGGGACGACAGGTAACAGTTATTGTTAATCAAACGCTACATGCCGGGATTCACCACCAGATCTGGGATGCAAGCGGTTTGTCGAATGGGTGTTATCTGGTGAGGGTGCGGGTTGGAGGAGTTGGCGGGGTGAGGATGGTTCGGTTGTTGGAGTAGACGTGAGGAATGGTAGTCTGACTTGTTATTCTTTTTGTCCCA
Source organism: Chitinispirillaceae bacterium (assembly GCA_050301235.1). Taxonomy (GTDB): domain Bacteria; phylum Fibrobacterota; class Chitinivibrionia; order Chitinivibrionales; family Chitinispirillaceae; genus JAFGIN01. Next base: position 29,682 of record JBNKZD010000233.1, on the reverse strand, counting down.
GAGGGACAATATATTTATAGTAAAAAGTACCGTAAAATAAATTCATCGTCCCGCCAGGGACGAAATATATTGCCGATTTTCTATCCTAAAAATAAAAATCAACACTCACACCAATATCAACCCACGACGCCCCTTCTTTTTTCGGGTAATAATTAGATCCTCTATAACAATAGTCCCCTTTAAACGAGCGTAAAAATCGTGCAGTTACAGATGAAGAAACTCTTTTAACATAAAATACGGTTCCTGTTGAATAAAGATACGGGGCAAATATAGCTGACATATGGTCGGTTGTCTCAAATTGCATTGCCATCCCTGCACCAAATGAAATCCTTACAGGGCGTGATAAAAAAGGTAGAACACCTGCCATTGGCGAAACAGAAAGATATTTACGTTGTACCCTATTATCACTTTGTAGAAACGAAATACCATGAAATCCAAATTCAAAGTTAGCAATTCGATCAACTATAGAAACTTCAGGGAGAACAAGTAGATGATTATTATGTAACGCAAAATAATTAACAAAACTTAATCTCAATCGTCGACCTTCAGGACCCACATTATATTCCTGGATGCTATCCTGAACTTTATCTGCTATATCGTCCGCTTTATCGATTGAATCTTCCCTTGCTTCTTCAACCCGTTCCAATGAATCTTCAATATAATCTTCTCGTTCATCATCCAAATCCTCTTTGGATGTGTATGCAACCTGGTATGCAGGCGAATATAGTTGATCTGCAATAGAAAGTTGAAAAGTCAAAAGTAACAGCGAGTTGAAAATGACTGTTGTTTTATGCATTTGAAACCTCAGTGTTAAGTGTGAATCCGAATATTGAGCATTTACTATGCCAAAGATTACAATATTGCATATATTTGGAAAGCATTAATATAAACAATGAATAATCATAAGGGAAACTTATACCCATTTTAAATTTTCGTTTTCAATATGTCAGACAATATCAAGTTCATATATATTTATGATATATTAATTTTACATTGATAATCACCTCCCCTCAACCCACTTCCTCACCAGATCCTTCGACCCCAGCAATTTTCCAACAATCCGATACCGGGTACTTTCCAGTACTATCGATTCTGATCCTTTTTCTTTTAGAACACAACTCTGATCCACATAGGTCGAGTGAAGAAAATACACTTCATTTTCCTTAACGTAAATAAATCCCACATGATAATCAAGCCCCACAACATAAAGGCCATCACCCATAGAAGACATTACCTTACAGAAACGATCGAGCGGCATGTCGCTATACCGATGAATACTCGACTGTGGGCAAAGTGATGTAACTATTTTTTCTGCAGGAAGTTGTGCGATTTTGTATCTATTAATGCGAAACCCTGCGTGCTTCAACAGTGTTGTGACAAGATATCCGCACGCAATAGTTCCCGACCCCGGAATATCAGAGGTTCCATAAAAATCCCAGGGAGTATCTAACCAGTAGGGAAAGAGAGAATCTGCAATCTGGCTGTAAACATACACTCTGATCTTATCAATTGCAGCTTGTGTAAAATTACCGGAGTCTGATTCTGATGCAAATCGTATTTTAGCTTTTTTCATCGATTGTGCAATTTGACAATAGTGCCGGTACTCTTCCGGTTTAAGGTCTGCATGTGTATAATTAATGCTGCCTGAAAGTAACATTAACACGATACTCAAAATAACAGAAAAGTGTTTATATGTATGCATACAAACTCTCCTTTGATGATTATTATCAGTTTTGACTCTTTGATGAACCACTCTTTTTCAGCACACTTTTATGCACAACATTTGATCCTGATTTTTTATCAACAGTCTTAAACTGAACCGTGTTGTCATTATCGATTTTTACCACACTTACGGTTGAATCGACTTCCTCTTTTCGTGATGATCCTTTATCGGCATTCTTCGCCCAGTTAACAGCATCTGCAAGAGTCACCTTTTCAATTGATCCGCTATCTGCTTCCCCCAGCGCTTCAGTCGCAGCTGCATCAAGGAGCTTTGATTGCAGCTTCCCAAACAGATCCGCATTACCATAAATATCCATAGCACTCATCTGTCCATTGATCGCAACTGCAATCCCGATAGTTTTCTTTTCTTTCCCTATTTTTTTACTTATTGAATCGGTATACTCTTTAACTTTCATGTCAAGCGCAGTATCTTCAAGTGTTAACTGAAGACTCGATGAAGAAATTGTATTGCGTACCGATTTGCCGAGTTTTTCACTCAATTTTTGTTGCATGGTTTCGACCTGGCTCCATACCTCCCCCTGCGATTTTGCAGAGCGTGCAGCAAGTTTCAACTCCCGTGACGCAAGCTGCTTTTTTGAGCTTGAAAACTGCCCCGCAGCTTCTCCACCCCGTTGTCTCCATCGGCCATGTTCTACACAAAACGAACCCACTGGAACTTTACCAGACTTCGGCATGATTACATGATCATTCTCGATAGTCCGGTCCTGGCGCCCACCTTTGACAATATCGCCCGATTGCATGTAAACAGGCTGTTCCGAAAGATTTTCTACCTCCAGCTCATTTACAGATCCGGTTTCATGAACGATAAGTTTTTTTGAAGCAACAGCCTCTTCAAGCGTGAGCATATTTTCTGAAGCGAACTGATCATTTCCATGTACGAGAAATATAGAAAGATTCTTAAACGTATACGGCCCGGAAATTTGATACGCATCAAACGGCAGACGTGTTGGCTTACACCCCGAAAAGAGTAGCACTGTAATAGAAACCACCACATGGATCAAAACCTTCAAACTCATACCACTCTCCTTTTTTAATTGTGTAATGAGCTTTTTGAAATCAGCATTCTGTTCACAATTTAAAGATACCAGAATATGATTTTCGAATTGTCACGTGGTCGTAAAATGATTGTAAAAAAATTGTAAAAAAAATTAAGAACGGAAGTTTAAAAAGTTATTTGGGCGTTCACCGAATTCATCTAAATGATTCCTGTACTTTCGTTTTAAAATCATAGCAAGATTTTTTGAAATGGCTGTTATTTTTGAACCGTTTACCTTACCCCATTATACTCATACCGCTCCATCCGCGGCTGATCTCCCCTGTGGCTGCATCTGAATCGTATTCTGACAAAAAGGTAAAACAATTGAAGCACCGGATAACTCAGGAGACCACATAATGAAAGTAGGACCGATTGAAAAGGTGTCATTTTGAAATATTGGTAAAAGATGTTTGCCCATCTCATTCTGAAACCTTTCCCCCCAAACATCAGGATTGAAACAAATGCAAATGGTGCAGTTCGTGAAATCAGTTTTTTGTAAACCTTTTTACGAATGGTATATATTTCACCCGATGAATACGCGTTCATGGTTATATATCCCCGCACCATAATCTCAAACATTCTGAATGGCCACGGCCCACCTTCATCTACCAGACTACTGTACGTTTTCTTTACCAATTCAAGGATTTTGGCTCTGCTCAATTGTTTCGAATCAAAATTTGATTCAAATATCGATTCAGAAGAAAAAGATGCTGCTGTTATCCTGTTACTTTTTTTTAACCGATTCCATAATTGAGTACCAGGGACCGGATGTAGTGGAATTACTTGATATAATGTGGGATTTAACGCAACGTATCTATCAATTTCCTCACATATATTATTTTCATTCTGACCATCCCATCCAATTATCATCGAACCAAGTGTCATGATTCCATGATCATGCAACTGATCAAATAGCTTCTCAATTTCTGCATCCCGTTTCGATAAGTTCTCCTCATTAAGAATTTCCATATTGAATGATTCTACCCCGATAAATATTGTTCCTATCCCACACCACAAAAGCTCCTCCATACTGTACTGAGCTACAGATCTAGCAGAAGAAAAAACGGTGAGCGTTACCGGACGTTGTAGAATTATATCACTGTTTTTAACCAGATCGATAAACTCCATTGTTTTTTTCCGGTTTGCAAGAAAATCTTCTTCGTAAATTATTGCAGACTGTACCGAAGGGTATTTTTTGGCAAGTGCAAGAAGTTGATCAAATAACATCCGTGGGGTAGTAAGTAAAATTTTTTCGCCATTAAACTGCGCTGATGTTGAACAGAATACACATTTATTGGGACATCCCAAAGAATGAATTACTATCAACTGATCAAAAACGGGAATCCACGACCTGAACATATATGCACGTGAAGGCAACAGCTGTTGAACAAATTCAGTTTCGGAGGTAATGTTCCAGTGTTTTTTTAAATATGCACGCATGAAAGCTATACCCTCTCCAAAACAGATTTCATCGACAAGTTTCTTCAATTCAAGCGTTTCAGTATCGGGATCCTTAAACGTACAAGTCCCGTAGCCACCAACAACAATTTTACTTTGAGGACTATGCTCTTTGATAAGCTTCACCATTTTAAGTACTGTTGCAGTCGCTATTGAAGTGTACCCGATTGCAACGATTTCAAATGTCCTCTCCCGCAGGGTTTTTACAAATACATTAAAATCCGCATTTTCAAGCACAACAGAGTTTACCGGTAGATTCTGTGCCAGAAGGTGCAGGGGATGCCAACTCTGAGTACTCTTAAGCTGAAACACTTTCTGTCCCAGAGTATTACGATAATAATACAGATCATATGGATCGTTCTCTAATGACGCTTTTGGATAAGGCCCGCATGGTGAGGAAAAAAGGATAGAGATCATAATTTTCAGATACTGGTATTTCGCATGACAAGATTCAATTTAGTATAAAGAAAAAGTTTTAACAGAGATGAACTATTTGTTGAAGGTTCCAGCAAACGCTTTCCGATTGATGACAATGTGTAAAAGGTTTTATTTGCTTCAACAGCTGCCCGACTTAATTCTTCCGGCGACATATTTTTTGGTGTAAATGCCGCTTTATTATACCGGTAATCAGGATGGTCCCACCATTTACCACCATACAACAATCGTCCCTCTGCCTTCATCTGGTCATAGATGGCTGTTCCGGGATATGGCATGAATATATGAAAAAAAGCAAGAGAGAATTTACTTTCAATTGCAAATTCTACCGTTTTTCTGATACTTTCCAGTGTATCAAAATCATTACCAATTATCAATGATGCCCATGTTAAAAGGCCATACGAGCGTAGACGTTCTATAGTTTTTTGATAGCAATCGAAGTTTTTCAGGTTTGCTTTTTTATTCATCCATGCAAGTGTATCGGGTACTATAGAATCAAAGCCGATCAAATTTCCGATACATCCGCTCTCAACCATAAGCTCCATTAACTCAGTATCTTCCAGCATATCAAGGCTCGCCTGACTGGCCCAGCGGATCTTCAGCGGCTTTAGCGCCCTGAACAGTTCCTTTGCTTTTCTCCTGTCTGCAACGATGTTATCATCAGCAAACAATATTGTTTTTAATCGCTGTGTTTTGATTTCCATTACAACATCATCAACATCTCTGCTGATATACTTTTGCTTGAAAAAGCGGGCAACCGAACAGAACGAACAGTTGTAAAAACAGCCTCTTCCAAATTGGACAGTTGAAATCGGAAGATATTTTTTACCTTTAAATATTTTTCTGTCAGGAAAAAATCCCTTCTGAGGCACCGATGATTCACCTTCATATTTTTGCCTGAGATTTCCATTTCTGTAATCATCAAGAACACTTTTCCATACACCTTCACCATCACCAGTTATAATCGTATCCACATGCTCAAGAACATCTTCAGGAAGAATCGTTACATGCATTCCCCCGGCAATGACCGTAACACCCCTTTTCCGGAATTCATCACAGATTTCAAAGGCCCTTCGCGAACTGAACGTATCTATCGTAATCGCTAGAAGATCTACCTTTTCGTCAAATGGAATCTCCTCCGCACGCTCATCATACATGCAATACTCGATATCATCAGGAGTACATGCAGCAAGAACCGCCAGATTCAATGGCTCCATTCTTCCATCATTGAGATTGTATCCCTCTATCAATTTTCCAAATCCTGGACGGATGAACATAATTTTCATCATTTTTCCTTCACTACAAAATATTTGGCGGAACTCTTTTATGAATATACCTTCTATAATGAATATTTACAATTAACGCAAATATCAATAACCCTGGCGATCTGAAAAAATCCGTATTGAATATCACCCTCTTTATAATATTTACCACACTGAAAACTTCATTATAGAGCCACCAGTATAACTCGCTTACCTTTTCTGCAGATATACCTGATGGTTCATGAACACAATCCGATCCAGTGTACTTTTTAAAATCTTTTGTCAGGAGGCGCTTTTCCCGATCCATATTCGTAAAGAGTTTTGTTCCGGGCATTGGCGTTAAAATATAGAATCGCGGTATTGGTATTTTGGCCTTTACAACAAAATCCTTTGTAGCCCTTATACTCTCTTCTGTATCTCCATCGACACCGACAATCATTTCTGAGCTTACCATTATACCTGCGCTTGCCAATGTTCTGACCGATGAGATATGATGGTCTGCTTTTACCCATGGTTTTCCAAGGTTATTAAGACTATTCTGAGAGATACTTTCCAAACCAAAACTCATCAGTTCGGCGCCGGAATCAACAGCCGCATTAAGCAGCTCTTTATGCCTGGCAAGTTCCAGCGAGCACTGTGTTGCCCACCTCATTTTTAACGGTTGTATCCCTCTGCAAATTTCAAGAAAATATGATGGATTACTTATTATGTTGTCATCAATCAGATAAAAACGTTTGAATCCCAGTTTTTTTATTTCAGTAATATCGCGCAGCACTTCATCTACCGGTCTGAACAGATATTTACCTTTGTAGATACATGCAATAGAACAGAAACTGCACGTGTGATTGCATCCTCTTCCAGCCTGCAACGGAAGCATGTTCCCTATTTTTCTTGTTGTTAACAGTTCGTAACGTGGAATCGGTAATCCTGCAAGAGATGTAACTGGTATATCATATATTTTTTTGATACTTCTGGTATATTCAAAATCATCAAGCATTTGCGGATAGGATCTTTCAGCGTCACCAACAATTACCGAATCAACATGCTTCAATGCCTCATCAACCATAATTGATGCCATATATCCACCCATTACCACCAGTTTGCCTCTTTTTCGAAACTCCCGGGCAATGTCAATTCCCCGAAATGTCGCGTACCCCATAGTACCTATTCCAATAACATCAGCATCACTGTTGAAATCGACGGTGTCGATTACCTCAAGGCATACCTCTACATCCCAATGTGATGGGGTCATTGCCGCAAGAAGAGGAAATACCAGCCCCGGAAGATATAATCGCCTCTGTTTGCACAGCGATCCATCCGGAGCATACTGCGTTGGTTGTATAAACAGTATCTTTGGCATTATTTACAAATCTTCTTTCAGCGCGTTTTTAATTTTCTGCTCATATTGAGCACGTACTCTGAATGTACCGATTAGCATTGCTATCAGTTGTGATAGATTATATTTAATAAGATATGAAAAGAGTACTGATGGCCTGAACAAAATCTTATTATACAGTTTTATAATTTCCCGGTAAAATTCTGCAACAGACATATAAACCGGTTTGATAGACACATGGGCAAGATCCCACTTTTCAAACTCCGTTTTTTGTATCAGTAACCCGATTTCATCTTCATGAATATCGGTGCCAGGCAGGGGGGTCAGCGGCTGAAGATTTACATAATTGACATTAAGTTCGCGTAGAATCTTACCGGCTTTCTGGAAACTTGCTTTGTCCCATGCTGGAGGAACTATCACCGTTGCAAAACAATCTATTTTCAATGAATTTAGGATCTCTAAAGCACTTCGATTTATTGTTGAACTGCTTTTTTTATTATATGTATTCAGCTCTTCATCGAAAAAAGACTCAAGACCGACAATGACTGTCCGTAGCCCGTTTTTTTTAAACCGCCGGATACAATCCGGATTTTTAGCGATAAAATCAGCTCGTCCATAGATCAGATAACTTTTTCTCAGTGAAGCTAGTTCTACTTTATCTAAAAACAACTCCAGTCGTTTTTTTGATGCAAAAAAATCATCATCAACAATGTAAATCTCTTTTTCTTCTATCTGAAATAACTCTTCAATCACATCGTCAAGTGGTCTTGTACCATAAGTATCTTCTGTAACCTTTCGGCAGAAACAGAACGTGCATTTCTGCGGACAACCGAATGCAGTTTTTATCAATGCCACCTTATTATGAAATATGTAAAAATAACGTTTACGATATTTTTCAGTCAATGAACGGTCTGGAAACGGAAAATAAAAGTCAAATGCAGGGAGTTTATTTTTGATCAGTTTTTCTGTTTTCCTCAAAACTCCTGAAGGACATGAAGATTTGCCTTTAATATGCTGCAACAAAACCGGAAATGTCCGTGTTGCATTCCTGACAACACGGTAATCGATACTGTCAGATTCAAAGTGCCCAGGACAAACTTCACAGTAAACTCCACCTGCAATCGTTACGATATCCCTATTATATTTTTTTGCAATGGAACAGTAATCAATAATTACAGGTACATGAGTGATATATCCGGTAATGCAAAGTATATCAGGTTTATATTTTTGTAAATAGTACAACAGAGGCTTTCTGTCGATGATCATATCGATAATTACCGCACTGTCCTCATCGTCAATTAATGCTGCAAGAACCTCAAGTTCGAGCGGCTCAACAATCATGACATGTTGCAATCCAATTGTTTCATTTGAGGGAGCTGGCCGTATAAAGAGAATATTCATTATACGTGGCCTTTAAAAACTGATGGATTTGCAAATTGTATATTGTATGAAAGTAAACCTGATGCAGAATGTAATATCTTATTTAGAACTTTGTTAGAATGGTATGCAGACATATGCTTTTCTTTAACAATCCCTCCAAAACGCATTTTGGGTACTTCTGCGCTCTGTCCCAGGTCTATAAACTGGTACCCGTATTCAATCGCATCTCTTACAATGTGATACAATTTTGCCAGATAGATAGATCGGGAATCTGATTTGTAGTCCTGGCCGCCAAGAAAAAATGAACTGCTATTTTTATAATTATTTACAATTGTCCATCCTGCCAGGAATTGCTTGTAATAAATTTCAGTAAGAGAAAAGCTTTCAGGAAGATTCTTGAAAAAATCTTTACTCAGCAACTCCAGCTTCCCCTTACTGCGATTATACACATTCTTATACTGCTGATAATGAAGATCTGAAAATGTAGCAGTCGCTGCCCTGCTAAAGGTGATTTCGCTGCAGAATGACTCAATTTGAATTATTCTTCTCCGATACTCAGATCTTAAACTATGACAGTATTCATCCCAGGTTTTAAATGAATTTTGTAACTCGATTGTCGGCCAGGTTCTGCCATGAGAAAGGCGGGGTAAGTCGATTGCTGTCTCGTTATTAAGAAAAAGCACAAGACCCTTCTCGACCTCTTTGATTTTTTCAGCAATGCAGGTATTGTATTTTTGCTCTCCGGTGATTCCGCCGGATGATACTGAACAGGGAATACCGCATATCCGCATGGTGAGTGGACTGGGTATTTTCAAAAAGGTGAGCAGATCAAGACGTAATGTATACACAACCGCACCACAAAGGAATGTTTTATCTTTAAAGAGGAGATAATATCGCTGTTTACACGGATTAAAACTCTGGCAATGAGAAAGAAATTCACGTGTTTGAAAATATGATAAACAATGTTCATCCCATACAGCAGGAAGGTCCATCGCGGAATCAAATTTTTCATACGTTATCATAATGAACTTTCAAAAATTCCATAGCGTCGGTAGGGCTCAACTGATGCGCCACATACTCGTTCCAGGATTCTTTTAGTCATGACTCTGCTGTTCATATTCTGTTCAAAAATAAACCCACCTTCACAAGTGGTATATCCGGCCTTTGTCACCTTTTCTGCCATTTTTTTAATCATCAATGCAACTGCCGGACTTTTGCGATATTCGGGAAGAAGGGCCACTTCGGTAAATCTTATCGTAGTAATTGGATTGTTTAAGCGAAACCGCAGCAGATCATAGAAATTGAGATCACGATCCGCTCCCGGCAACATATTGAAATCGGGATACCATAAGATAAATCCGATTGGTTTTCCATATTTTTCCGCGAAAATAAGATTTTCTGAGTCGATCAATGGCTTAAATGGATGAAATAGTTCATAATTTTCCAGAGGTAAACGATTTGACCAGTACCAGTATTCTGTATTGGTGAAACTTGTATTATCAATGTACGTATACAGTTCGATCTCCTCACGAAATCGCTTTTTATTCATAAAACGAACAGTTATTCCCTGTGTATCCCTGACCGGTGGCTCCCATTTCCGGAATGGTTCAAGATCAAATCGGTAAGTGAGAGTCTGCCTGCAATACATATCAGAAAAATATGATGGGTAGTATGGTTGTGTATAAGATAATCCAAAAAGTGGTACTTCATCGAAGCGGTTAAGTAATATCCCGGCTCCATAGTTCAGATGTCCATTCAACCCTACTACAAGCTTTGTCGCGCCGGGAAAGAGTTTACTTGCATGGTTTTTGACAGCCTCACTGACCCCCTGAAGCCCATCAATGACTTCAAAAAAGGCCACCTGAACAGTGTCTGAAAGATTAGTATCATAAATGAATGCAAATCGCCCGGCATCACTGCCATTATTCGTAATGATACATGGTTTAATTGTTGCATGCGTTGTAAAAACAGTCGGTCCCTTAACTACAAGCCTCACGATTGAGTCTTCGGTCTTCCGATGATATCTATTACCCTGGTATACTGTTTCGGGCACATGAAAAAAACGGTTTAGTTCTGTATTGTTTGTAACAAGTTTAATTTCCATGAAAAAACTCTTTTGCTTTAGGGAAACCTAGAAACTGAGTATGAGACGATGCACAGTAGGCTCCGGCATCACCTAACACTATGATGTCTCCGATACACAATTGCGGAAGCATCTCTTTTCCCGAAAGGAAATCCCTTGAGTATGTAGAACATCCGTATATCCTGCTTGTTAACTGGGTTTTATCTGATCGACTGTCATCTAATACGGTAACGGGATGAAACGCGGTTTCAGGATAAAACAGTGGCCGTGGGAACTGTACAGCAGACGCATTAACACCGGCAAGTTGTTCTGCACCGTTAGATTTGACATCAATAACCCTGCAGACAAAATAACCTGACTGTGCCCCGATTATTCTGCCGGGCTCAAGTATACATTTTAGACGACGACCGACCTTACTGTTCAGTGCCTCCATTACATCACAGAGCATCTCTCCATAGGTCTTGAAATTAAAATTATCGCCTGTATTAGAATCCGACCCGAATCCACCACCAAAATCGACATATTCCAATGATGGAAAATTCAGAGCTATTGAACATAGTGCTTCATAACACTCCCTGAAATAGTGAATATCATAAATATCGGTACCAACATATACATGTACACCTGTAATGTCATTATTGCCATATAATGTTGTCAGATCCTCAAGTGAGATCCCAAGCCTGCTCTCTTTTCCAAGAAAATAGCCGCCTCTTGTTTTGCGCGGTTCAATTAAAGCACCAATGTTACACCGTACTCCAAAAGGCGCCTCAGGAAATAGTTTTCGCCATGTTGCAACCTGCAGCAGTGAATCGTGATTAACCAGCGCTCCACATGCATGCACTCTTCTCATACACTCTTCAGTCATTGCAGATGCAGTATATATTATTCTTTTGCCAGCAAACCCGGCATTCTGAGCACATGACAGGTGCATCGGAGAATTTACAAAGATGTTGATGGACTCGTTTTCGATAATTTTAAGAAATTCAGGGTTATCATTTGCCATTGAAGCAAAATGTATTTCCAGCTCAGGATATGGAATAGTTTTAAACTTCCTGCATGTATCCCGGATTACAGGCGCATTGTAGAGGTAAAACGGATCCTTATGTTTTTCTAGAATGTTTTCGATACCTGATTTAACAGAATTTTCAATGATAAAATTTTCGCTCATGCATTCATCCTTTATTTGGCAACAATGCACTTGTCGCTGCTCATTCAGACATAACTCAACAAGCGCAAGGGAATTTTAACGCTTCATAATTAGCCCTCACATTCAGAGAAAAAATATAATAATGAATTACCAGAATAACACATTTTTAAATTTAGATAAACAAAGTTTAGCTGCATTTTCATAAATATTTTGGAACCATTTGTTTCATCAGGTTTTCAAAAACGGCGAGTCTGGTTAAAAAATAATGGTACCAACAGAAAAACTCACTACAAAATTATGTACGTATGGGAAATACTCTTTATGATTAAGAAAAAAATATGGCCCAATCATTTCATAACCGATTTTAAAGTCTGCGTAGCAAAAATCAAATAAATTTAATTCACTTCCTATATATCCACGTAGAACAGGGGATTTAATGTTATATTCATTTCTCCCTTGAGCTTCTTCTATCTCTAAACCCCAGGAATAACCTATTCCAGCCGCCCAGTATGGCACGAGCAGTTTGAGATTAATTAAATCGTAACGTATACGACTCTCAATCCTTTTCAGTTTTAGTCTTCCATAATGTGTGACAGAATAATCAGAATGACGTCCCCACCAATCATGATAATAACCGAGTGATACATTATCAGGAACAAAAACATTTTGAGTAAGTGTACGATAAACAAGCGTGATATCGGGCATACCTATCATATTTTGATCTTCATACCGTGCTACCACTCTGTTAATAATCATATCCTACCTACAGGGTTAAGTTTTTGATCTCTCATTTACATTATTATAAACATCAATATATAAAGAACACCGGCATCTCAATCAGGTCTGACCCACGTGGACGTAACCGCTCCCCAATGAAATTGTCAAACACTGTAACCCACAATGTTGCGCATGTGATTCTGTGGTCTGAAGGAGGATAAAAAGGTGTAATTGGATTACCAATCGCCATCCCCATAACCCGTTCTGCTGGAATTTTTGCATAGTTTTCCGAAGAAATTCCTGCGGTTTCTATTGAGTCGTGTTCACAATACCATTGGGCATACCAAGTCTCACGATCTTTAAAAAAAGTACCGGAACTGTGAAATGCAGTTGCAGAATCACGCAAATCATTGTTCCAACACAATCCGCTGTCAACTACTGCGAAATAGGTGAAATTATTATCAATGCCGATGGTATCGTTTATTACTATAGTTCCTGGAAATTCAACATTTTCCTGTGCATAAAGAAGGTATAGGGTATCCTTTGAAGAAATAGCAGCAACATTCAATGATGTTTTTTCTTTTCCCGGACTTTTGATTATTCCTGCCCAGCGAATCCGGGGATTATGGTTAGAGAATATGCCAGGTACGAATTTTTCAAAGTGACGGTTATATCGTACCGTAACTGAACTTTCCACAATGTACACATTGTTAACAATCGCACGAATGCCAACATCTGCGGTTAACTCCTGCGCCACAGCGATCAGTTGTCTTGTACTTTCACCATTTGAAGTATCGCGGTAAAATAATTTCAGCCATTTTAAATAGGATGTGCCAGTTAAAGAATCGATGATTGTCAAACCCTGACTCTTTGTAAGTCCCAATGATGAAAATGCAGTGTCGGGTATAGATGTATTATGATACAAAATAGAATCAGGGATTTTGAAATCAAGACATACACTCTGTGTTGCATCAGAATGTGATTCGTTTGCATTCTCAACAGGATGATACTCCAGAAGATGAATATCGTTGAATATGTTCTCACCTCCTACTGAAGGAATCCAGGTTGATTTTGTACCTGCAATTGTATAAGCAATTTCCCAGTGGATAGTTTCAATTCGGGGACCGGCAAAAAAAGCAGTTAAACGCATGCTGTCACCGGGAGCAGCTTCAACCAGGGTCGTATCTGATCTGTTTTGATATTTAAAATCAAGAACCCTAATTTTACTATTATCAATTTGCTCAAACGATGTTGGGAAACTGCTGCATGAAAGAATAATCAACAATGTTGCAGTTGGAAAAATGAGATACAATATATATTTTTTCATCTGTCGTACCTTTAAAATTCTGCTTTAATACCCAGTGAAGGGATAATCAATTCATTAATCTGAGTTTTATCTTCCATTTTTGTGGAGTAGTTATATGGATCGTAATTATACATATAATCCTGCGGACTTTGATATAGCGGATATGATGCATTAAAAACATCAAGGTAGGTTGAAAGTATCCATGTTTTCATTGTAAATTGTTTTTCACAGCGAAGATGGATCTGGAATGATGAGGGCTGACGAATTGAATTTTTTGATCCCAACATTTTCTGATACTGCATATTGATTTCATCATATTTAGAACCAATAACCGGCGTCGCGGGATTACCCGTGGTATATTGTATCCGTGTTCCACACTCAATTCCATTTCTCAGATACCAGGTTGCGACTGCAGTGATATTGTGGGTCTGATCTTTTTCAAACAAGATGTATCTGTTCAGTGTATAATCGAATCTTTGACTTTTAGACAATGTGTATGATAACCACCCGGAAAACCGTTTTACTCTATTACAGCGAAGCAGCAGTTCAAAACCGTAAATTTTAGCTTTTCCATCATCGGTAAACATTGGTAAACCTTCATTCTGCTCCTGTAATGTCGTTTCCCTGGTCTTATCCCACTGCCTGTTATAATAGATCTGACAATCGATATTCAGAAAATCCAGCATCTGCCATTCGTATCCTGCAACATAATGACTTGCCTTTGTCGTGGTTAATTCAGGATTTCCGAACTCTTCACTGTTTGCAAACCAGGGTTGCGGATATTGTGAATAGTTGCCGATTGCTGCTTTCAGAAGATGGCTATCGTTTAACGAGTAATGTACATTCATACGGAATGATGGATCACCTGAAAAACGGGTTGTGTTTTTGAATGAATAGTTCCAGAACTCAGGTATCATCGATCCATGATGATTTTTAATGCCCCAATTGTCGTATCGTAATCCTGGACTCAGTTTCAGATTAGTACCAATGGTTATGTCGGATAACAGGTAAACAGCGCCTCCAAATAACTTGTAATTATCCGGAGTATAATTTGCCAATACATTATTGTACAGATCCGGAACCAGTACTTTACCATCCCAGGAATATGCTGCTCCAGTAATTCCCAGACTTGTTGAAATGTTATTATTCATTAACCACTGAAGTTCATTACTGAAATTAGAGCCTTTTTCACTATCTTTCCACTTGTAGAGCCCAAAACCGCTAAAATTGTCCCCTTCTACTATATTGTTAATTCGAAATTCATTTTTTAATTTGTTATTGATTTTCAAATCCCATCCGGTAATCATTGTGGTCCATTTCCAGTCTCCATCAAGTTCATTAGATGCAGTTTCAATGGTTGCATGCCCGCCTCTTGCTGAGGGGTAAACAAAATCAACCCCACCTTTAAATGCACCCGCAGTAAAAAAAATGTGATTGTTCTTATTCGGGTCAAAATCCAGTCGCAGCAGTGCATCACGATATTTTGGTGACAGATAATACGGAAGATTCAGATCAATGTTTTTGTAAACGATATCAAATATCTTATGAAGGTAACTTGTGCGCAGTGAACTGAGAAATGAGATCTTTTTTGAGATCGGACCTTCAATAAAGATTGTACCATCAACCACATTGCAATCGATACTGCCGCCCAATCGATCACTTCGCCCACTACGACCTTTTAAATTCATAATACCACCAACTGAATTTCCATAGCGAACACTGAATCCACCGGGTAAGAATTCAACAGATTCGATAGCATCAGAATTATAAGAGGATTTATAGGTACCCATATGAAAAGGTATGAAATATTCCAGGCCTTCTAAGAGAATTTCAGAGTCATGGGTATCGGAGCCTCGAAAACACATCTCTCCATCAATAAAATTTGGACGCGCAACACCAGGCAATGTTTGCACCACTTTCACCATATCGCCGGCAACACCTGCAATGCCATTTACTTCAGATTTTTTAATCGTATGACTGACAACCTCTCTCTTTTCAGTTGTGCCATAGGTAGTAATCTCATATTTGCTGCCATCATTGGGGCTTAAATAGTATTTTAATTCAAGAACGCTGTCTTTATGAGCATTTTCACTTCTTGTAAACGGTACATGCCCGTTACTAAAAATCGAGATTTGAACGCTGCAGGCTGGCAGTGAATAGAAGGAGAACCTGCCTGATGAATCACTTGTAGTTATAAGATCACCATTCTCGCAGTGCTGTTTACCAAATAAAGCTATTTGTTGTAGATACCTGTTGATTGGAATTGTGATAGTAGTATCTGATTCTGGATTTCGTAACCGAAGAGCAACTGTTGCATCAGAAACCACAGTACGGGTTCCCTTTTCGATTAATACACCGCTGACTGATAGACCGGGTTTTATACTTTCAATATACTTTTTCAAACTGTATACATATTCATAATCAAGCTCTACGGCAACGGGACCCTCACTGGATAGGGCGGGTTTGAATCGGAGCAGATATGATGCTTTACATGAATTACTATCGAGAACCGGATGAAGCGAATCGATAACTGTGCATTGTTCCACCTCTCCCGATTCTGAAATCAGAAGTCGTACACGAACCACCCCTTCAATACCTGCACGTCTGATCTCAACAGGATATCCAGCTTCGATGGAATTCAACTGTTCAGGTAATTGTACCAGTTGTGCTGTATCCTCCTGAAAACTACTATCCAGCTCCAGAATCACATCCTCATTGTCAATAGCACTACTGAATAAATAGAGCGATATAATTATCAGACTACTTATCTTAATCATTACGACTACCTTTTATTTTCTTTCAAGCGACACTGACAGGGTAATTGTTTTATCTGATGTTATATCTGTTGTATCAGACCCGGTGTAAAGCAACATTCCAGTGGAATCAAAAACATCAACTGTGAATATCCGATCGAGCCCTTCAGGTATACCTTCATAGGGACAGTAGACTTTATTTGTATCGGTAACAGTCATTGAAGAATGCATTGGAAGTAAATTGTATGCGGTGATTGAAAGGGTCGCATGATGCGCACCTGTCATGGATTCACTGCTCACGCCATAGATATGAGCATTACCGGTGAACAATGCGATATTGCCAAGACTCGTGGTATCACCAGCTTTAACCTGGAAGCTGCTGTCGGTCAGAAATGAGAATGTCTTTGTTGAAGATGCATACTTGATTGCGAATGTATAGTAATCAAATGCTGGTAAAAATGGTATTGAAAAGAAGCCGGATGAATCAATTTTTATTGTACGATTGATCTCATTCAAACTGATTTCTATAGTGAATATATTTCCTATGAAAGGAACGCAAAGATTCCCTGTAATAATACCTGTCGGAACTGTGTAAAGTGTATCATTCCATGTTGTTTCTACTTTTACGGTACAAGGTTTCAGGACAGCTGAACAACTGTCACCGATTTCAAGATAATATCTACCCACTGGAACAGAATCGAGAATGACATACCCCTGACTATTGGTAAATGATGCAATTGTTGTATGTGTGTCAGATTTCTCTGCCGTGTGAAGATTAACGAGTTTGTTGGCAAACAAAGTAGAGTCTGATCCATTAAATACGATGGCGCTGACAGTACCAGTCTGTGTTTCTGTTTCGGTTCCAGCAAGTTTTGTACATCGACTGAATAATACTTCACAACAGATCAATGCCAGTATGGATATATTCCTCATTGAAAACCATGTAGAAACAACTCCTTGCTTCAAAGTACAGCTAATCTTCATTTTTGTCCTCTTCATCAGGTGAAACTTTTTTACCAACAATACATCCGGGAAACAACTGAATGTCCAGATGATAAACCCGATCCGCAGGTTTATCATCATTATGAACAATTGTGCTGACCTCCTGTAAAAACTGCTGTAACCGCTGCTCGATTGCTTTATATGCAGGTAATGAAACACTTATCATTTTAGTTACCATCGTCTGGGGATACGTCTGTTTCCGACTGAGTGCATCCTCTGCAAGTTTCAGGCATTGGCGCTGATAGCTTTTGATAAGTTCATCCTGAACAAATGCACCTGTGGAAATGTTCTTGTTGATAGATTTACAAATACCATGTTTGTTACAAGCAATAAGTCCAAGTTTTTTCATCAAGGTGATAGAGTTGCGAACTTTGTTCTCTGTTATGGCTGGCACCAGCATGGATGCAATCTCACTAAAATTATTGCTCACATCGACCACATCAAGCAGTGCCCGGATTACACTGTGATACCACTTCCCGAAATACTCGTATATTTCTGGACTGAGAATTGTTTGGGGTGATCTGTTTGCTGCGATCAATTGTTCAAAATATGCATTCCGTTCATCGGCATTGGATGCCTGATCATAATTAACAAGTATTCTGAAATAAAGCGCTTCACTTCGCTTAAGCTCAAATGTTTCAATAAAACGTTCAACAAACGTATCAGTTACTTTTTTTCCATTGATAACATCCGAAAAGAAACTCCTACTCTTGGGAATACCCAGTTTCCGACAGATCTGCACTCGACTGAACTGTTTATCAGTTTTATACCGCTTCTGCTGATAATCATTTAAAAACTTCCGGAAATCGGAATAATCATAAATGGATGGTAATTTTGGTTCCATAATAATTTAAGTATACGTTACGTTACACTATAACTCCAAACGAATGGGGTGCATATGATTGAGAACATTTTTGAGATCAGATTGTATTTGTAATAATTTTTTCAGGTACATTGGAATTTCAGTGTTTGATTGAGAAAATTATATTGAGAACATTTAAGCGATTGGAAGACATAAAATGATAATCGCATCTTTCCTACATCAAATGCATGAATAGTTTTCCGATATTACGATTGATAACAATGCGGCGGCTCGATAACCTTACTGACCCATACCTTCTCGCTCGGCGAACCATATAATAAATCTTTTAATCTAAATAATGTAAGAATTCAGTATTTAACTATATGGATGAGGTAATTGCAAAACCCCAAGTTTGTCTCGACTCCGCTCGACAAACGGCCCCATTATACGAAAAAAGGCAGGTTAAAAACCTGCCTTTAAAACTCTATACTCAAACAAGTAAAAAAACTTATTCCTGCGCGGTCTCTACTACCTCGGGAATAATATGTACTTTTTTGCGGTTTCCGGAAAACCATGAGAACTGAATGATTCCGGTAACTTTCGCAAAGAGGGTATGATCTTTTCCCATACCAACATTTTCTCCAGGATGAACCTGGGTACCTCTCTGACGAACTATGATAGTACCGGCATTAATCAGCTGACCACCAAAACGCTTCACACCAAGCATCTTGGGATTGCTGTCGCGTCCATTACGGGTACTTCCAACACCCTTCTTATGTGCCATTGTAACTCTCCCTTAATTATGCGTTGATTGAAACGATTTCAAGTTTAGTATACTGCTGACGATGACCGTTCACACGGCGATAATCTTTTCTGCGCTTCCGTTTGATAATCATCACCTTTTTTGCTTGTGCATGCTCAAGTACCTTCGCGGTAACACTTGCACCTGGAACAATAGGTGTCCCAACCTTTACGGCTTCGCCCTCACCTGTCAGTAACACTTTATCAATGGTGATCTCTGTTCCTGCTTCTGCATTAATAAGCGGAACACGGATTGTATCACCCTGTGTTACTTTGAACTGAGCTCCACCCTGTTCAATTATCGAGTACATGATAACTCCTCTATGATCAAAATATCCGTTAATAGCAATACCAACGGAAGATTACATTATTTCCGGAGAAAAGATTTCTAAAGATAATTAATGACGCAATCAAAATCAAGCATCATCTTCTTTAGATTCTTTAGAATCTTTTGCTGAAGTATCCTGTAAGATCACTCCATCAGATGTCGATAGAATATATTCATCCTGATCAAGCTCCTCATCCTCAATCACTTCAAGATTGCACCGATGATCACGCTCCATATTCTTTTTCATCCTATCATTATCCTTAAATAGAAATGCAGCAACTGCCGGATGAACAGCAAGCATCAATTTCTGATCCTGGACTCTGATCCTCTTTAAATCTCTATCGATTCTGGATGTTACCGTTTCAGCTGAAAAAACCCATCCGAGTCCCTGACACGCATGGCAAACATTTGTGAAAAACTCCTGAAGTTCCGGTCGAACCCTCTTACGGGTTATCTCCATTAGACAGAACTTCGATAAACCGGTATATGACGTTGCAGTCGAATCGTTATCAAGTGCCTTACGCATCTCATTTTCGATTTTTCTGCGATTCTCGGGACTTCGCATATCTATAAAATCAACCACGATCAGACCGCCTATATCCCGAAGACGTAACTGACGGCAAATCTCGTAGACTGCATCGAGATTGGTTTTAAAAATAGTGTCTTCAAGATTGGTTTTCCCGATATTTCTACCAGTATTAACATCAATAGCGACCAGCGCTTCCGTTTTATCTATAAGTATATAGCCACCACTTTTGAGCCAGACTTTCCTTTTCAGGAGCCTCTCAAGATCTTTTTCGATATCAAACTTATCAAAAAGTGACTCGCTCTCCCGATAATGAATCACTCTTTTGCAAAGATCAGGCGACAGTGATCGAAGATATTCAAGAATCTCCTGGTAATCACTCTTATTATCAACATACACCTGACTGACATCATCAGAGAAAATATCCCTGATCACTCGTGTTGTAATACCCAGCTCCTGATACACCAGTTTCGGACCACTTCCACTCAATGCTTCATTCTGTGTTTTTTTCCAGGCATCAATCAGAAGATGGATCTCCTTAATAAACTCTGTTTCGGAGACCTGAAGGCCTATTGTGCGGACTATAAAACCGACACCCTTCGGTTTAATCTGAGCGATAATGTTCTTAAGCTTCTCTCTCTTTTTGAAATCATGAGTTTTTTTCGAAACACCTATAAAATCGGTATCCGGAACTAAAACCAGAAACCTTCCGGCAAGACTGATCTGGGTCGTAATCTTTGCGCCTTTGGAGCTGATGGGTTCTTTAGCAACCTGCACCAGAATCTCCTGACCAACACTGAGCACCTTTTCGATTGGTATCCGGGCAATTCTTTTTCGGTTTGATGAAGCGACCGCCGGATGCCTGTCCATGCTGATGTCTCTTTCATCCAATAGCAGTGATGGATCAACATCGGTGGCGTGAAGAAATGCGCACTTCTCCAGCCCGATATCGATGAAAGCAGCCTGAATACCCGGCAGAATTGATGTCACTTTTCCCCGATAGATATTCCCTACAATCCGAAACTCATCTGGTCGTTCAATAGCGAGTTCAACAACTTTGTCATTCTCAAGTAGAGCTGCCCTCTTCAACATTCGTGTTGCACTGAACAGAATCTTTTTTTCCATAGTATTCTCAAAGTCTTATATTAATGATTATAGCAAATTTATTAGTGATTGTTTTATTATCATTGACTCTCTTCTTGCCAAATTCGTAATATGTTTCCCCATTGATATTATCCGTAAAAACATAAGATATCTTCGGGGAGAGCGAAAAGCCTAATTCATCATTAGTCTTTTCCCATCCATCTTTAGTTACATTCGTATCAGCGACACCTGTTTGATCACCCTCTTTTTTCTCTGCAAAATCCTTATTGACATTACCTTTAAAGCTGATCGTCGTCTTGCCACTGATCGGGATTGTCCATGAAAATAGTTTAATTTCAGACAACCTGCTGTTTTTTTGTATCTCATAATTGATAGAGAATGTATGTTCGACTTTGGCATCTCTTGTCTGGGAGTTGATGAGTGAGTCCTGACTACCCGATCCCATTCTTTGATGTTCATTGGATTTATCGCAGGAATAGTTGATTGAGACAGGTGTTTTTGCTATCTGACCTGATAATGAGATCAGTGGGCGCATCGTGTGCCGGACCACATCAGAAAATTTCGGTACGGATGACCAGTTTGCGGTTCGTTCAAAATTGTATGAGGACTGACAACTCATGGAGCTGAAATATTGCTTGATCAGCTTAATTTTCATAAGTGCAGGAGTATTTGCACCAATCGAGAATTTCGGATAGGTACTGCTTTTATCATAATACATGGTGTCTTTGGCCTGCGTTCCGACATGATAACTAAACTCAAATGATATTGGTGATAATGAAAGTTCGAAAGGTACTGTAAAATTGAGCCCGGTTGAAATGTTGAACCTGCGATCAGTGCTGCGGGTATCATTACGATACAGATCCTCATCATCTATCAATTGACGGTTTTTCATGCCTCCCATTCCGCGATGATCATTCATAGTACCGTTAATTACATCCATGAAATTTCTACCACTCAATCCTGCCTGATACCTGAAATAATCAAAAAAGCTTATTTCCTTTGCATTCATGTACCCTTGATTAAGATAGTCGTTACGAAGACTCATATCAGAAGTGTAATTGAAACTGATACTTCGAAAACCAATTTTACTATACCCTTTTTTCACGCTGCTAAAAAACCGACCAAACGTTTTATTCCTGGTAGTATCGGTCAACTTGTCAAAAAGTGATTCGAGCTGCAGCGTACTGTTAAATGAAAACTGTGGATGGACAGATGAGTTGGAGTAGAGATTTTTATCACCGAGCCTCGTCACCATATTAGAGGTAAATGCAGATGAGTAACTTGCATCAGTAGAGAGCCAGGAAATCAGATCGGGTGAAAGTTTCATGGAAACGTTCTGATTTCGTGTCTTTTCGCCATTTAAGACAGTCATGTCAGCCCATTCAGCATCCCGTTTGAATGCCATCTTGACTTTTTCATCAAGCTCTGTATTATCATCAATTCGATTATCGAGATCCCTGTTGACATTCAGGCTATAATCGAATGACAGCAGTGGTGAAATCGGAGAATAGTTCATAGTGACACTATGATTTAAATCATACCGGTATGAGCGGTTTAACACTGACTTTTCAGTTTCATTATGAGTTGACTTACCATAAGTAAGATCTGCAAGGTTGAATTTAAACGTTGATGGAAGAAGTGTAAGTTCGTAATTTTTGAATTTTTCAGCCCATTTCTTTTCGTTCTTCTCAAACGGACGCCATGTCGGATTGTCGCGGGGAGTAAGATCATACGACAATTTCGCAGTGTAATCATCATTCTCATCACGAATCTTGTAAATCCGGTCCTTTGATGGAGCAAGTCCCATATTGGTGGTCGAAACACTTTTTGAGTAATTGACACTTGTATTGATTCTGTCGGCAGTCATATTGACTATAGGATTTTCCGATTGCGAACTTTTACTGTAATTGGTGTATGCTGTTCCTCTGAATGTTTTCTTTCCGTACTGTTCTGACTTTGTAACATCAGCAACATTCTCTGTCTTTTTATCATCGGACATGACATGCAGTGCATCAACGACCATACCGTAAACGCCATCACTTTCAAGTCGCATATCGGAATTAGTTTTCAGTTCCGGTCTGGTGATGTCACTTGAAACACTTCCACCAACAGGTACCGATACACCAAGGTCTTTTGGAAGAAAGCGGTCGAGGCTCATACTTCCTGAGAGTGATCCTGAGAATTTCGATTCACGGGCAGCATAACCTGTTTCACTCATTGTCCTGAAATCACCCTGGTTAAAATTCATACTCGCATCAAAATTAAAAAAATCAGCCCATTTGGTTTTAAGTGATGCACGGGCAGCCCATCCGTTAAGCTTGTGGATCCCTCTCACTTTCATCTCATTGACCCAGATGGTACCTGATACTTTTTCTGTAGAGTTATTCCTGATTCCAAGAGCCATCCATGAAATTTTTGTCAATGATGGTTCCACACCCACCCGGTTAGAGTAAACGCGATAGTTTCCTCTTGAAGCATCTATTTTCGTCCCAGGATGTTCAACCAGATAATCGTCTTTCAACTCAGCCAATTCCTGAAGATCAATATCGGCGAAATTCCATTCTCCTCTTTTGATAACATTATGGTATTCATAATAGGTTGAGTCGTTATTACCAAACCTGAACACAAACTCCACCTGACCACCAAACATAAGCCCCTGATTTTCAGTAAAAGTTACAAATTCTTTATCACCGAAATACACCAGAGACAGCTTTTCGTACTGCGAGACATCCATCGCTGTAAATGGTATTACTTTTCTTACCATTGCAGTATCACGGGGCTCCACATCATCAAAAAGAATTTTCAGTGCAGATTCCGATTCAAAATCATTTTTTGTACCTGGCATAATCTCATGGTGTATCAACCCGGTGTTTGATTTCGTTTTGTAATCGTCATCCTCCTGATTACTAAGCGATACCGCTTCAGCACGAGTAGTAGAATTAGTGTCAGATTGAGCGATCCAGTAGTTCCCGGTAAATTGTATATCAGAAAACCACAGACTGCTTTCGGTATACATGGAAGCTGTGTCGAAATCAGTCCAGATAATTCGCACCATCTGAATATTAGTCCAGCTGGGGTTATTTATCGCATGACGAATATGAGATACATTGTGAATCGGTATTCTGTATTTTGTCCATCCCCTTTCTGAATATATCCTGGCAGAGGAATCGGCATATTGCTCCATACTGTCAAGATCTAAAACAAATTCGAAATATTTTTCATTCTTACTTATCAACACCGTTCCATCATAATTAAGATCTTCCCGTGAATATTTATCATCCCCTTGTTGTCGGCAAGCCCTCCATCGTAGCGCTTCCTGGCCCTGGTTTTCATATTTTCTATCACCATCTTTGGCATTGTCTTTTCCCGGGTCAAACTTAAATCGTTTCCCTAGCGTATCATTTCCATACCCAAACCAATCCCACCCATCCTGTGTGCTGTTTGGATAATAATACCGTTCATCTTTGTCCCACAATCGGTCAAGTCCCCTATCAAGCTCTCTTGTTCCCGTTCCGGCAAGCGTCGTATCTTCACGATCACCCTTGTTATTAGGAAAACTGTCGTTCCAGGATACATCTTCATTCAACACACCCATCTGAATAATCAGTTTCCGTCCAATAATTTTATTATTGTTATCTTTATTACCATTCTTATTGAGACAGAATTCAAAATATTTATCACGACTTCTATCAGTAGAACTCTGAGAAATAGGGGTCATGATACCTGCCCATGATTTATAAAATCTGCTCTTTAAATTATCCGCTTTCGGTGATGGTGTGCAGTGCAGACGGAGGATAGGGTCATATCTATTATCACCAGCCATCTGTTTTGAAGTAGCTGGCTTCCACACTTTCTGTGTATACATGGTATCAGTACCCCTTGGCTGGAACCAGAACCAGTCAAAGGCAGGTGGATATTTCGGCAACGAATCAGCTACCCGAATCGTATCATACTGAAGCGAGTCACCTGGTTGACTATACAGAACATATTGCGGCGGGCTCGCTTTTGACCATGACTCATGACTTGTCCCAAGGGGATAAGACTTACGGCTATCCTCAAAATCATCCACAAACGCTACATCATTGGTATTTGGGTTGGTACGACTGTTAGCGGCTTCAACCTCCAGAACTACTGATGATGTCTGTTCGGTTTTTATGAGAGGTATCTTGTTAATCAGCCAGGTCATCCATTCCGGTTCAAACTCAGCTTTCAGGTTCATATCGATAAGCAGTTTACTGTAGGGTTCCTGCTCAAGGCGAGGAATCTCATTGGTACCGGCATTCTGAAATAACAAAGAGATACCTGCAAAGGATTTCTCACTCAGAAATGGTAAGGCCATCTCACCGCGTACTCCCAGGAAAACCTTACTTTCGGGAACGAACATGGCTTCCTGCTGAAACGTAACATCAACATTGTCTGCCGCAAGCGCGCGCGGGGAGATCAATTCAAGTGTACCACTCTCATAATCAATAATGTAGTCGATGTCCTTCTCAAGTCTCTCGCCGCTGCTTGTCTTGACAAGTTCCGATCCGGACATCACCTGCCAGCCCAGATTAAGCGACGTAATCTTCTGGGTTCCCGTGGTTTTGAATGTATATATGTTTTTATTGTCCCTCCACTCCTGACTTTCAGGCGAATAACGATATATAATCGGGTCCAGATATTTCTCACCCAGGTCCGGATTATTAAATGGTTCATTACAGGTAGGACATTCTCCCCAGGGGGGAACTATGATAAATTCATGCTCTTTATCGTAAATCTGACTAGCATCGGTATTAGGCTTCCCGTCCGCTCCAGATAACTTCAAAATTTCTGACAGGAGTTTCGTTTCTCCTTTTGTTGTTACCCCATACAAACTTGTATCTTTCTCCCCTTCAACATGGCGCCTTAATTTCAATTCAAACGAGGCCATCTGACTGGTATCAAGATCATAAACGTTTCTCCACATAAGGTAAAAACGTGCAGCGTCATCTTCTGCTTTATAAATCTGAGTTCGGGGTTTTAAGGTCCATACAGTATCACCTCCACCCTTATTCAAATTTGGATCACTTGTACGAAGATAGATTGCAACCATATTATCATTGTTTATTGATGTATCAAACCGAATATACCCTTCATCTTTGTACAGTTCATAATGCCTTTCGGGTATCAATTTGATAAATTTGTATGCCTGACCTTTTTCGTCTATTTTATCATACAACGATTGCACCTGATCATTCTGATAATTTTCCTGAAGTAAATACACCTCAAGTGAATCCACAAGGGGAGGAGCAACATATCCATTTTTCGGGTCTTTATTTTTTCCCCAGTTTTTGTTGTAGTAATTTCTGTATAAAGTATCCAGGAAAAAGAACACGTTTCTTCGATAATCTCCCGCAGCAATTAACTTTTCGGAACCTCCGTTTTTCAGTGACAGATTGAGCTTCTGTGCTTCACCTTTCTCCTGGCTGGCAATTGTTGTCAGGGTAAGAGGACCAAGTTTTGACTTTATCTTTATACCAAACAATCCATCTTTTCCACCCGCATAACCGCTCAACTCAGTACCGGGCATATCAAAATTTGTCCACCCGGCAATGACTTCCTGAATAATCTCATCTTCCATCTCTCCGGGAGTGGACTCTTTATACTCGATCTTGAAATTCTTAAAATTGTTATCGCTGACCACCCCCTGATCTGCTACTCGTATTCCCACATTAATCAACTTTCCGACAGTACCCTGAATACCAAACTGATAGTTCATGTCAAAACCGAAATCATTGGTTTTGCCCTGACTCTCCCTGCTTTCATCACCTTCCTGAAATCGTGAGCGGTCAAACCCCATGGTGATAGTCAAGTTCCCATCAATTGTTAGACGAGGAGGTTCATTGCCAAGTATGCGCTGAGCCCATGATGGGTACTGGACCGGAAGCTCCCACTGCATTTTAAGGCTTCGCTCCTGTTTCTTTCCATCAGCTTCGCGCTTTGCGTTGGCAACGTCATGATACCAGGAGTTTGCTACAACAAAATTTCGTCGTGATGAAAGGTAATCACTCATTTCAGAAAAGTGATATTCCCACATGGTAAACCCAAGACTGTCAACACGGCTGAATGTAATCTGCCGCTTTTCAAAATCGATATTTTCTTTATCGTAAAAAAGAGTGGTTTTAAGCTCCAGTATCGATGGATGCTCAGCATTAAGTGGGGTTACAGCAGCAGGCCCTTCATCAAGCGGGTGAAAACCCTCCAGACGGGGTTTCAAAAATTGAATACCCGGAGCTGCACCGGCAACTGCATACCAGAGTGTAACAACAACCAGAATTAAATACTTTTGATTATACCTCATTCCTACTACCACTATTTTTTGCGCCTCTGTCCTGCGTTTTCAACATCTTTACAACAACGAAAGCCGACCGGATTATGTTTATTCTGAGAAAAATAGCTGTACCGCCGTTCCCTGCAGGAACTTTTGATACCACTGCTCCAGAATCCGCCGGCCACATAATTGAAACGGCCATTCTCTGATGCACGTGTATCGGTCCATTCCTGAAGATTTCCTGACATATCATATAAACCGAAATAGCTTCTGCATTCAGCTTTTTCGCCCGATTTCTTAACAATTGTATCTACTGTCACACATGCACGCTCCTCATAACTGTTACCGTAAGGAAAATTGTAACTGTATGGTCCCGAACAGGCCAGCAGCCACTCATCTGCAGTACATAACCGCTTTCCTGCAGAAAAACAGGAATCAGATGCCTGGTATAATGAAACATACGCCATCGGACGAACACCTTTTTTATCTGGCCATTCATATATATCTGCACAGAATGACACACCACCTACAGCCACATGTGCCATCCCTTCAGGACATATCGAAGTTGCTTCCTTCTCGATCTCGTAATACTCTTCCCGAAGCTCCATCTCTTTTCCGCAGGTGTCAATGCCAGAAAACTGAATTGTCCCGGTTTTTTCTATAAGAATTTCGCCCCCATCCCAGGTGACCCAATCCTGTGCTCCCTTCAGTTTCCAATACACTGTACAGCTGCGATTCGAATAAAAATGGATTTTCTGTGGCAATCGGTGCAATCCCCCTGATGGATCCGGATAGATCCATAACTCGGTTGTATCTTCAGAGCAGAGCGACTCTTTTCCCATCGTAGTTGTGTCCTGCTTAACCGCTTCAGTAACCTGCTGCACATTTTTCATCGTGTCTGAAAGAGTATCCTTTTGTCCACTTGCAACAATTTTACTTGAATCTACACTGTTACCCGAGACCCCGGTTGTACCATTTTTGGTTTTTTTTACCGAGTGATGTTTTTTTACCGGAACCGTATCAATCGTAACCATGGTATCAACAGTTTGACTATCAGAAACAATCACTGTATCTTCACTACTGTCAGCACTCAGCGAAGCACTATCGATAAATGCAGTCGTTGAATCAACTAATCCCGGACTTTTCACATCGTTTTTTTCTTTCTGATAACAACTCCGTAACCCGAACAATACCATCAGAAGTATAATACATACCAGAAGGATCCAGAACCATTGATTGCGTATATTTTTTCTGTCACTTAAACGTTTCTGCACCAAACTGAACCCTTTATAGCTATTATCAACTTATTTCAGAAAGTACTTTCAAAAAGTCAACAGTTTCCGCAACATCATGTACCCTGAAAAGTTTAACCCCATGCATATAAGCTGATGCGATACTCCCCAGTGACCCAGCCAGCCGTTCCTCAACCTTTTTTCCTGTTATTGTTCCAATAAAAGATTTCCGTGATGTCCCTATCAATACCGGGAACCCAAGTTCACACAACGCCCTCATATTTTTCAATAGTTTACAATTATGTTCAAATGTTTTACCAAATCCGATACCCGGGTCTATGATTATCTTATTTTTGTCAATACCTTCACTAATGCACTTTTCAACAACACTCAACAGATCAGAAATGACATCTGCAACAACATTTTCATAGGTCGGATTGACCTGCATAGTTTGAGGTGTTCCTCTGCTATGCATCAAAATGATCGCTGCATCACGTCGAGCTGCAACATCCACAATAGTACTGTCATTTCTACCCGCACTGGTGTCGTTCACCCAATCTGCACCATTATCAAGCGCAGCCTGAGCAACTTCAGACCATGTTGTATCGATACTTACAGGTATCTCAGATTTTTTCCTTATTGCACTAATGACCGGAATAACCCGCCTGATCTCATCCTCTATTGCAACCGGTGATGCACCAGGACGACTTGAAGCCCCCCCTATATCAAGAACATCTGCGCCTTTATCGATTAACCCCAATGCATGAGTAACTGCCATTTCAGGATTGAAATATCTCCCCCCATCGTAAAACGAATCAGGAGTACAATTCACAATTCCCATTATGGCAAATTTTTTATTTAAGATTGCGGATAATTTATCCATATATTGTACTGCCAATAAAAATAGAAAAACTCCCGTTTATTACAACAGGAGTCAGT
>JBNKZD010000232.1:0-5006 GCA_050301235.1 Chitinispirillaceae bacterium | reverse complement strand
AATAACTTCAAGGAGTGTCAGTCCACCCCAGAAAAACATTGGTAACGACATTGCGCAAAATACACCTGCCGTTCCAAGATCCGGCTGCTTTAACACAAGTAAAAATGGTACTGATATCAAGAGTCCCGGCATAATAAAGGTAGTTATCTTCTGAAGGCTGACTGTCTTTTCGGATAAATAACGTGCCAAAGCAATCATTAATCCGATTTTAGCAAATTCTGATGGTTGCAACTTTACTCCTGCAACCATGATCCACCGTTCTGCTCCCTTTGCTGACACACCAACGACAAGTGCCAGTAACAACATAAGCAGCGACCCGCCATACAATACATATGCATATGAATAGAAATAGCGGCCCGGAATAGAGATAATCACCATAATCACAAGAACAGCCATTATCACCCAGAGAATCTGCTGTTTATAAAGACCAACCAGAGGGCCACTTTCATGAAAGTAGGTCGCACTGTAGACTAAAAATATTCCGATTATCCAAAGCGCAAGCGCTCCTGCAAAAAGGACAAAATCAAACCGGACTCTGGCAGGCTTCAGATCTTTCATAACTACTCGACAGGATATGTTGCAGCCAGCTTCTCTTTCATTGGAGCTACAGCCTTCTGCAACTGTTCAACAATTTTTGTATTTCCCTGGTTTAACTCTTCAACCACCTTTTTACCCTCTTCAGTTTCAGCAAAAAAATAGCGTAGAACCTCTCCGGCAATTGGGGCTGCAATTGATCCGCCATGTCCTGCATTTTCAACGACAACAGCTATGGCAATCACCGGATTTTTGACAGGTGCAGCAGCGACAAATAACGCATGAGTCAAATCACCATGAGGATTTTCTGCGCTCCCGGTTTTTCCCCCGACAGGTACCCCCGGTACCGCCGCTCTTCCCCCGGTACCACCGGCTTTTATAACACTTTCCAGAGCTTCAGAAATAGCTTCTTCAGTAGCAGGTTGAAAATTCAGTGTACTTTTGAGTACAGATCTGACCTGCCTGAGCACCGCGCCATCATCACTGCGCTCCTCTTTTACAATATACGGTTTATATAATGCATGACTGTTGGCAAGCCCCCCAACCATTAATGCAAGCTGAATAGGCGTTACTACCTGTGTTTGACCGATTGCAAGATCCAGCACCAACCCTTTTGTCCATTTCCAATTACGGCTCGCCCAACGCTTATTATACGCCTCCTCACCCGACAACCACCCAGCCCGTTCACCGGGGAGATCAATTCCGGTTAATGCACCCAACCCCAGCATCTGTGCATATTTATTGATAACCTTGTCACCAAGTCTTAAACCAACCTGATAAAAGTAAACATTACATGATTGCTGAACCGCACCTATAAGGTTAAGCGATCCATGCCCCCTGGCACTCCAACAGTGTGCGATTCTGGATCCGATTCTGTATGCTCCATGACACGGAGTAGACATCCTTGAGTCCTTTGTCAACTTATCACTTTCAAGCCCCGAAAGCGAACTGATTAGTTTGAATGTTGACCCTGGAGTATATGTTCCTCCAATAGCCCGGTTATTCAATGGCAGATTTGGATCAGTGGCGATTGCCCCCCAGTTTTTTGAGCGAAGTGATGTTGACATTGAGAATATATTAGGATCGACAGATGGATTGCTCATCATCAGTAACACTTCACCATTTCGTGGATCAAGTGCTATGACAGCCCCTTTCAACGTATCCGCAAAAGCCAGATCCGCCACTTTCTGCAGTTTCGCATCTATGGTCAGATACAGATCATGACCCGGAACCGGATTTACTCTTGGTATGTTTTTAATTGGTCCGAGACTTTTTCCATAAGCATTGACTTCAATGTATTCATGACCGATAGTCCCGCGTACCACTGACTCATACTGTCGTTCTATACCGGCTTTCCCTATCAGGTCACCATACAAATATCCAAGCTCTTTCAGAGAATCAAAATCTGTTTCAGGAATTTCGCTCATGTATCCAAGAACATGAAATGCTGAAGGACCAAGAGGATACTCTCTGCGTGCTTCAGTTTCGACTGATATACCCGGTAACTCCATCGAATGCTCTTCTATGATACTCACAAGGTCCAGCGAAACATCTTCTTTCAGTCTGGTTAAGTCAAATCGCCTGAACATCGCCTTTCTGATCTTCTGGTCTAACTCTGTACTGTCAAAAACTGCTTCACCCAGGGAATCCTGTACCTTACACAATGAAGAAATTACCTGTTTGCGGTTTTTTAATTTATATGGAAGAACACAGATTGAATAGGATGGACGATTACGCGCAAGGACCTCCCCATTACGGTCGTATATTATACCCCGAGGAGGAAAAATATTTTTCAGACGCATGGCATTTTCGTTGGAAAGCCGTAAATTCGCCTCCCCATTAACAATCTGGACGTAAAACATTCTTGCAATAAGAAGGAATATGAAAATCGAAATACCAATAATCAGAACAATACTCTTGAAACTCTTTTCCTGCTGTTCATCCTGTAATAATGTTCCAAAAGACATCGGGTGCTACCTCTTGACAGAGGGTTTGAAATAGTATTCCCAGAAAATCGGGATCAGGGCTATAAGCAGTGAATATATTGCCCTGGGCAAAGTATTTGTGAGTAAATCCATCCCAAAAGCTGGAAATGTGTATCCTGATTTCACAACGTTTACCAGCGAATAAGCTGCATCATTAACAACAAACGTAAGCAGCAGTAATACGATTTCCAGAAATGGATCTACACGCATGACTTTTTCATTAAACATCCCTGCAATAAAGCCTGCCATTGTTTTTGCCAGAGCATTCTGCCCAAGTATTCCCGGCGTATAAACATCCTGCGCCAATCCCAGAACAAAACCTATCAAAACGGCTGGAATAATTCCTGTTTTCATTGCCATGAGAAATAATATGATAACAATGAGATCCGGCTTAACTGTCAGAATCGCAACCGAGGGGACCAGTGTGGTTTGCAATACAAACGCAGCAAAAAACAAAACGAACCAGAGTACGATTGTGCGTATCATTTAAGTAACCCCAGACTGTCGAGTTCAGACCTGAAAGAAACCCATTGTGGTGATAACCGTAATATGAAAAGCTCATCAAGCCGGTCAAAATCAATTGAAAGCCGCAACCGTGCACGCTTAAAAAGCGGGTCCATATCATCTTCAATTTTGACAACATACCCGACAGTAAGTCCTCGCGGATATATGCCTCCAAGTCCGGATGTCACGATGGTGTCACCTGCGACAACATCTTCATGCTTTCTATATTGAACATAAAAATCGGTTCCGTTTTCAGTCCCGAGAATGCTCACCGACCTGGTTCTTTGACATAAAACACTGGTTCTGCTTGATGGATCTGTAAGCAGTTGTACAAGGCCCATGTTTCCCATGACCTGAATAACCTTACCAACTACCCCATTTTCACCAACCAGAGGCATATACATTTGAATTCCACTGCTCTTTCCGGCATTTACAATTATCGTTGATTTACCTTTCGAGGGATCTCGGGCAATAACTCTGACAGGGACAAAATCAAATGAAAAATCGTGGGTAAAATTCAGAAGCCCGCGCAACCGTTCATTCTCTAATGCTTTTTCCCTTAGTAATGAAACTTCAACATTTAACTGAGCAAGATCTTTTTTAAGTCGTGTATTTTCGGCAAAAATGTTTTTAACACGGGTGATCTCATTAAATGTAAACTGAAACGGATAAAAAACCGTCATGGTGAGTGTACGTATTGTAGAAAGTTGAATCTCTTTGGGGCTGGAGATCATTAACAGACTGAGCACTGTTGTGAGTAACAGTGAAAAAAATGTGCGGTTTTTTATTATGAGTCCAACTATCCAATGCATCTCGGACCACAGCCTGACTTGAAAAGTTTGGTTCCCGGAATCCAGGAAGAAAAAGAATATTCTATACTACCTTCCGATAAAAAACCGAAAAAGTCAAGTACTATCGATTTCTTCTTCCTGTGTGCATCAGTACTGGAGAAAATTTCTCAAGGTCCTCAATGATTTTAAGCGCACCACGAGCCACACACGTGAGAGGTTCATCAATCACGTTAACCGGAAGATTAGTCTCCTGACGAAGTCGTTCGTCAAGACCCCTGAGCTGAGAACTTCCGCCGGTCATAATTATCCCTTTGTCAAGTATGTCTGCGGACAGCTCCGGAGGAGTCTGTTCAAGCGCCTGTTTGACTGCTTCAATAATTGTTGAAATAGGCTCATTGAGCGCATCACGGATCTCAGTTGAGGTAATCCTTAGCGTTTTTGGAATTCCAGCTACAAGATCCCGGCCTTTTACTTCCATCTCAAGCTCATCTTCCAGAGGAAATGCGGATCCGATCTGAATTTTTATCTGTTCAGCCGTGCTCTCTCCGACAAGAAGATTATACGTTTTCTTTAAATAGGAAACGATCGCTTCATCCATTTCGTCTCCACCTATACGAACCGACATATCACACACCATACCGTTAAGTGCCAGAACAGCAATTTCAGCAGTTCCACCACCAATATCGATTACCATGTTCCCTGATGGTTCATTTACTGGAATTCCCATACCAATTGCTGATGACATCGGTTCAGCAACCAGGTACACTTCACGGACACCTGCACTCTCAGCAGAATCAACAACTGCACGTTTTTCAACTTCGGTAATCCCCGATGGAACACCGATAACCGCTCTTGGACGGAAATAAAAACGGTATTTCTGAACTTTGCGAATAAAATATTTCAACATCTGCTCAACCAGATCAAAATCAGCAATGACACCATCTTTCATAGGACGTATTGCTTCAATTTCACCTGGCGTTCGCCCAAGCATCCGTTTCGCTTCAAGACCGATAGCTACTACTCTGCGAGTGCTTTTATCAATAGCTACTACAGAAGGCTCATCGATGAGCAATCCGCGTCCACGGGCGTAGATTAGAGTGTTTGCTGTCCCAAGATCAATGCCCAGATCATTTGATAGTAAGGGAAATCCCATATAAGAGTGCCCCAAGGTTTGTTAACTGGTTAGTTTAGT
>JBNKZD010000231.1:0-6572 GCA_050301235.1 Chitinispirillaceae bacterium | reverse complement strand
CAAAAAGGGGAACCGGCAGCAGTTCTGGGAGTGTTTCCGAAAACAGCACCCCCTGTTTGCCAAACAGCGCCAGCAGCTGGCGCAATACCCCATCTATATTTATTGATGCAGGTCCGGTACCGTTCTCGCCAGACAACGATGGTCATGATGACCTATACAAAATAACCTGCAGAATTCCTTTAGGACAAACCATTTCGATTTCAATTCTTGCTTTCAACGGTAAGGTCGTAAAGACATTCAGTGGTCCGGCACAACCGGAATATATCTGGGACGGACGGGATTCACGCGGCAAATTTATCGATAACGGTCCTTTTTTTGTGGTTATAAAAATTGAGGGTAATAGTAAAAGCAGCATCATCAGAAAAAAAGGTGTTCTATGGCGCTGATCCCCAGATTGACATCGCCACTTATTTTCTTAATGGTCATATCGCTTTTTGCTCAAAGCCCTTTCCCTGAAGGATATTTCATGTCAACTCAGGGGGCCATATTTCAGGACAACTGGCTCTCATCACGCGAGCCATACGCTCCAGCGTTGCTTGCCAACGACTCGGCACGGATGGGAATTTCAGCAGGAGCAATCTCCTATTACGACCGGATGAACAACCTTTCAGATCGCTTACTTTATCGTGTATCCGGTGGTGGCTGGTTCGAATTGGATAAAATACGCTGCAATCTCTGGATTTCACAACTTGAAGCATTTGATGTTTATTTCGAACAGAAAGCTTGTCTGTCTGTTGGTATGTATGTTTACAAATCAGCAAGTGTCAGTTTAGATATTCAGGGATATCGTAACGGTTTACATCGCTCAGCAAAACGACCAAGAACACGCGCGGATATTGGTATTTCAACCATGTATAAATTCAGGGCAGTTTCTGTAACTGGTTCAATTTCAAATGCAACCGTAAAAAAAGCTGGAAAAGAGATGAACCAGGAGGATCTGACTGCGACTATCGGTTTACATACCAAATACTCAAGAATCGGTGCACAGGGGGTAATTTTAAAAATCATGCCACAAACAGTGAGGCCAGTTCAGGTAATTGTTGGTGAAGAGTTCCGCATAACAGAGCGTATCGGATTAAACGCATCTTTTTCGAGTAATCCACTGCTCATAGGAGTCGGTATCTTTGCAGGGATTAAAAGGAGTGATTTGTCTGTAGGACTGGTTAATCATCCGGATCTTGGATGGTCGCGGGGGTTCTCTATTGCATACAGCCGATAACCTGAGTATAATGAAATAAGCATCATAGAATTACACCATGATACGAA
Source organism: Chitinispirillaceae bacterium (assembly GCA_050301235.1). GTDB lineage: Bacteria > Fibrobacterota > Chitinivibrionia > Chitinivibrionales > Chitinispirillaceae > JAFGIN01. The sequence goes on along the minus strand of JBNKZD010000231.1, from coordinate 5,306 downwards.
GGAGTAACTTACAGGGAATGATTAAAGACAAAGTGAAAATAAGCACGAAAAACCCATCAAAATCAAAACTACAACCCAATAAAACAACATCAAACAAAAAAAAGTTCTTCGTTCTTGACACGAATGTACTTCTTCACGACAGTTCCTGTATTTACATGTTCGATGAGCATGACATCGCAATCCCGATAACGGTTCTTGAAGAACTTGATCAGTTCAAAAAGGGAAACAATACACTAAACTATCATGCCCGGGAGGTTCTCAGGTCTCTTGACAATCTAAGCGAGGACAAACTCTTTAACGGTGGTATAACCATCGATAAAGGAAAAGGTAAGCTCTCTATCGCTCTTGAGAGAAGCTTTCACAAGGACCTCATTGAGAGCTTCTCACCCGGAAAGCCTGATCATCACATACTCAACGTTGCGTACACACTCTCAAAAGAGAATACATCCCGTCAGGTGATACTGGTGTCCAAAGATGTCAACCTGCGAATGAAAGCAAAATCAGCAGGTTTGCTGGCAGAAGACTACACCACGGATCATGTCAAGGATATCTCAGTCTTGTACAAAGGGTACCGCACTGAAGAAAACGTTGCAGAAGATGCTCTGTTAAAGTTGTATGCACAACCAGAAGTAATCAGTTCATCAGAAGTAACAAGCAGCATACCTTTTCAACCTAACGAGTTTATGATTTTGCGCAACAACTCCCGATCCGCCCTTGGAAAGTTTAATGCATCCACGAGCACAATTCATCGGGTAGACAAAAGCGCAGCATACGGTATCAACCCTCGAAATGCAGAACAGACCTTTGCGCTCAATGCTCTAATGAACGATGATATTAAGTTGGTCACCGTTTCGGGAAAAGCAGGAACAGGAAAAACTCTTCTTGCACTTGCAGCCGCACTCGAAAAACGACGAAACTACCGTCAGATTTTTCTTGCACGACCTGTAGTTCCTTTAAGTAACAAGGATATCGGATTTCTTCCGGGTGATATTCAGTCGAAACTGAACCCATACATGCAGCCACTTTTTGATAATCTTGGTGTTATCCAGAATCAGTATCCGGAAAACGATCCAAAACACAAGAAAATTAAGGAACTACTCGATGAACAGAAACTACTCATCGAAGCACTCTCTTATATCCGTGGTCGAAGCCTGGTGAAAATCTACTTTATTGTCGATGAAGCCCAAAACCTGACACCGCATGAGGTAAAAACAATCATTACCAGAGCCGGTGAAGGCACCAAAATGGTTTTCACCGGTGATATTTTCCAGATTGATCATCCATATCTGGACAGCCAGTCGAATGGTTTAAGCTATCTGATCGAAAAGATGCAGGGGCAGAAGATTTATGCTCATGTGAATCTGGAGAAAGGTGAGAGGTCGGAGTTGGCGGATATTGCGAGTACGTTGTTGTGATAGAAATAAAAAAGGAGCTGAATTTTCATTCTGCTCCTTTTTTAAATTTGAAAAGTAAGATTACTTTTTTCTTCTGATGAACAGAGCGCCACCAAGACTTGTGAGTCCGAGGAGCATGAGAGAGAATGAGGTAGGTTCAGGAACGTCTTTTGGGGCGTAAACTGTGATCAGTGAACTTTCAGTTTCACCCTGTATTTTCCACCAATTACCAAATTGATACAATTGTGTAACATGTTCATCCTTATCCCAATAAAGGAAATCAGAAATTGTAGGATTACCATTTTTGCTACCATTGGGGTACAAACCTGAGAGGTCATCACTGCACATTACACTAGCAGTAAGATCATAAGTTCCTGCGGCGGTAAAGGTATAAGCAATATTAAATGTCTTAGTATCTAAACCGCTGGGAACAGGCTGATCAGGATCACCAGTTGAAGGTGTAACAAAATCCCAAATAAGAGAATATTCAAGATCATTCTTTAAGCTAGCTCCACCATTAGCCGTATTTGGAACTGAATTACCATCAGCATCAACCCAGACAAAATCGTTACCAACCCAAAATTTTAATGCGTCATAATCATGTCTACCATACTCAGTTTTGTGCATGACAATATTAAACTGACCAGCTTCACCAACATCAATTAAGTCATTGTTGTTGGCATCATTCCAAGAATAAGAAACATTCTGAATGTCCTGCCATGATGTATTACCCTGAGCAACAGAAATCGCAGATAAATTGATGACATCCGCCTGAGCAATCGCTGCAGTGGCCAGACACATAAAACCCAACTTCAGCATTGTTCCTCTTTTTACCATAAAAACCTCACTTTAAAATACGTGCATAAAAACAATATAAGACTAACAATTACAAGCAAAACCCGCACCAGCAATAACTTTTATTAAATTTCACGAAAATTCAAATATTTAAAACAGAATATGAGTCTAAATGTAAAAACCTTTAGATCAGTGTCGAAAAGCCTTACACTTTCATAAAACACCTTATAACACCGCATCTTCTCAACAACCTTTTCTTATTATTTTACTTAATATTTATCCTCTTGCCCCCTACGCGCGAAAAAACGTATATTATAGCACCTTATCCGGAGGAATAGGATAACGGTAATCCAACGGTCTTGAAAACCGTCGTGCGCAAGCACTTGGGGGTTCGAATCCCTCTTCCTCCGCCACTTTTTCTGCCTCCATTAAAAAGCAGCAATCCAATAGTAACTTTTTTTTACCAATAAAAGCCCTGTTACATCATCTATAGCGATTTAATTACATCAGAAAAACTCCTGAAATTTTTGGATTGAAGCGCAAATGGGTTTTTATGAAGAATACAGAACGTATTTATTAATTGAGTGTCTTATCAGGCGACTGGAATATCTATCCCCTCTTTAAATCGATACCCAACCCCTCTGACAGTTTCAATGTAATGCCCATAACTTCCAAGCTTCTTCCGAAGCCCGACAATCAGTACATCAACAGATCTATCAGTTACCGGATAATTATCTCCCCGTACACTCTCTACAATCTGATACCGGGTGAACACCCAGCCAGGCCTTCCTGCAAGAAAATGGAGTACTTTGAATTCGGTATACGTTAATTCGATCGCTTTTCCATCCATGATCACTTCATGCCGCCCAGGGTGGATCGACAAACCATGAATTGCCACTGGAGCTTCTTCATTAACAGCTGAAATCGGTGTTCGCCTGAGAACTGCTTTAATACGGGCAATTAGAATTTTCGGACTGAATGGCTTTACAATATAGTCATCACTGCCCATCTCGAGCCCTGCGACAATATCAGACTCTTCTCCCTTGGCTGTTAGAATAATGATAGGGATATGCTCAGTTTTTTTATTGCTTTTCAGTTTTTTGCAGACTTCCAGACCATTTAACCCCGGAAGCATAATGTCCAGAAGAATCAGATCCGGTAACTGTTCCAGTGCCTCTTCAATCCCCTCTTCACCACTCATCACACCTGTGACTTCAAAACCATCTTTTCGAAGGTTATAAGTGATCAGCTCAAGAATGCTCTCTTCATCCTCGATAACCAGAATATGTTCCCGCTCCATACCATTCCCTTCTTCTTTTATTCAATAGTCATAATTACCTTCATTCTCAAATATCATATAATCATGTTAGAATCAGGTTAGAATACTGTAGTTACAGTACACAAATAAATACAACGGATCTATTTGTTTTCACTCGAAGAATCTGCTGGTACCTCAAAGCAGCTTTTACACCCACCCAATTTTATTCCCTCAACCTCCCAACGCGCGCGTGCTTCAATGGTATCAGCAAAAACAACAAATGGTTCTGGCGCTTTCCATGGAATCAATACGCCCGGATCAATTTGACTGTTGTTATTTTTATCATAAAAGACACTAATTTTCCCTAATCCTGCAGGAAGAGAATCGAAACGGAATGTCAGATCAATTCCAGCTTTTGAAACATACCGAGTATTCTTTCCGAAATGTTCAAACACCCATCGTTTTTCCAGCGGTATCTTTGGCAACATGCATTGAACATCGCCACTGATGCTGACCGCAATACTGTCGGAATGAATGGTTGTAAATTTAAGTACTGCAACCGTATCTGCAGAAACTGAATCCCTCGCTTTTAGATTATTTCCTGACATGTCATGACCATTCAATGTAAAAATGATCAATTTGTAAATTGCATCTGTTTTTAAAGAATGCTGAGGGGTCAAAATGGATGTATCCCTGTATCCCTGAGTCACTGTACAATGAACCGTATCACCAAGCGTATCTGCTACAAACAATGATGAATTAAGCAGCACTGGTTCTGACCAGACAAGTGAAATGTTCTGACCTGGATAGATCATACCTGAAGGTACAGATGATTTCAATAACGGCTTGAGAATGTCTTCTCTGTCGGTAGAATTAAAAAGCAGCGTATCTTTAAAAACCACCGTATCGAATGCACGGCTGACGTAATAGATACATCTCCACTGAGCAGTAATAAAGGGACGTTCAGGAATCAGAACAAACTGCTTGTCTGAACCGAAAAGCCTGTAACGAACAGGCAGTTGTGTCCCTGAAGAATCTGAAGAAAACAACTGTATTTTAGATTTAAAAACTGTAGTATCAACATTTTTATTCCATACACCATAAGCATACTTCCGGTTATCACACCTTACAGATGTTATTGTCGGAAAGGAAGTATCAACCCGTGATGGGTAGAGAAAAAAAGTATCCGGTTTTGATGTAACTTGTAAGATCGAATCAACAGGCGTATACACCATCTCGTTTTTTGCATTTTGGGCAGATTTAACATATGCAATTATCCGATACAGCCCGGTTTTTATAAAATCAAACTGATATTTTCCCAGCGTATCCGACTCAATTTTGTATGATGGAGCTGCAAGGTATCCCGAATCACTGAAATTATCGTTTCGAAACAGTGCGACCTGATACCGTTTGCTTCCTTTAACCTGATCAACAATGCACCCGCTTACCAGTCCGCTGTCAAGGCTTGACCCAGTCGAAAAAACCAGTGAGTACGAGGTCGGCAATGCGTTGCCATGAAAATCCTGTAAATTTGACGAAACGATTATATGATAGGTCTGTGAATCAGCCAACGTCTCAGATGGTATTATCAAAAGTCTATTTTTACTAATGGTAATTTTATGTTTCAAAGGAGGATATATTGCTACCAGGTTATTTGTTTTTCTGGAAATCCATTCAGAAAAAACGATCTCAATTTTTGAATGAACCGGAACATTCAATGCTGAAGATGAGGGTATGGAACTTTGTATAATCGGACACGTCTTGTCCTCAGGTCCACCACTTGGAGAAAGCTGCCGGGCACAGACCACCAGCAGAAAGCTGCAACATAATAATGTATATAGTTGTTTTTTCGACATCTT
>JBNKZD010000230.1:0-21057 GCA_050301235.1 Chitinispirillaceae bacterium | reverse complement strand
ATGACTATATCATCAATTCCACGTTGGTTGAGTTTCCATACAAGTGCACTACCAATAAATCCTGCACCACCGGTGACTACAATCATTTATTACTCCTGAAATTGTTCGTTTTTGCAGACATTGCAGATTATATTAAAAAGTAAAGTGAAATCCAAATGCTGGTTGAAAAATGGTTCTAAAATCACTTACAACATTGATTGCGCTACTCTCCGTTGAAGCACCTTTAACTTTAGTATGAGTGTTCAAAAGAGAGAGTCGGAAAAGATTAGAGTAGAATCTGGTTTTGAAATGATCAGAAAACCTTAGGTCAATATTAGTTTGCACTCCAAAAATTAAGGAGCCATTATAAAATTTGTCATACTCGGTTGATGTTCCCGCGCTGTTTTTTGTGACAGGTTTAAAAGTCCAGGCATATGAAAGTTTTGGTCCGAGCGAAAAATCCAACACATTATTGTTATTAACGACATGAAAATATACTCCACATCCGGGTTCGATAGAATGTTGCGATCTATCTGTCGATGTTGTAGTCGATGTTGTAGTTCCTTTTGTAGTATTTTCGATATGTGTAGATGTAACACTCCACCTGAAATAAGGTGCGATTTCTATCAATTTTGATGGAAGTATCCCAATCTGAGGTCCGAAACCGATAGTACGCTGGTTTGTTTGCCTTTCACTTGCAGTGCTACTTGTAGTTGATTCAACCGTCTCATTATTACTGCTAAAATAGCTGGTTATATCTGCGCCAATAGAGATTTCAGCAAAACTGACACTACTGAAAAGAACAAGAGCCATTAACATTTTCACTCTACACATTTGACCAGTTTCCTTCCCATTAAAAAATGAATGCGATGATTTTTTAAAACATGAACTCGGCGAGTTCAGGTATAAATCTAATAAATAACTGACTGATACAGCAACCACGAATCTTCATCAAGACAAACATGGTGCTGAAATTGCTCCGTTCAGATAATTCACCAGACAGGATCAGACAGTTAAATTTGGAGAAAATCCATGAATACGGATCACCTTTTGTTCCGAAGACAGTTTTTACTCAGTCCGCAATCCGTCGATCTCTTCCCATCATGGAAAACCGAAGAGTTACCTGATGGGTACTATGTGACTGCGCACCCTGACCTAAAAATCACCCGGATAAAAACAACTATTATTGACATAACATTACTAGGGTATATTCTGGATTCACTGACACCGGAGCTGAGTGACTTTGAAATACTTGAGAAAAAGGTACCCACGATTTCTTCAATAAGTGATCTCATCAACAGTTTTTATGATTGTGCGGGTAGATATGTCTGTATCGCCTTCACCGGCAGAAAGTTATTTTTATTTTCTGACACTTTAGGATTCAGAACCGTTTATTATAAAAGCATCGATAAGCGCTTCTGGTGCGCCTCCCAGCCATCACTACTGGGAGAATATTTCAATCTCAAACCTGATACGGAGATTGAGGATGATCTTAAAAAGGTTAAAACCTGGAGTCAGGGAAAGGAGTACTGGTATCCGGGTACATACAGTGCGTATAAAGACACTTTTAGATTATTACCCAACCATTTTCTCGATTGCAGTACCTCGAGCCAAATCCGTTACTGGCCTGCAGCTCCGGTGAAGCCACTTACCATTGAAGAGTCTGTTCAGGAAAGTTCCTCGCTTCTGGAAAAAACAATGGAGTGCGCAGCAAAACGTTTTGATCTTGAAATAGCTGTGACATCAGGACTTGACAGCAGGATGGTTCTTGCAGGTTGCCACGCCATTAAACGAAGCCCCGAATTTTTTACACATACACATCCGTCACTCTCTATTGAAGGTGCAGATATAAGGATTCCTTCAATGATGTGTCAGCAACTGGGACTTAATCATAAAATAATACAACATTCTGAAATGATCGATACTGATTTTGAGCGGATATTCAAAAGAAATGTTACTAATGCACGCAGTGTAAAGATGACCAATGCATTTACGGTATACAATCATTTTATGTCAATTAAAAAAGAAAGAGTCGTTGTACATGGAGTTCCCGGAGAAATTGCCCGCAACTTTTTCTATAAACCACCAATGGTACCTCTTGATGTACAATTTTTGCTGGATCAATCGGGAATGAGCCAGAGCAGAATTGCCAAAGCAACTTTTGAAAGCTGGTTACATGATGTAAAAAAAATACCTGAAAATCAGCGCGTTAAAATACTTGACCTTTTTTACTGGGAACAGCGCATCGGAAGCTGGGCCTCCATGTCATACAATGAATATGATATTGCGTTTGAAAGTTTTACCCCATTTTCATGCCGAAAACTTCTTACATTAATGCTTGGAGTTGAAAACCAACATCGGATTGCTCCGAATTTTACTCTACAACGAGGAATCATTCATCATCTCTGGCCGGAACTTCTTCAATTTGAAATAAATCCGGCAGAAACAATTACCAATTCAATCAGGAATCTGATGAAAAACTCGGCTATTTACAAAGTGTATAAAACGATAGCATATATGAAACGTACAATGCAGGCCGGAAAGAGCTGAGAACTTTTTATAAGCATTCACACAAGGGCGAGATATATCCTCAGCGTCAATCTACTGTGGGTTTCAGGTTTAATGGGCTGCTGCCATCAAACGCCGCTTTTTCATCATTAAAAAAAGTCACATACCCATCGGCGCCCAGAAGACTCAATGTTTCACGAATTTTATCAGTTGCACCATATGCACGGCAAATACCCCCGCCTCCGGAAATCTTAAACGTTAACTCTCTGAATGCAATTGCCCCCTGCATGTCGATAAGCTCAAGCCCTGAAAGGTTGATCATATACAATCGAATACCTGCCTGAGGCCTGAATACATCACATGGAGTAAGATCATTGGTCGAAACCATCTCCCCGGAGATATGGATATAAAATGCATCTTTTTCGATCTGAGATACGAAAATGAAACCGATCTGTTTTTCTTCACATTTTTTCTGCCAGATATCGTTTTGATAGATCTCAAACTCTACATCGGTTGCAAATATAGGAAAAACCTTATCGAGTTTCAGTGATGAGAACATTTCGATATGTTTTGCAGAAACATTTACAAGACATACTGTTCCGGACTTTTCAAACACAAGCTTGCGGATCTTAATAAAAAGACCTAAACCGGCACTGAAAACGTTATTTGTTCTTGACATATCAAGAACAACACCTTTACCCTCTGTAATCCTGGAGGCGACATCCTGTTCAACCAGTCTGCTGTTATACATGGAAACGGCATCCGGTAATGTAACCCACAGATATCCCGAACGTTCTTCCACAACAGCTGTATCATAATTCATAACTTATCCCTCACAGTGAATTGTATTATTTACAAGAGAGTATTTTTTAGCTGTCTGTAATGTTGTAACAGGGAATTTGACCCCGAATAAATCACATTCAGTCCCGGGAAACACTTTACCCGTTATTTCTATATATCCCTGATATTCAACCGGTCCAGTTAGTGCAGCTCTTATTTCTTTTATCTTTTGCTGAACATAGTTGATTTTTTGATTTAATCCGTTATAGGCATCTACCCACTTTTTAACTTCATCTCTCACTCTATCGGTCACTTCATCGGTACGTTTTTTCAGCAATGCCGCCTTAGTCCGTAATTGACGTTCTATAGGGTCAAGTTCGGTTTTAAGTTTTGTTTCCAGGATAGTAAGTTCTTTAACCTTTTCCTCCAGAGCGTTTTTATTTTTATCGTATAAATACAACTTTGTTGAGTTGACAGCTTCATTTCCGATCTGACGGACAAGAATATATTTCTCAGCCCGAACTTCGCCTCCGATAACCTGTGCATTGGGTGCATTTGCTTCAAAGCTTTCACACACACAATTACAATGAAGAAGGTATTGCCGCACAAAGAGTGGTCCTTCAGTGATCAGCGTTGCGTCTTGTGCAAAAGCAACCTGTATCCCTTTTTTCGCTGTGATTCTTGTGTCACCTTTTCCGTGAACGCCCTTTTCGATTACAACTGTGCTGTTTCGGGAAATGATTTTTGCAGAATCAACTTCACCCTGAATATGAACAAGTCCATCAGCTTCAATTGTAAAACCTGGCAACACATTTCCTTTTATGAATACGTCCCCGGAATATTTAACATTACCAACACTGAAATCGATATTCGAGAGGATATGCAATACTTCTACAATGTGAAGAACACCGTTCTCCTGATAAATAATTCCGCTTTTTTCGGCAGTCAGTTTCAGCCGGCTCTCATCAGTCTCGGTATTTTTCCCACCCGGAAGCATGATATCCACCCCGGGAGTTGATGGAATGCTTTCACCATTAACCGCAATTCCTGGTTTTCCGGTTGTTGGCGGCTGCTTAACAGCAAGAAGCTGACCTTTTGCAACAGGTGTAAATGACTGAATATTTCGGTAATCAACACCACCATCATTTCGGAGTTGTGGTTTCATATCGGGGTTAACAGCTATTTTCAAATCGATTTTCGCATCAAGCCCATTTACAGGGGGAGTAGCTTCGGCAACATCGATTATAGTATCATAACGTTCATTCGCAAGTATGTCTCTGAGTACATCCTCCTTCAGCCCGTGCTTTACACCTTTTCTATTCAGATAATAGCTTAGACTTTGAAGATCAATCCTTTTTCCAGCAATCGCGAAAGATGAATTAATTTTGCAACTGGCTTTGAGTGGATTAATAAAAACCTGAATGTATAACTCTAATTCGGGATCAAAATATTCAAAATGCGGCCCCACTTTTTCGAACAACCCTCTCGCCCGCTGTACGATATCGGTAAACTTCTCAACATCAAAGTTCATGACACCAGCTTCATCAAGAGCTCTCTGAACCCAATCCGTATGAATTGCCTCTCTCTGCTCCCTGGTTACTTTAATGTATAATCCGTCAGACCTTTCTTCTATTGCACAATACTGTTCGAGTGGATTCTTCACAATAAGAGCACTTCCATTAGATACAAAGGTTATTGTCTATTTATTTGTTATTATAGTACCCAGATTTTCACTTTTCAAGGTTTTATTTTCGCAAATGACTTCAAATATTTATAACAATATATGCATACCTTCATTTCCGAATGCCTTGTGCAGGTTCTATTCAGCTATATTCATGATTTCCTTTATCGCTAACTGTACACCGTCTTTATCGACAAGAGGCGCCATTTTCCTGTTTGCTGCCTGATCCAAAAGCTCAAACCATTCAGTTGTCGATAGCATCTGCTCAGTAATCTGAATCCCTCCACCCCAGCTATCAATTGCAGCTTTTAAAACCGGGTATTCAGCGAAATCTGCTCTAGGAATATAAAGTAGTGGTGTTCCGTTGAGAAAACACTCCGAAACAACTCCATAGCCGGGTTTGCTGATCACAATATCAGCAGAAGCAGTCAGATCCTGGTATTTAAACCACTGTTTTTCTACAATGTGAAAATTTGATGGTCGCCGCTCTACATCATAAAGACTCAAGAATTCCCACTCTTTTAATGAACCAAGCATTTCCCAGTTTATACTGTTCAGTCCATAACATCCGATATAGATCAGTCCAATTTTCTTCTTTTCAGAAAAGCCATATTTTTCAGCTATCTGCTTCCGTACTGAAACTCCCCTGCGTCCAATAATGGCTGTCTCTTTGCGACGATCAATATACTCCATCGGATTTGCAGGAAACATGGCCAGAAAAAGATCCGCTTTATTATACTGCTCGCGAATCTCTTTAAGGTAAGGTAAAAAGTGATCATTATTCGTGATATATTCACTGTAAATGTCATACCATGTAAAATTTGATAAAGCGACAGATGGAATTCCAGCTTTTTTTGCTACATCAAAAGCAAAGGGCGTAATATCCCCAAGAATACAACTTATATTATTTTTTTTACACCATCCGACTTCTTCATCAATCAGCAATCGATTTGTATCAGCAATCTGCTTATAGGCATTCAGTGTTCCAGGTATATCTACGGTAACTCCATCGATCTGAATACATCCGCAATCAAATTTTCCTTCAGACCAGAAAAACGGTCGTCGCATCTCATCTTTAAAAAATGATTCGGGCAATGATGTCCTGAAAGTTACATCAACCGACAATGGCAGATTGTTGGCAATAACTGTCGACCTGACCCCATGTCCATAACCATGTCCGGTTATATAATAGAGAATATGCACTATCCTGTTCCTTTCCCATATTGCTGTGAATCAATCCCGACCGGCACTTCGATAACAGCCTTTTTTGATGTAATCCGTAAAATATTCACCAATAATCCCACAAGTATAAGCACCATTCCAAGAAAAAACTTCGGAGGAAATGGATCATGTGTAAATACTGCACCAAGAATAAGTGTTAACGGTATCTGCAGGTAATTCAAAACACTTCCCTTGGTAGGATTTACACAACGATACCCGCTTGTCATGAAAAACTGTGCCAGAACAGTCAGCAATCCGACAAGAAGGACTGTCAGAAAACTGTATATCTCGAATGTATGATACTCATGGATTGTAAATGGCAGAAACAGCAAACCTAAAACGCATGGTGACAGGTATACTATGAGTGAGTTATTGACCATTGATGATTTTTTCACGTAATGAATCGCAATCCCCGAAAAAATTGCCGAAAGCAGCCCCGCAATATCACCAGCTATACTGTATACCCCCCGATCATAAAAAATAGATACAACACCCAGTAAGCAGAGTGCCAGGCTCAGAACATCGGATCTTTTTATCTTCTCTTTAAAAAACAGAAATCCAAAAATTGCCACAAACACCGGAGATGTGTTACATAGTAAAGCTGACCTGCTGATAGTTGACATCTGTATCGAGAGATAAAATGCGACCATCGCAGTTGATCCGAAAAAACCCCGTATCAGCCAATCCCTGAGATTCTCGATCCTCATGGATATATTAAACATTTTACATATAAATATTGTCGTTACGATGCCGACAATAAAACGCCAGGTTGCGACAAATATGCCCGAGTATCCCGATGATGCGACCTTTACAAGAAGTGTTATGATCGTAAAAACAAGCGAGGAGAGAAAAAGGTACAGCTCTCCTTTTCTTTCAACAGTAAATTTGGGTGTTTTCATTAAAAATCTTTGACTCCAGTTCCAGAGGGTCTATGAAACCCGGCTACAAAATACGATATGGATCGTGTAAAATATAGACATTCAATCTCCCATATTCTAATTTTCTCAAAACATCCGTTTTAACTGAACATCAGTTATTGCGCTTAACTTTGAAATTATTCAAACGGAGTTATCGTGTCAGACATAAATCCTGTAATTGATGAGAGCTGGAAAAAGGTACTTATTGAGGAATTTCAAAAGCCTTATTTTAAAGAGATCAAAAAAACACTTATTGAAGAAAAAGAGAAGTATCGGATCTATCCTCCCGGTAACCTTATATTCAATGCATTCAATCAAACTCCAATAGAAAAAGTGTCGGTCGTAATACTTGGTCAGGATCCATACCATGGACCGGGTCAGGCACATGGGCTCTGTTTTTCCGTTCCCCAGGGAATCGCTCAGCCGCCCTCACTGGTGAATATTTTTAAAGAGATCCGTGATGATCTTGGAATTCCCATACCAAAAACCGGTAACCTCGAAAAGTGGGCACAACAGGGAGTTTTACTGCTCAATGCGATGCTCAGTGTCCGGGCGAACAGCGCCGGTTCACATCAGAAAATCGGATGGGAGACATTCACCAATCAGGTGATTCAGACCATTTCAGATAAAAGAGACGGTATCATATTTCTACTCTGGGGCAGGTTTGCCCAGGAAAAAGCAAAACTGATCGACCCGAACCGCCACACAATACTCACGGCTGCACACCCCTCACCACTTTCAGCCTACAACGGTTTTTTCGGGTGTAAGCATTTTTCTAAGACCAATGAGATTTTGAAGAAGATGGGAAAGAAGCCGATAGATTGGGCGATTAGTTAAGATGATTTTTAAGAGGTCTTTGAGCAAACCATCCAAAGTCATTTTTTTTAGTCCAGTCTTCCACAGCCCCTTCGATGAAGATTTAGTCTCAGGTAACAATTTTTAAGTTACAAACCCTTTAATTGTAGCAACTTTGCCTTACCAATGATACAATACAAAAAGATGCGCACAGGAAATATGTAGTAATGAGCAGGCAAAGGAGAGTATTGGTGAATAATCTAAAAAAAATGAGCCTTACGCAAATGCTGATCTTCATGAATGGAGTTATAACAACATTAATACTATTTTTGGTTTTTAAAAAAGAGATCTTTCTCACAATGCTTTCAATTAGCCTAATACTTATCTGCACGAGTATTTTAACAATAGTGGTTGTCAAGTATAAATTAAAAGTGCCTTTAGTGAAGTTTTCAGACATTTTATTTGATGGAATAAGCGGAAATTTAACAAGGCGATATCAATTACTTCAGATTAATTGCTCAAATGTAATGGGATGTTCTGGTGACAAAGTCGGTTGTCCTGAATATGGTAAAGATAGTGTACTGTGTTGGTTTGATGTAGGCAGTTTTGCTCCTCATTTTGGAAAAACTGTGTTTTGTCCTAAAATTAAAAGTAAGCAGTACAAAGACTGCACAGAATGTAAAGTTTACAAAGAAGTCAATTATGATGATATTTCTAAACTTGGCGCGTGGACAAACATGTTTTTTAAAGAGTTTTCCAATAAAATAAAACACATACAGAATGATGCGGACTTTGTTGCTTCATCCTCGACTAAACTCTCAGTCATTTCAAGTCAAATAGCCGCTAACACCGAAGAAATGAGAACTCAAACTTCCATAGCTGCCTCAGCAACAGAGCAGGCAACCACGAATATCATGCCTATTTCTTCTGCAGCAGAAGAAATGTCATCATCGACGTACAGTGTTGCTACAGCAATTGAGGAAATGAGTGCATCACTTAATGGAGTTGCCCGCAACTGCCAAAAAGAGCTTCAAAGTGCAGCAGTAGCCAATACCCACGCGAAGAACAGCAAAGATGTAATGGATAAACTCGGTACTGCCGCAAAGTCAATTGGTAAAGTTGTTGAAGTAATAAATGACATAGCAAATCAGACCAATCTTCTTGCACTCAATGCGACAATCGAAGCAGCGACTGCCGGCGAAGCAGGAAAAGGATTTGCAGTCGTAGCCAGTGAAGTTAAGGAACTCGCAAAGCAAACCGCACAGGCAACACAGGAAATTCAGAAACAGGCTGAAGAAATGCAAGTCAATACCCAATCAGCGATAGATGCGATAGAAAGTGTTTCAAAAGTAATTGAGGAAGTGAATGTAATATCGCAGACTATCGGAAGTGCAGTAGAAGAACAGAGTGCAACGGTAAATGAAATATCAAGAAATGTAAGCCAGGTAAACACAGGTGCTCAGAAGGTATCAAAAAATGTTGCAGAATCAGCTACCGGACTGTCTGAGATATCTTCAACTATTTTCGATGTAAATAAAGCTGTTACAGATACAGCAGGAGGAATCTTGATTGTAAAAACAAGTTCAGAGGAATTGTCGAAGTTATCCGAAGGTCTTAAAGAGCTTGTAGGACAATTTAAAATCTGAGAAACAAGGTATTTCAGGCCACCGCACATGAAGTAATCCTTATCTGGGGTAATCAGCACCCTACAATAAACTGCAATCCATATTACCTGCCGCAGGTATACTGTTATAGCCTATCTGGTTCACACTTTAAATGAGTAGAAATGCGAACTCGATTATACCCTTATCAAATTGATTACATTTCCCGTAATCTGCAGATAAATAGATAGCACATGTATTTCCTCCGAATCATATATTTCTATGTATGAAACAAATATTTTTTATAATTCAATTACTGCTATTATTAATGCTTTTGCCTGGCTGCAATAACAGCACAGGTCCGGAGAACACTTCACCGCCGTTGAGTAATCTTGTGATTCCTCAGAATCTGGCACTTACCTGTTATTCCTACAAGGCGCGGTTTGTGACATCACGGAAGGATTCCATGACCATTTCGTTTGATTATAACAGTACAAAAAGTCCAACGATTGATCTTGATGGTACTATCGATTCGGGTAAAAGCTGGTTTCAGATCGCTAAAATCACTGCGGGTAATGTCAACCATGCGGATTTTATCTGGTCACCGGTTGACACCAATCTCACGACATTTAAATTTTGTGGTGAAAAAAAGTGTGTACTACGTGTTTCTTCCAGTTTGGACACCTTAAAAAGTACCGAATTTTTGCTTATCGGATCCCTGCCTGCAGAAATTATCCGACCGGTTCCAGGTGATCATTATTCTCATTCAGACTCAATCCCCGTTGAGTTTATATCAAATAACGATCTGATAAGTAATCTCGATGTCTCATTTTTTGGCAATAATATTGAAAATAAAGTACAGTTCAGTAAAGACAGTGCCAGTGTGATAAAAACGGACGGAATTAATAATAATATTAAGCGTTTTACCTATGTATTTCCGCTGTTTAAGTATTCTACACAGTTGTCAGAAATGGGGTCAACGATTTCTATTATAATCTCAGATTATCAAATCAGTGGATATTATCAGATTATCAAAAATATCACAATCGATACCCCCTGAAAGCCTCTGTAAAGGATACCGATGTGTACAATTTTTTGAAAAAGCATCAACCTGATTCTGCAAACAAACACAGGACTACAATCAGATTATCTCTCGTAGTGGTAATTATATCATTTTTCAATTGTCTCTACTCCCCATCACAACAACCACTACCGTTTTCACCAGAGCAGAAGAATAATCAACAAGGCGGGAAAACCGGTACTGGAACTGTGTACGCTGTAAATATCGGACAGCAAACCTGTAATCCTTCAATCTGTCCCGGAGAGAACTATCCAGCCGCTCTTCTCTGGCTGGGGTTTGACAACCTTTCTGTCAGAGTCCCACAGGAATTGATATCAGTATACACTTTGACTAGCATTCAGACACATGACCGTCTGACCATTACTGACACCGCAAATACCGTCCGGTGGTTCATATTCCGCAAAGATTTTTCCCCTCGCGGAGAAATTCAATGCCCGGAGTGGTCTACTGATCAGGACTACATCGTATGTCTGACTGGAACCAAAACAAAACCATACAGTGGTTATGCAATCCGTTTGTCTGATAAAAAGTCACTTAAACTGCTGGACAGTTGCCTTGAAGAGTTCAGTACTCCGCACTTGTGGATTTCATCCGATACGCAGCTGCAATCTTCAACTTCAGACTCTATAATTTACAACCAGTATGGGATAGCGGATAACAATTCGCTGCGGAGTTTTTTTGGTACAAACAAGGTTACATTTACCTACGCATTACCGCAAAAAAACGGTTCAATCTATTATATCGACTTTGAGACATCATCTATTCCTGTTGCACTTCCTAAACCTGCTGGTAAGGAAACCTGGACCTGCCATAGTCCGATGATCTCCCCTGATGGGAACTGGGTGGCGTATCACTGTTATCTTATAGCTGCGCAAGGGATGCAATATGCATCATATATCCAGAGATTAACTCCCGGTTCAAAACCGGTCCTGATTTCCGAAGAAGCATCTGACCCGCACTGGTGGGTAGACAGATACAATAATAATACTTATTACATCATCTATACATTTACCCCCGGCCCCTACTTCATAGAATCGGAAGCGCTTACTATTAATAACGATCTGACTGCTGGTGCAACAATCAAGAAAAAATTGACCGGTACATGGCAACGCGATATTCCATCACATGTCCAATCACTTTCACCAGACAGAGAAGTGCCTGACACCCTTGTGAAATTTCCATTTAAGGGTGGCTTGTCACCAGATGGGAGATTCCTGGGAACTGCTTATAAATATGCTTATATCATGCAACTTGAATGACAGATAACATATACTTATGAAAAATTTGCTACTATCAATTTTTATACTATCGATTCTGGTTCTTACATTAACGACTTTAAGAACGCACCCTGAGTCCCAATGTTTTCGGGAAAGGGTGCAGATGAAGAGTTTTGCAATTACCTCCACTATTCTCCAAAACATCCCATTTCCGGAACTGACACCCTGGAACAGCATCGGTGGATGTGCTGCGGGCGGTTCCGGAACAAAAACCGGTGCTATCCGATGGATCGGTGAAGAAAGCAGCAGCAGCCTTATGCAAATACGGGTGATGCCATCGCTTTCCGTAAAGAAACTTTCAAGAACATTTACCACCACACCACGACTCTCGATTAAACCACACTGGAACAGCGAACTGGGAATATCTATCCCCTGGAAGACAATTTCCAAAGAGTACCAGTTTCAAAGTAATCTTCAGCCGCAGACTTTTTTTAACAGCGGTATCGGTGATCTGACTGCGGATATTTCACATACCTTTGGAATGAATGGTCAATTTAAAATACATGCGGATGTTACCTTTCCCACTAGCACCTACGATGAAGAGCGTGGGACCGACCTTCAACAAAATATTCTTCCTCTGGATCTCCAGATGGGACAGGGTGTCTGGTCTGCGACTCCAGCCCTCTCTTATACTCACGATTTTGAGAGAAGTATGCTCATTCTAGATGCATCATTCTACTATCCATTCATGGTCCGCTTTGATAAAAAAAATGAACACATTGGCACTGATTACAAAACCTACTATAATGAGACAGTGAACCGGGAACGGTTCCACTATAAACACATTGTGAAACCGTATGGAGAAAATGATCGTGGTGACTATTTTCCTCCGGCAATCAATATCGAGAGTGATTTTGTATTTCGAGGTGTACCAGGGGTGATACAGTCGTTTCAGTTTACCTTTAATGTACCACTAGGGGTTCGATGGATCCATTCATACAACCCGGTTGTGTACGATCCACACCCTGACCCTGATCACCGCGCCTGGGATGCTCTTCTGGGATACGGCATCGAGATCAACAAGTTCAGTTTACCGTTTTTCTTCGGAATCGGTTTGCCGATACATGATAAAACGAATTCGCAGGCAGGTTATGATGAAATACCTCTTCGCAGGTGGGATGCTCCTGACTGGGTCGAATCAACCAGAGAGATGATCATCACCTGCGGAATTAAAACATCAATTTTTTGAGTATCAATATGAAATATGTACAAAAAAATATGAGTTTCTATTTAAAAAACAATGCGGTGCGTGCACCACATTGTTTAATTCTTCTCCTTTTATTATTTCTCAACTCCTACGCAAAGATCGCAATCCATCTGACAGGAAATCTTCCATCAACAGTTGACAATGCATCTCTTCCCTACCTCCGGCCGGTTTTCAATCAACTCGGTTTCAGTTGCGGAAGTGCCTGCGGTATAGGAAATGTTTTTACTTATGAAATGAATGCGGCGCGATCAACCAGTGTAAATATAGCTGCTCACCAATATCCATATCTATTTACCTACCATTTCCTTAATGATGGGAATCAGGATAACGGGACCTATCATATGTTTACTGATGCCTGGGATATGACAATGGAAAACGGTATTCCTACCGTCGAAGAGTTCGGGGGATTTGAAAACGGGTTTCCTACAAGGTGGGTAAGCGGTTACGCTACATATTTCAGTGGTATGAATAACCGTGTTGATCAATATGACTCAGTCAAAATAACAAGCCCGTCATCACTTGACACTATCAAACAATGGCTTTTTGACCACGGTGATGGTTCCGCACACGGTGGTGTAGCAGTTGTAACAGGGAATGCATTCAGTATTACAATGGAAAAAATTAAAACCGGGCAGGCTCAAGGTAAAAGCATCATGTTAGGATTTGGTGCTGATCTCCATTCCAATCATGCATTTACTATCGTGGGCTATGATGACAGCATCCGGTATGACCTTAACAATGATGGACAATACACGAATACAATAGATATTTCAGGAGACGGTATAGTCGACATGCGCGACTGGGAGATTGGAGCTTTGCTCCTTGTTAACACCTGGGGAACCAGTTTCGGAGATAACGGATTCATCTACCTGCCCTACTGGTCTCTGGTGGAAACGCCGTCTAACGGAGGCTCAATCAGCAATAACAATATATTTTTCTGCAAAGCAAAGAAATCGGTATCAGTCAAAGCCGCACTTAAAGTGACAATCAACAATGCCCATCGCAATCAGATGGCAATTTCTATTGGTATCGCAAATAACCTGCAGGCTCTGTCACCTTCAAAAACAAGGTCATTCAAAAAGCAGTTTAACTATGCCGGAGGAGATTTTCCGGTTGGCGGAATAAAAGATTCCAATATTATCGAAGTTGGTTTTGACATCACCGATCTTCTTGACTCAATCAATAACGCCTCCCAATATCGGGTGTTCTTCATTATCGATGCCAAAAGTAACAACGGAACGGTAACCTCACTCTCTCTGCTTGATTATTCAAGTACACCCCCCTTTGAATACCCATCAACACAATCATCGGTACCGATAAAAGTCGGAAGAACCAGTCTAATCGTACAAAATGCGATCTCTACTGAAGGTGTAAAACAACGGGAGTCAACTATCTCAAAGTCGTTATACATTTCTCATTCCGGAAACAGTATCAGGATTTTATCACCGTTTTCCGGGCCTCTGCGGATAACAATTCAGAATCTTAAAGGGCAGACCATAGCATCAACTACCAGCACTTCTGATAAATTTACCATCAGCAGCAAAGGATTTGCGCAGGGGTATTATTTTGTTACAGTGCAGTCTCTGACTTCAAAGAAACTTCGAAAGAGCGGTACTGTACTTGTAAACATGTGAGTCATCCCAAGTTTTCAGTGGTTCGCGTTCGCCTCACCCCCTGTCCCCCTCTCCATTAGTAAATGGAGAGGGGGTAGGAGAGTTTAGAGATTGCTGTTCTCTTTTGTTCTGCTTACAGGTGACCTCATCCCCCAGCCCCTTCTCCCATACAGATCATGAGACACACTTAACTCCGTCTCTTTTATGTATTCTGTAAGGCAAAATAAACGCAGAGTGCGCAGAGGGGTAAAAATGCAAAAAAGAAGTAAAAATACAATCAATTGAAAATTTCTGTCAGCTTTCTATTTTTTTAATTCTCTGCGCACCTCTGCGTCCTCTGCGTTTTAAAATTTTTTGTAGTTCAGGCAACTACTATGGAAAATGTACTAGTCGTTACTCAAAAAAAATGAACACAGTGACGGAGATATGTGTGGGTAAAGATCAACCATTAGTGAATGGTGAGGGGGTATGAGAATTTAGGAATTGCAGTTCTCTTTTGTTTTGCTTACAGGTGACCTCTTCCCCCAGCCCCTTCTCCCACTGGAGACGGGGGGCGATTGTAAACCAGTATTTATCAATATTTCTCATATGAAATTGCAATGATATTACCACAATTTCTTGTGTGGCATGGTACCCCGGACCATGATTGCGGATATTGCAAAGTGGTATGCACTATAAAAAGGTGACTGAGGGGTCAGTGACTGAGTGACTAAGTAGAAAACCAGTAAGCAATTCTGATGACCATTAAGAAACCGGCTGAACAAGTTGGAGATAGTATTGGTAAGCATGGTCCGGGGGGACCATGCCACACAGGTTAATCAAAAAACGCTATTTAAACTCATGAGAAATGTCCGTAAACACGACAAAACACATTCAATCATATCTATTTTACAACAATCTCAACATTTTCTGCAATTTTACCTCTGCGAATCCGCTAACTGAAATTGTGGACTTTACTATAAGAGTAAATCGTACCGGTGCAATCTCCAGTGCTTTTTTCCCTTTTTTCCGATACTGAAACAGCCGGTCGAAAATAACTAATGCGGTGAAACGACCATTTTCCCTGTCCCATGTCTGACGGTAACCACGCAGTGAAAGAGCATGATACTTTTCCAGATCTTTTCTGTAATTTATCGAATCGAATACACCATTTACAAATTGATATATGTAATCATGTAATGACACATTCTGCCTATTGAAATCGATATAGATAGTGCAGGAAATACTGTCCTTCCTGTTCATCATCTGATCAGCTAAATCGCGATCAAGGGTCTGGTACTGTTCTTTTCGATTGTAGTCAAGATGCGGAGGTTCTGCAGTATTCAGTCCCTTAAATAACAGATGAAAGGGCTTTTCTACCGGAAAAATGAAATTATACTGAAAACCTGGCAATTTTTCGCTCTTATTTCCTGAACCGCTTATTCGACAATTGAATGTGCTTAAATCAAGAGAATCATTTGATAGATTACGGTCATTTTCCAGGAGATTATTTTCTGGCTTCTTTCCCGAAAATAAAAACAGTTTAAGCAGGGAGTATTCAAATGCAACCTGGTATTTAAAATCACTGTTTTCAGCTCCCAGCATACTGTCTGCCAGATGCAACCCATCATGAATCCAGCCTGAATCAAGCATGACAATACCACGGCCCCAGCCAGATCCATTCGTATCTTTTTTTATACTACGCGAAGTATCAGCGGTGAAATGAACATTTGCAGCGACTAATAATGTCCGGAAGCATAAAACAAACAATACTACAAAGATACTACTTTTCACGAAGGCACTGATTACGGGTTAAATTGGAACAAACATAAGCACTCCAACTGTAATATAGTTATAACGCTGTAATATGATCAATGACCACTTTGCTCCAGTTGTCAAACTTCTGACGATTTTCCTGAAGTTCACCGGTACCTGAAAAATTAATGTCGAAATCGCTATTTTTTACAATCACCCCCTGCTGATGAAGGCGAGCTATAAAAACAATCCCAAGATACTTTTGCCCCGAAGACGCTTTGGAATCACACAGCAATCCTGCAAGCCGCAGATCGTATCCTGTCTTTGCATCGATGGTTTCATTAACAATTTGCTTCACCACTGGTTTAATCTTATCATCCAGAAAGATATCATTATGCCCATCAAAGGTAATATTTCCTGTCAAACCAAGGGAAAGTGGTTTATTTACATCAGAGGTTGAAGTTTCGTTATTTTTACCTGTAAAAATAAGCCACGAATAATTGTAATGTATGGCAACCATTGCTACAAGCGGCAAAACGGAAGCATGATTTTCTGTATCACCTTGCACTACCGGATGTACCTCGATTGAAGCGTAATGGCGATCGATCTCCTCCTGCGGCAAAGCAATAAATGGTCGGTCACCAAATTTTTTTCGGAAATCGTCTTCTCGTATAGTCAGGATCAATTTATTCATACCAAGCATTTCTTTTTGAAACATTTATAGGCTCAGAGGTTCAATGATACAGAAATTAAAAGTGATTACATTTTTTCAACATTTCTAAAGATTAATGATTTAACATATTTGGTTATAAAATTTATTGAATTATTAATGGGCTTAAAAATTTTGACAATTCTACAATGCTATGATAAACATCTTGACATTCTTTGTCTTTAAAAACAGGACAAAACATTTGAGAAAATTGTGAAGCTCGTTTTTTTACATCCGCCCTATATTGTTTTGAATTTATGTAACGCCAATCAACATTCTTAAAATTCTCCTTAAAAAACCTTTTTTGGTCTTCATAAATTGAGTCTGCGATAGAGCAATAATTTTTTTCAAAACACCAATTCATAATAGTACGTGCTTCAGAAATCATTGTATAAGCTCGAAGATTGTCGTTTAAACCTTGATAATAAATCGATTTGGCAATTAAAAGGGTTATAAAATCAATATCAGACATAATATCTGGTCGTTCAATCGTACCCAATTTAAATTCCTCATTTTTATAGAGGATATAATATAAAAAGGCTTTCGTGCGACTGGTAATAGGAATATTTAGAATGTATTTATTTATCGAGACAGTATCGAAGGCATATTTCCGTTCAAAACGATTCCTCCAGGAAGCAAAAATTTTATAGGGCTTGATTTTTCTAAGTAATGGAGGATGGTAAAAAGTAAGAAAATTTAAACTGCCGGTATCTCTTTTAATAAATTGTCTATAAATAGAAATGTCTTCAGGAAATATTGTTGAATCCAAAGCAGATAATGCTTTGACAGTATCAGAATTAATGAGCCAATAAAACGGATTACCGTCTAAAATACCTTTCATTTCCAAACTATCTCTATTTTTAGCGCTATCTAAAAGGTTATCCGCAATTTGAGAATTTCCAAAAGACCTATAGCATATAGACATATAATAAAACGCTTTGTCATTTAGATGAAAACTAGGAACGAAATTAATACAGCAATGGAAAAAGTAACTGGCCTCTATATTATTACCGGCAAGATATGAACGCATCGCAACATTATATCCATCAAATACTTGCACATTGCAATCTTTGGAAAATCCTGAATTTACAATAATAAGAATCAAAAATAGAAATTGTTTTGTTGTTATTTTCATAAATGTTTCTCTTGGTTTTCCATTAATGGCCGCAGCCAGTCTTTCAAGTCGCGTAATTACGCCTCACTAACGCGACTACAACATTGAGGGTATTGCGGAAGGCTGGATTAAATCAAAATGACAGCAGGGCTAGGAACTGAGAGACTATAGGACATGAAGAGCAAGATTGAAAATTAAAAGACAACAGACACTCATCCTTCTTCTTTTTTTCCTATTGTCGCCCCGTCTCTTTGTCCCTAAGTCTCCCCGTCACATTTTACTTAATCTTATTAAGATCTTTCAGATTACGAATTACGAGAAGCGCATCCGCCCCACTTACCGGATTAGCAATCCCGAATTCACCGCTCATTGATGCATCCATCACATTCTTATCTACTGCATTACAGATTGCATTGTACACAGGATGAGCAGCGTTCACATCTGGGAAACGGCTTTCGGTGCCGATATACTTTGTAGCAAGTGTCTGGTCGCCGGTTATTGCAATGATAGCATCTTCAACAACAAGCGCATACTCACCACGATTCACCAGCTGGTCCGGATGAAATGTGTGGTCGGGATACGGTTCGAGTCCACGAATACCGAGGCTAACAATATCCATTATAAAATTCTTTGCCCAGTGACCATTGATATCG
The DNA here is from genome assembly GCA_050301235.1 of Chitinispirillaceae bacterium. Classification (GTDB taxonomy): domain Bacteria; phylum Fibrobacterota; class Chitinivibrionia; order Chitinivibrionales; family Chitinispirillaceae; genus JAFGIN01. The sequence continues at coordinate 2,187 of JBNKZD010000230.1, read as the reverse complement.
GTAACTTCAGCCACGGAGACGATGCTGTCAGCTTTCATTTCACGCGCATCACCGGGAGCCTGAAAGTCGGTATCGTAGTTTTTCGGACGTTTTTTCTCGACAAGTTTATCGATACTGAGCTCTGAAACGAAAAGTGCTGCAATGTCAGCCCGACCAATCTTATCGATCAATGCTATCTTCTTGCCGACATCGGTACCAGGAGCAGCTCGTTCGATCTTCTGAACCAGTTCCCACTCCTGATTTGCCTGAATGGTAAAATCTTTGTTCAGATCGAGCACTTTTCTGAAATCTGATGCAGCTTTTGAGAATTCATACGCTTTTTTGTAACACACACCTCTGCGGTAATACGCTTCGGAGTTCTGTGGATCGAGTTTGATTGCGTTTTCATACTCTTTTTCAACTTTATCAAGCCACTCTTTTGCCGGCTTTCCCTCATACTGAAGTGTAATCACAATAGCTTTTGCGATATGAACATCCGGATTTTTCGGATCAAGTTCCTTTCCCTTATCAGCAAGCTTGATCGCTTCCTTGAATCCCTTTTCTGTTGCAGCAACATCTGATGCGGTTTTTGCATTCTGAGCTGTCGTGAGTGCTAATCCGGCATAGGCAGGTCCATACTTCGGATCGAGTGAATTCGCAAGCTTAAACTCTTCTTCAGCCTGAGCAAATTTCCCATCATCCCAGTATTTCATACCCTGTTTGTAATGTGTTGGCGGATCATCCATCTGACCACCGGCTTTACGTGCTTTAGGCGCACATCCGGTAAAACAAGAGACCAGAAGTCCCAGTATAACAAAAGGTGTTATCGAATGTTTTATACTCATTATATCCTCCGAGACAGGTAAAAATTAATCAATAATTAAAATCACACGGCATTCAGAAAGGAATTTAAGATTTGCTGAAGCGCTTCTGACATCAGCAGCATCAGTTCCGGAAATCACTACATCAGTACTGTTATCTCCGTATGCTTTCTGCGCTTTGATTTTCCCAGGGTTCTTACCGATTCTGTCAACCATTTTTACTGCACCGGCTTCATCCTTGACATACCCTACTATTCCATTCTTTATTGCCCATTCACGTGTAACATAAGCACTGCCATATACTTCACGACCGGATTCATCAAGAACACGCGGACTGAGTGCCGGTTTTATTGATAACCCTTTACAATCGATTATAAGACCTGTAAAAATGATCTCTTTTGGAGCCTTGTTTCCTTCTAACTTGGAAATTGCCGGTTTATCAGTCAGACTTCCACCAATAAGAAGTTCTCCCAGGCCTCCGATACCATCAAGCGGAATCTTCATGGTAACTTCAACTGTACCATCACTGAGATATTTTGGCTGCCCTTCCTGCTCAAACCCTTTGAGAAAGCCGTTAACACTGGTGGTGACTACATCACTCTGCACCATAAAATTGCTTACATTTGTCGTAGAGTTAAGGTTTATCCCCTTAATCGTTTCGAGAGCGTTTCGCAGAGCAAGTTGTTGAGCTGCGCGAAGAGCTCCGGGGCGTGCGGCGGCTTCAGGCATATCCGGATTGGGAGCACCAATTCCAGTTGCAGTAATATATCGGCTAGCCCAGTCAACACTTCCGTTTCCCTGATTTCCAGTTACTACAGGTTGAATCTGCGCAAAACATAATGATACGGAACACATGGATAGAGCCAGTGCGGCTACCCTGTTCATATGACCTCCTTGAAATGTAATTTATCTATGCACATTATTATCATATCAATTTTTTGCTCGTGCAATACAAAAGAGATACCCGATATAGCGAAAAGCTTCAAATCTGTAAAAAACATCTATCTCCCGATGAAAAGCAAGTTTAATCCGCTGATCTGAGAAAAAACCTGTTTTATCTTCAAGTCGTCTCGCCATATGAGCGTAATAATCATCCCAACCACCAGGTGGGACCAGACTCATGAAATGGACATCAAACCCGGCATCAGCGATCAACGTACGATACGATTTTTCGGTCTCATAATGGTAGATATCGTGTTCAAAAATGGACAGAATCTCTTTGGGTGTATTCTCGGAGAGGCGAATAAGATCAGAAAATGCAAACCAGCCTCGTGGCAGGAGCCATGAACGGACAAGCTCTATCCCTTTCGGCCGACCAATAAAAGAGAGTACCCCACCCTCGGCAAGAATCAGTTCGAATGGAGTCAGCTTAAAATCAGACTTTAAA
>JBNKZD010000229.1:0-9278 GCA_050301235.1 Chitinispirillaceae bacterium | reverse complement strand
CGGTCTTATCACCTGTAGATAAAACCTTCAAGAGCTTCAACCCTTTCTGCATCAATATCTTACGGTTCTCCACTGCCACCTACTGCGGTTTTTAGGTTAAAACAGCTTTTAGGGATAATAATTAATGAGTAAAAACGTTAGTTACGTTTGAAGGTTTCTGGCAGTGATGCCGGTGAAAAATGGTTGAAAAAAGCTGTAACTGATAGTCGAGGCAAAAATGAAATGTTCCAATTGTGGACTTGAGGTTTCATCTCTGGTACCGGTAATCCGAAACGGAGAGTATAAACCTGTATGTATAGATTGTTTTTTCAGTAATGATCAGAATACAAAAGTTATTGATATTGTTAATACTTTGCTGATTTCATCAAACGATGAGAACGAAACAGAACCATTATCTGATAATGAAGTAGACATCGATCCTGCTGAGGATTCAATTTCTGAAGCTGATGAAGAAATTTTTCAGCCAATTTCGGAAGCTTCGAGTAAATTACCAGATATGATTAAACAACCAATTACCGAAAAAATGAAAAAAATGGAAGCACTGGCAAAAAAACTCAGTGAAAAGGATCGATTACTTATAGCTCTTTCTGAAGCAATCCGGAATGAACAGTACGAAAATGCAGGAATATTGCGGGATAAAATTCAGAAACTGAATACACAAACCCAGAAATCTGAAAATCAGTCTGCAGAGTTATAAAACCTCTGTAGAGATGGGATTGTATCTTCATTCTGAAGTATTCGATGCTTCTTGAACATTGTTTTTTAGAGTGTACTTTAAGCGATTCACCCATCTATATTATTGACAGTGCTTTAAAAATAAGGTAACTTTTCTTTATTATAGTTCCGAGGAGTGTTTATTGTCTTCAATTCCTGTCGTCTCCATTGTTGGTAGACCAAATGTTGGTAAATCCAGTCTTTTTAATAGAATAATTGGGAAGCGCATCGCTATAGTCGATGACCTTGCCGGTGTTACACGAGATAGAAATTACCATAAAGCCGTATGGAACGATTATCCATTCATGCTGGTCGATACAGGTGGGCTGGTGCCTACAGTTCACGATATTCTGCCGGAGCGGATTCACGAGCAGGTAGATATTGCAACTGAAGAATCATCGATTATCCTTTTTACCGTTGAAGCACATACCGGCCCAACCGATCTGGATCTCATGGTCGCGAAACAACTTCGACGTGCTTTTCCAAACCGTGTTCTGTTAGTTGTCAACAAAGCAGAATCTGCAGCTACCGTTTTCGAGCTTGATTCCTACCGCTCACTGGGTATTGGAGACCCCTACCCTGTTTCAGCATTGCACGGCGCGGGAATCGCCGACCTGCTTGATATTATTGTCAAGAGATTACGTTCACTGTCCGAAAACGAACTGGTACTTACCAAAGAAAATACCAATACACTTAAACTGGCAATCGTAGGGCGACCTAATGCAGGAAAAAGTTCACTGATAAATAAAATTCTGGGAACCAACCGGATGATCGTCGATTCACTTCCAGGGACAACCCGCGATTCAATCGATTCAGAAGTCGTGATCGATGGCACCCGTGTTGTCCTGATTGATACTGCAGGAATCCGTAAACGTGCTCGTGTTAAGGAAAATGTTGAGTTTTACTCTAACCTGCGTGCTATGAAAGGTATCGAGCGATGTGACATCTGCATCTTGATGATTGATGTCACAGAAGGAATCGGGGTACAGGACCTTCGGATACTACGCTCAATTACCGAACTCAAAAAAGGTGTGCTGCTTGTATGGAACAAGTGGGATATCATGGAGAAAGACCATCGGACATTCGACCAGCTGGTTGCCGAAACTAAACGCCAGTTCATGGAACTTAAACCAATACCAATGGTTTCTGTTTCCGCTCTGACCGGTCAGCGGGTGCAGACCATTGTCTCACTTGCTAAAGAGATAAAGGCGCGAATGGAGAAAAAAGTCCCTGGTGCTGAATTTGAAAATACCATCTTTGACTGGGTCCGGGTTCATCCACATCCGGCAATTCCCGAAAATCCAGTCAGATTTCTTGGTGCGCGACAGGTACCTGCTCCATTCCCGCTGTTTAAGTTTTTTGTGACAAACCATAAAGAGATCGCGCCTGCATATGAACGATTTCTTATGAATAAAATTTATGATACCTGGGGGTTTGACGGCTGTCCTGTCAAACTTGAATTCTGTTCAATTACCCGATCAAAAAACAGATCTGGTGCAAACCATTCTGATGATGCATTCCAGAAGGAGGAAGCGTGAATATTGGTATTTTAGGTGCTGGAAGCTGGGCGATTGCCCTCTCGGTACTTTTACATAATAAAGGACATAAGGTCCGGATGTGGGAGTTCAACCAAAACGATTCAGAAATGCTGCAGACAAAACGGGAACATTCAATAAAGCTCCCTGGTATCATTATTCCCGATGAAGTTGAGATCACAAATGATGTCACTTCAGTTGTAAACAATTCTGAATTCGTTGTATGCGCCGTTCCATCACAGACTATGCGTTCCACAATGAAATCTGTTCAAGTGAAAGTTCCATCAGAAAAAATTGCTGCAATTACCGGATGGGTTATTGTCGCTAAGGGAATCGAAACGGGAACACTCAAACTGATGACCGATGTGATAACTGAAGAATTACCGCAGGTTCCAGAAAGCAGGCTGATTGTTTTATCCGGCCCATCACATGCCGAAGAGGTTTCCCGCAATATTCCTACTACAGTTGTAGCAGCATCGACCGACCTCTCCCTGGCAGAAAAAGTACAAAATGCTTTTTCAACCGACTCATTTCGTATTTACACAAATACCGATATACGTGGTGTTGAGCTTGCCGGAAGTGTAAAAAATGTGATAGCGCTCGCAGCCGGTATCTGTGACGGACTTGGATTCGGTGATAATACCAAAGGTGCCCTTCTGACAAGAGGTATTGTCGAAATGATGCGACTTGGGAAGAAAATGGGAGCTGATGTATCAACATTCTCCGGTCTTGCAGGTATCGGTGATCTTATCACGACATGCGTAAGTAAACACAGCCGAAACAGGCACATGGGTGAACTGATCGCATCAGGATTGAATCTTCAGGATGCACTTTCCAAAATGACCATGGTCGCCGAAGGTGTTGAAACTGCACGTTCAGCTTACAATCTTGCTCAGAAATATGATATCGAAATGCCTATTACAAGAGAAGTTTATAAAACACTCTTTGAAGGGAAAAATGCTAAACTGGCAGCACGTGATCTCATGCAGCGTGAAGCTAAACCGGAATGGTGGTAATTATGATACGGCAGATCAGCAGATAAAGAAAGGCTTTCTCTATGGTCAATGGTAAAAAAATGTACTATTCGATCAGTGAAGTGTGCGGGTTGACTGGTCTGGAACCTCATGTCCTGCGATACTGGGAAAGCGAATTTTCTCAGCTTCATCCCAAAAAAAACCGCGCAGGAAATCGCGCCTACCGCGATAAAGATATCGACATGATCCGATATATCAAATTCCTTCTCTACGATGAAAAATTCACTATCCCCGGCGCACGTAAAAAAATTGCCGATATGAAAGAAGGTGAATGGGAACAATTATCTCTGAATTTACAGCAGCCCCAACAGCCTGTGCTGCAGACTCTTCAGTCACCGATTACCATGGATGAGATTAGGAAAGAGCTGGGTGAAGTGCTTATGATACTGAAAAATTAAAGTGGTTTTGATTTTCATGTATTGCTATACACGGGCGATAAATACTGTTTTAAAATTCAATTTTACTCTCATTCTTGAGAGTCCCCCATAACTAATTTATCGCTATAAAAAGTTCACCAGAAAAATCATTATTACTGAGCATCTTCTATCCCTTACCAACGACATTCTCCTTGCATCAATTTTTGGAGGGATTCTGGTTTAAAATGCCTATAACCAAGCAAATCGTGACACAAATCGATGAAAACGCATTCATTGTTATCAATGATGTACATGAAGTCAGTGGCGGATGGCTGAAAAAAAGTAATATTCCACCTGTCTCAAAGAAAAAAAAAGGTACTTAAAGAGAAGCTTGAAGTACAATCGTAATTCCCGACAATATGTCAAACACTCTCTATGGTGAAAAAGGAGTCATCATCCGATTATGCATTCTCACCGGAACATGGGTATTACATTCAGTCCTGATGAACCAGACAGCATTGACGCTTCCTCCACTGTCTGACAGATGATCACCAGATCGTTATTATCAATATCTGCAAAAGAAAATTTATCTCTGCATCGATACTCATTTTCAAGCAGCCAGTTACCTTTTTTCCCGAAAGATTGTGTAGACCACTGATCCTCCTCACTGATTCCAGCTTTACTCTCAGTATAAACAACAGGTTTTGCACCATGTTTCACTGCTATGCTTTTACTTATACCGATTCCATATGGTTCAAAAGACATCTCTTTGTACCGACTCCGCCAGCGCATCAGGGGTAAAAACCGATCAGGTGTTTCTCCAGTAAAGGAAACACACCGATACTTCCCTGGCATATGACGATCAGATCCAATTATTCTCCGGGATTTTAGCATATGTTCAAGGGTTTTTAGAGCTGTCCGTGGATAATCAACCGAATTTACAATATCTTTGTAATAATCAGCCATCAGCTCATCAGGCCAGGGCTTCCAGGTAGTTCTTGTCCAATGAAAAAGATAGTCTGACAGCCCCTCACCCTGAATTTCATCATTTACTTTAAAATCGGAATAGCACGTTTTTTGAACGCAACCCTTTGATTGATAAGGTGTTATGAAATCAAGACAGCATGATGCTGGTTCGAGACCCGCGACTAAACGGGCTAAAGATCCATCCTTCCGGATGGAAACCGGAATTACCAGATCAGCCATTTTCACTGCTACATTATCGCGCATTTTTTGTTCATCGGGCTCAATTTCGCTACCTGTAACGGGGATAAAAGTAACATTGGCTGGATCAATCCGGAATTGAGTGCAATAATGGTTGCGGAGTGAATCAAATGCGTTCTCAGAAGATACCGGTATCAGAATAATCACTGGAACTGATTGTTCAACAGCGGCAAAAAGTGATATTTCCCAGGTTTTGATCCCAACAGAGGTAATTAAAAAATGTTTCTGATCCCGTATCCAACTAATAGCTTCAATGGTTTTTTTGACCCAATCGCAGCCCCCGGTCATCCCCAGATGCTGTCGAGAATTGAGAATGACCACTTTTTTCTGGATATTAAACCTTTCAAAAAACATCTTTTCGACCATGATTTTTATAGATCCAGTTCTCTGAAATCTGCGTAATTACAATACTTCAATCTGCCGATCGAACTATTAAAATTAAAATATATTGCATAGGCCAGCCAATCGGCACTTGCCTGCTAATCACTTATAAATTTATATTGATACAGTATTTTATGTAACATTGAATGTTATAAACATTTTCTTGATTACTGTTTTTCCTTGTCTTAAATGATGAAAAGGTGTGTTGATGAGTAAACTGGATACAACGCCCGTTTATGACGAAAGTAAAATTAAGACGCTCAGTTCCCTGGAACATATCCGGCTGCGAACCGGAATGTACATCGGACGTCTTGGTGATGGAACCAGTCCCGATGATGGTATCTATATTCTACTTAAAGAGGTCATAGACAACTCTATTGATGAATATATCATGGGTCACGGTAAAAAAATTGAAGTATCGATCGAAAAAAGGGTCGTTACTGTCCGTGACTATGGAAGAGGTATCCCCCTGGGAAAAGTGATTGATTGTGTTTCAACTATCAACACTGGTGCAAAATACAATGATGATGTTTTCCAGTTCAGCGTGGGACTCAATGGTGTCGGTACCAAAGCAGTTAATGCACTCTCAATCCATTTCAAAGTGGTGTCCTATCGTGATGGAGAGTACTTTGAAGCTGTTTTCAAGCGCGGGCAGCTTCAATCCAAGAAGAAGGGAAAGAGTTCTGAAGCTAACGGTACTTTTGTTGAATTTCTTCCGGATCCTGAGATTTTTCAGGATTATTCATTCAACTATGAGTATGTCGAAAAACGACTCTGGAATTATGCCTATCTCAATGCCGGCCTGAAACTTTTTCTCGGTGATCAGAAATTTGAATCAAAAAACGGACTTCTGGATCTTCTTTCCAATGAAGTTGGAGACAAAACAGTCTATCCCATCGGGTATTACCGTGGAAAGCAACTCGAGTTTGCGTTTACTCATACACACAACTACGGCGAGACCTACTTTTCATTCGTTAATGGACAATATACTTCTGATGGCGGTACCCATCTCAGTGCTTATCGCGAAGGTATTCTCAAGGGGGTCAATGAGTTTTTCAAGAAGAACTATAATGGTGTTGATGTGCGCGAAGGTATCGGTGGTGCAATAGCGATAAAGCTTAAAAACCCGATTTTTGAATCACAAACCAAAAACAAACTTGGCAATACAGAAATTCGCGGATGGATCGTTTCTGAAGTCAAATCGGGAGTTGTCGATTTTCTTCATAAGAACGTCGAAGCTGCAAAACTGCTCGAGACCAAAATTGTCCAGAACGAAAAACTGCGCACAGAACTCAACGCGGTAAAGAAAGAAGCCAAAGAGGCTGCAAAACGGATCGAAATTAAAAACCCCAACCTCCGCGACTGTAAATACCATCTTCAGGATGGGAAAGATGGGGAGGCTTCGACAATCTTTATTACTGAAGGGCAGTCTGCTGCCGGTTCGATTATCTCTGCACGTGATGTGTTCACTCAGGCGATTTTTACCCTTCGGGGCAAGCCACAGAATATCTTTGGAAAAAACCGTGCGGCAATATATCAGAATGAAGAGTTGTACAACATGATGATGGCGCTGGGGATTGAGGAGGATAACGAAAATCTCCGATTCAACCGGATTGTTCTTGCAACCGATGCCGATGTTGACGGATTTCATATCAGAAACCTTCTTATGACCTTTTTCCTGAATTACTTTGAAGAGATTGTCGCTGCCGGACATGTTTACATTCTCGAAACTCCGCTGTTTCGTGTACGAAATAAAAAAGAGACACGTTACTGTTACAGCGAGAAGGAGCGGGACCAGGCTACAAAGGTGATACGCGATCCTGAAGTGACACGGTTCAAAGGACTTGGTGAGATCTCACCTAATGAATTTGGTCAATTTATCGGTCCCAATATCAGACTGGTTGAAGTCAATGTTCAATCAGTAAAGACCATCCCTGAAACACTGGAATTTTACATGGGAAAAAACACTCCTGAACGACGGGAATATATTATGGAGAATTTGCGCTAATGGCATATATAAAAAATCTTTACGACAACAATTTCATCGAATACGCATCATACGTCATTAAAGACCGGGCTGTTCCACATATTAATGACGGGCTCAAACCGGTGCAGAGAAGAATATTGCATACGCTCTGGGAAATGGATGATGGGAAATTCCACAAGGTGGCAAACGTGGTCGGTCAATGTATGCGGTATCATCCTCATGGAGATGCATCGATCGGTGATGCACTTGTTACGCTGGCCAATAAAAACCTCTTTATTGACACACAAGGTAATTTTGGTAATATTTACACCGGCGACCCCGCATCTGCAGTCCGATATATAGAATGTCGTTTGACTCAATTTGCAAAGGACACACTCTACAATCCTGAAATAACCGAATTTCTTGACTCCTACGATGGAAGAAACAAAGAACCTGTAACTCTTCCCGCTAAAATACCGGTACTTCTTGCTCTTGGCGCAGAGGGCATCGCGGTCGGGATGGCGACAAAAATTCTTCCACACAACCTTATCGAACTGCTTGAAGCTGAGATTGCGTATCTTCAGGGAGACCAGCTTCTTGTCTACCCCGATTTTATTACCGGCGGCTATGCTGATGTTTCGGAATACAATGACGGTAACGGTAAAATTCTTGTCAGAGCAAAACTCGATACAAGTGACCCGAAACGGATTGTAATCCGGGAACTCCCCTTTGGTACAACAACAGAATCTCTTATCAATTCAATAGAGTCGGCTACCAAAAAAGGTAAGCTCAAGATTTCCGGTATCAGTGACTATACCGCCCAGGACGTCGAAATTGAGGTCCGGCTTGCACGTGGTGTTCACACCGATGAAACCGTCGATGCTCTCTATGCTTTTACAGAGTGTGAAACTTCCATCTCCGTGAATCTCCTGGTTATCAATGGGGACAAACCGGAAGTGACCACTGTCACTGAAGTAATCAAGCATAATGCAGACCAGCTTGTCCAGATCCTTACTGCCGAACTCAAACTTGAAGAGGGACATCTCAAAGACAAACTTCATGCAAAAACCCTCGAACAGATCTTTATCGAGAATCGTATTTACAAAAAAATTGAAGACAAGACAACTTCAGAAGCTGTTGTTAAGGCTGTTTTTGATGGACTCAAGCCATTTCAGGATCAGATCAGACGTGAAGTAACCGCAGAAGATGTCGAAACGCTCCTTAAAATACCGATCCGCCGCATAAGCTTGTACGATATCAACCGCGCAAAGAAAGAGATGCAGGAGATCCGCAACCGTTTGAAAGAGATCCGTGAAGCACTTGCATCAATTGTCCAGTACTCAATCGGTTTTCTTCAGAAACTGATCGATAAATACGGATCCCAATACCCCCGGAAAACCGAGCTTGTTTCTCTCAAAAAAGTTGATGTCAGGGAAGCAGCTCAACGTAACCTTAAACTACGTTACGATAAGGACACCGGTTATCTTGGGTATGATGTTAATGGCAACCTGATCTGTGATGTATCAAATTACGACCGCATCCTTGTGATCAGGAAAAACGGGATGTACTCGGTCATTGATGCACCAGATAAAATCTTTGTAGATAAGGGGATGCTTTATTGCGGTCTTGTCGATAAAGAGATGGTGTTCAATGTCGTCTACAGGGAAGAATCAACCAAATACCCCTATATCAAAAGGTGTAAAATCGACCAGTTTATTTTGAATAAGGGATACAACCTTGCTCCTGATGACTGCACGGTGCTTAAGGTAACCACCGATTCTAATGCAATCGTGACAGTCGAATACAAACCAAAACCAAGGTTAAAACTTCTGGTCGAAACATTTGCATTTAAAAACTTCCTTGTTAAGGGATCCAAAGCTGGCGGTGTAAGGCTTGCTAATAAGGAGATGAAGAGTGTTAAGGTTTCGGGGAGTTGATGCGAGATTATTTTTAACCTAAACTCGGCGATAGCTTAACAAATAAAATGTCACACTGTTGAGTTTTATATTGTATTTTCTTAATCAAGCAAAAAAAAGAGAATAGCAATAAATTATAACCCAACAGGTGA
>JBNKZD010000228.1:0-50086 GCA_050301235.1 Chitinispirillaceae bacterium | reverse complement strand
CATGCGTGGCTGCCTGATTCATTTTTACAAGGTTAGTGAAAAAATCAATTTCATTGGTACTGAACGAAAAAAGGGATGCAATCTGCAGAATGATTCTATCATTGAGTTTTCTTTCTCCATTGATAACCTTCTGAAATATATTGGGGGTAGAAAAACCTGCCTGTTCAGCAAGATTTCGCAAAGAGAAACGGTAAGTCGTTTTTCTAAGATATTCGATCATATCATTTATAAATATCCGGTAGTCATGATAATTATAAAGAACAATCCGGACTGGTTTCTTTGTTGTTTGGGATGATATTTTTTTTGGCTGATCCATACTTTATAGTATACCAATAAAATCAGAAAAAAACTATTAAAAAGTTTTTAAAAAATATAAGGTAATATATATCAATAACTTATGAATAAAAATGAATCATAAAAATGAGTTTAAATAACCATAATGCTTATCCCTAAAAACTTCTTCCCGGAGAATGGTAATATGATCAGGGATATTTTAGAAGCAGCAGAATTCAGTCTGGAAGAGGAGTCAGAGATGGTATTGATTTGTTTTTTGGGCAGCAGATGCAGTTTTAAAATGATGTGATTCGAATTTTAAAAAGGTAAATTATTCATTAAATTGAAGTACCCGTGCAACCCAATCCCCTTTGTTATGGGATGCAATGAATGTGTTTCAACCGATACTAAAATGGATTCCTGTTTAAATTTTTGTCTGAAGGTGTAATATTAGTGACCTCGAATGTACCAAGTCATTAATAACCGGATCACCTTTTGATTTTGGAACAGGCACAGAATCACCTGTAATCATTGATACGTTAAAATTTCGTTGAATCCAAATAAGATTTCCCAGGTATCATTATATTACGTGATAGGGTAAAATAAAAAGTTGCACCTTCGCCATGTTTACTTTCTCCCCATATGTGCCCATTATGCTTTCTGATAACTCTTTCAACAATAGAGAGGCCAATGCCAGTACCCGGGAATTCACTGTCTGAATGTAACCGCTTAAATGGTTTAAATAGATCTGATGATTTTTTCATATCAAATCCACTTCCGTTATCATTAATAAAATAGGTCATTTTTTTATTTATAACAGTTGCACCAAATGTAATCCTGGCATTATCCTGTTTTGATGTGTATTTCCATGAATTATTGACCATATTTGATAACGCTATTTGCAAAAGGGCACGATCACCATCAACAATCAGATCTGGTTCGATATGGATTTCGACACTCCTTGTGGAGTCAGCATGTTTCAGGTCGTTTGACAGAGAAGTTACAATATCACTGATATTAACTTTTTCAATGTGAAGTTCATGAAGGGTTATTTTTGAAAGACTAAGTAGATCCCTTATGAGGCTGGTCATTTTTTCTGTATTTTCACAAATTCTTTGCAAATAACTGACACCTTCATCGTCAAGTACAGTACGGTAGTCTTCAATGAGAATAGTACTAAATCCTTTAATGATACTAATAGGTGTTTTTAGGTCATGAGCAACCGAATAGGAAAATGATTCAAGTTCCTTGTTTGCGTATTCGAGATTGCCGGCAAACTTTTTCAAAAGTTTTTGTGCATGTATCAATGAACTGATAATGATACTGAAAATGACAAATACAAGTATGCCGGAGATACGATTAACTATAGATACTTCGGTAATATTTGTATTAGCAGGCGATACCAGGCTGTCGATAAAACCCAGAGATACAGCAATAAATATGATGAAGAGCATGGCATAAATGATAATTACACTTTCGGTCATATACACAATTAACAAAGGAATTATGTAAAGAAGCCAGTGAGCGAAACCTACCGGTGTTGAAATATCGATTATGTAGACGGTAACAAGGGAACAGAGACTCAGAAAAATTAACAATATACGTTTTACTGCAAACTTCTCCCACACAAGCATCTCCTTGATGAGATCGAAAATTGCAAGATGTGTGCCGGGTTAACGACTGAATTGGGATTAGAAATTGCTTTATTTCTATTATCTATGGGTAAAATACTGATCACTTTAATGATCCTTATTGCGTTAATTTTCATGTTTGTATTTTCCGGATTATGCAAAGTTTCAGCCCGTAAAAAAGATCCTGCACTTGTAGACTGGTTTCTTGGGACCGTTTCGGAACATTCTATCGAATAACCGGAATGCCTTCATTCGGTATCATCACCAGAGATAGTACTTTGTGGTCGTGTGCTTATTATGTAAAGATTATGACACGAAATAAATATAAATAGTATTAATCTGAATGAAAAGTGGTTAAAGCTGAACGTACAATGTTAAACCTGTTACTTACTCCTCTTGCCCTGTAGGTACTAAGCAGATAGTGAAACATCAGCGCTGTCCGGTCCTTTACCGGTATTCCAAAAATCTCACCACACGCTTTACCATTACACAATGGAATTATAAAACCAGGGTCCCACATCGAATACTTTTCAAGAGGAATTTTTCTCAGAGATGCTATAGCGTTGGATGCAGCGAGACGCCCCTGATCTATTGAGCACTGTACAGACATACGGGAACATTCCTTACTTGTTTTGCAGCAGGCTGCATCCCCGGCAGCAAGGCAGTTATCATTAAAGAACAGATATTTATCGACAATAATTCTACCTTTATGCACTTTTTCGACATCGATTTTTCTGGATAATGTTGAAGCCTCAAGGCCTGCAGCCCATATACAGAGTGTTTTTTTGAAATGCTCCCGGTTGGATAACATAACTTCATTTTCAGAAATATCATTTACCTTTGTTGACAATAATATCCGGACCCCGAGGTCGGACAGAACCCGTGTCACATAGTTACTCATCCATTGCGGAAGGGCGCTGAGTAAGCGATCCATCAATTCTACAATAACGATCTCTGTTGGTAATCCGGACTTTTTAATTGCATAATGCAGATTTGAGACAAGCTCAATACCTGTATATCCTCCTCCACACACAACGATTCGATCAAATATTCTGCTTTTTGTAACATTTCGGATATAATCTGCATTGTAAATACTGTCCAGTTTCTGGGCAAATTGTCTGTATGGTCCCAAACCGGGAATGGAGGTTTGTGAACCTGTTGCAAGGATCAGGTAATCATATGCAATACGTTTATCTGAGAGGACAACTTCATTTTTGGGAAAGTCGATCTCATTTACCCGTTCACAATGAAAGTTACAACCGAAATATTCTTTAATAGCAAGAAATGGATAGAGAAGGTTATGCGAAGGGATTCTCCCTCCAACGGCATCAAGAAGCAGTGGACGGAATAGGTTGTTTTCTTTTAGGTCAATAATACAGGTTTCGACATGCCGTTTATGTTTTGAAAGATACTGGGCGGCTGATAAACCAGCAAAACCACCACCGATAATTACAATTCTTTTTTTTTTCATAAAGAAGGATACTTTTTATAATGAGTTCGCTATAATTAAAATATCGATGATATAAACTGATGCAAGAGCAGTACCATCATTTAAAAAAGGTACTAAAAATGCCTTCTCTGAGATAACAACTCAATCTGAGTGCCTGCTTCACTTCAGGCAGGCACTCTGTATCATACCCTCTTATAAGAACATTTTAAGTAATTTACGATATAATCCCAGAAGTAAGAATGTAGGTGCCCAGTGACCTACAAAAATCCCTTCCTTTTTTTTCCCCATGAAAAACAGAATCATTGCTGTACCTATTGAAACATAGGATGCAATAAGAAATAGTGGCGAAGGGATCTTTGCCAGAGAAAATTCTGCAAGAAACGGAATTGCTTTTGCGATTATTTTGCCTTTCATGATTCACTTACCTCCAGTTTTAAAAAAATAGAATCAAGAATAATACCAATGTGTGAAAGTCTAAATGCAGGTGAACTTCGCCCAGGTGATGTTATCCTTTATAGGGGTAATAGCTTTCTTGCACGCGCAATCAGATTCTTCGATGGTACAATAGTAAATCATGCAGGGATTTATCTTGGAGGTGGTTTTATCAGTGAAGCACTTAGAATGGGGGCTGTATGTTTAATGTACGTGATATAGATGTTTGATTTATTCGAAGTCGCCTTGTCAGCAACAACACCCGATATTTCACTTTTTTCATCATCAAATGCATTTTTTATCCCAAGGCTCTGAAGCGGAGGTTTTAAATCGATCACATTTTCGAAGTTCAGTTTCCCACCAATTCCTTGTTATTTACTGGTACGCAGCAAGAACAAGATTTTCACTTGGTCGGGAAACAAGATAGCTGATAACGCTAGTCTCAATATAAATATTTTGTTTTTTAAACAATTTTCTTCCAAGTATACATAAAATGGTTCTGCCAGAGAAAGCGGTATGGATTCGTTCCTGGGAAGACTGTGGAGAACGTATTGTAATGATGGTGGAGTGTGAATTTTGAAAGGGAGGAGTCGTTCAATCCCGACCTTTTTTAGGGTTAAAAGTTCTGGATTGGAAACATTGTTTTCAATTATTAACCAACCAGAAAGACAAAAGAGCAGCACAAAATAAAATGTAAAGATAAAATGAAAACTAAATTGCACAAGCACACATCAAAATTGATATTAATGCCAACCTATTTTATTAACATATTATTATGTGGGTGTACCTTTCACCCCAATCGAAATAAATAAAAACGGAGATACCATGTTCGGAATAAAATCAACAAACGGCTATAAAGAAATTCTTCCCGGGATTTCGATAAAAACGCTTGCATATGGAAATGCTATGCTGACTACCGAGTTTGTTTTGAAAAAAGGCTCAGAATTGCCAATTCATAAGCATCCTCATGAGCAGGCGGGGTATCTGGTAAAAGGAAATATCATTCTGCACATTGATGACGTTGCAAGGAATCTGAAACCTGATGACAGCTGGAATATTGGAGGTAACATAGAGCACTAAGCTGAGATTTTAGAAGATTCGGTTGCACTTGAGATATTCAGTCCGGTGAGGGAGGATTATTTGAAGTATACCAGGATGGAAGATGTTGGATAGCATTTCAACGCGCATTAAAAACAGTTTATGAGAGAAATAGCCCGAAAGTGAAACTGAGCTTAGAGAACATTTTGGATTTCTGATTTCAACAAGTGGTGGTTTGTTGTTAGGCTAGCTCCAATTGTTTCCCCAAAACACTTGTATTTCCGCTGTACTTATATTATTTACCAGATATAAACCTTCCAGTTACTATCGGATCAAGTTAACTTACTACTACGGCATTGATCCCATGCACTGGTAAAGTATTGTTCAGAATTGTCATGTTTTGAAAATGAACAGGTTTTTTGATTTGAATGATGATGATTTGCAATAATTAAATGAAAATAAAGACGGGAGCCTTAATGAGAAGTTACTCCATTTGTGCCTTACTGATTCTGTTTGGTATATCGGTCTATAGCCAGATTATGAAAATCAACATCGCTGTTAATGATCTGTCGGCGAAGAATATTCAGCAATCGGATGCTGAAATTATTTCTGAACGGTTACGTTCAGAGCTTCACAATACTGGTGTTTTCAAGGTGATGGAACGCAACGATATGTCCTCCATTCTCAAAGAGCAGGGGTTCCAGAGAACCGGTGCTTGTGATGAAGCATCGTGTCTGGTGGAGGTTGGGCAATTACTGGGAGTGGATCGAATGGTGGCAGGGTCCATCGGTAAGATTTCATCGATGCACACCATTTCTCTGCGCATGATAAATGTAACAACTGGTGAAATAATGTTTACAGTAAACGAAGACTATCAGGGAGATTTGTCTGGTGTTTTGACTACTGCGGTGGGTAACGCTTCACTCAAACTTGCAAGAGGTGCAGGCGGAGAAATTGCTAAAGCGGCCATGTCAGGAAAAACCGGCGATCTTTACATTACTAGCGTGCCTTCAAATGCCGAGGTTGAAATCGATGGAGAAAAAATTGCCGGTGTGACACCATTGACACTCAAGGAGGTCGCTGCTGGAGAACATCGGATTATAGTGCGTAAATCAGAGTATTACAGTTCAAAAACAGTATCACTTACACCCGATGATTTGCTCAAGGTTGATTTAACCATGGAAAAAGGGAGAGGTTCATTGAAAGTTTTTTCTATTCCTGATAGCGCAGATGTGCATATTGATGGCTGCTGGGCAGGTACGACTCCCTGTAAAGTTGATATCATGATGGCAGGTGAACATGATATAGCTTTCAACAGAGAAGGGTATATTCAATATAAAAGTACTGTGACTATAGGCGTTGCACAGATTGAGAATGTCTCGGTAACACTCAAACCTGCGGGGTATGTGAGTGTATCCTGTGATGTCTCGTCTGCCCATATATTAATAAATGGAAAAGAAGCGGGGCTGGGTAAAGTTGAGCAGGTGCCTGTAGCGGTAGGTTTAGTTGAAATTGCTATTGAAGCGTCCGGTTTTGAGCCATTCTCCAGAACACTCGATCTTGCCCAGGGCGCGCATGAGATGGTGCAACAAAAAATGGTATCAGTTTTTGGCTCGTTGAGTGTTACTTCTGAGCCCACAGGCGCCAGAGTTTTTCTGAAAGAACAGGACGTGGGTACGACACCCTACACCAATAACCACTTACAGCCTGGAGACTATGTGCTGCGGGTGCAACTGGACACCTATGAACCGGTGAATGAAAATGTACCAGTGGCAAAAAATAACAGCATTACAAAAAAATACGATCTAAAGCATACTTCAACATGGTTTGATTCAGTAAAGACTGCACAAAAAAAAATACATAAGCAGCAACAGTGGGTTCGGCGGATAATGTTCGGGAGCTTTGCTGCCGGCTCTTTTTTTGGGGGGGTGTATTATAATTCATCGGTTCTGGATGGGTATGATAAACAAAAGAAAATCCAGCAGGAGTATGATCAGGTTTATGGTAATATTGATGTTAAGGAATTTCAGATATATGAGAATAGATACAACATAGTGAAGAGCAAGACTCAGGATGATGCAATAAAACGTAATTTACTTTATGGCTTAGCTGGTTTGTTTGCAGCGGGGCTGCTGATTTCGATTCCATTTTAGTACCATGTCACAGCGTTTTGCAATGAACATATTTGCGGGTATCGTGCAGCAAGCCATTATCCGCAAAATATTAAAATCTGGGAAGTGAGTAGAAATATGAATAGTCTAACCAACAAATCGATTCAATTTTTTATTATTATATTTGCTCTGGTAACATTCCGGTGTGCAAAGGATGATGCTGGGTTTTCCCGTACTAATCCGTTTGATTCTGGCGGGAAAAACTGGAATCCGCCATCAGTAAATATTGGAATTATTATTTCTATCACTGAATATGGAGATACAGCATCCGTAAATATAAACGATAGTCTGATTTTGATTGCGACTGCTATGGACAATGGAAAGATAGAAAAATATATCTGGGCTCCTACGGGAAACGCCTATTACGATACTACGGTTTCAGGAACATTGAAAGTCGCATTTAGTGACAGTGGACGCCATGTAGTGTGGGTGAAAGTTGTGGATGACGATGGAGTTGTGTCAGAAGCTGATTCATGTGTGGTGAAAGTAACTCTTGATCCACCGGTTGTAAAAGCGATGGCGGATACTTCAATAAATATTAATGACAGTCTCACAGTTATTGCCACAGCAACGGATAACGGAAAGGTCTTAAAGTATTTCTGGTCGTGTACAGGAGTTGCCTATTCTGATACCACGGACTTGGGAAAATTGAAAATCGCTTTTAGTGACAGTGGACGTCATGTAGTGAGGGTTAAAGTTGTGGATGACGATGGAGTTGTGTCAGAAGCTGATTCATGTGTGGTGAAAGTAACTCTTGATCCACCGGTTGTAAAAGCGATGGCGGATACTTCAATAAATATTAATGACAGTATCACAGTAGTTGCCACAGCAACGGACAACGGAAAGGTCACAAAATATTACTGGTCGCGTACAGGAAGTGTCTACTCCGATACCACGGTTTCAGGAATGTTTAAAGTTGCTTTTTCAGACAGTGGACGCCATATCATTCTAGTGAAAGTGATTGATGATGATGGTGTAGTATCAACAGTTGATTCATGCGTGGTTAGAGTTCTGTTGGATGCACCATTAGTTACAATGCATAGGGATACTGCAGTTTCCTTTGGAACAACATTGTCAATAACTGTATCTGTAATGGCAACGGATGTTAACGTTGGCGGAAGTATTGTGAAATACTATTGGGATATCGGTATTAATGGATGGGATGACAGTACATCAACAAATTCATATACGGTAAAGACAACTAATGGTGGTGCGGTAGTGGTGCGCTGGGGCGCACGTGATGACGATGGCGTGATGAGTTTTGATACATTTACCGTGATTTTCAACCGTCCTCCTGTTTCTGCAACGCTTATTGCCCCAATCTCAAGCGAGAGCTGGACTTCATTTAACTGGTCAACCGGCAAGGGCTCGCTGCCGGTTATTTTAATGGCAAGTGATCCGGATGGCACGCTTGACACACTCACTTACAGCCTTTATACCGGGGCTTCTACTGGCAGTCTTAGTTTGTCGTATTCTGGCAGAGTTGGAACTGCAACATTGAGAGATGTTGATTCGTCAAGCACTGTTTATTATCATCTTGTAGCCCATGACCTTTTCGGCGACAGTGTAGTATCGAGTGGAACGTTGATTGCACCATTACCATTAGCTGGCTTATTAGATTATGAGGGCAATTACTATCCTATGGAGAAAATCGGGAGTCAGACATGGATCAGGGTAAATCTGCGATCGACGAAGTATAATGATGGATCGGCGATACCACAAGTAACAAGCGTAGATGAATGGGCAGCCCTTGGCACTCCGGGATATTGCTTTTACGAAAATGATACTGCTGTGGCGGAAAATGAGAAGTGGGGCGCGTTGTATAACTGGTATGCAATCAACACCGGCAAACTGGCGCCTGCGGGATGGCATGTGCCAACAACTGCTGATTGGGATACACTAGCGAATTATCTGGGCGGGTTTACCGTTGCTGGTAGTAAATTAAAAGAAACAGGTACAGTAAATTGGACATCTGCAAACACTGGGGCGACAAATGAAAGTGGTTTTACCGCACTTCCCGGGGGGAGTCGAAGTGGAAATGGTGTGTTCGATGGAAGAACTAACTATGGTTACTGGTGGAGTGCGCAGGTGATTGATGTGGCAAATGCCAGAGGACTTGATTTAGGCTCTTTTTACGAATATATGGGCAGATTCAATTGCAGTAAAAAATTCGGTTTTTCTGTCCGTCTTGTGAAGGATCGATAATGTATTGTCTGCATTCCGATTTGACGCGACGATTGGACGGAAATATACTATTAACAAACAGTTACAAAAAAAGAGAACTTAGTCTCGATCATCAAGTGTAACACCTGTGCCTAATGAAATAGATATAATGCAGTATCTGATCTGGAAAGAAGTTGTGTACAACCAAATGAAAAACAACTGAGAAATAGGGCTTATCCTGTATAATGTACATGATGAGGGGGGGGCATTGAAAAATGTATTTACACAGAAGGTGATGAAAAAGAAATTCAGTTATTGAATAAAAATGAATTTTGCAATGCATAGTTATTAATAACATAAGAATTTTCTTTTGGGATTTTCACAGTACCGGTCTGGGAGGTGTGTCGCGGGCTGATGAAGCATAATTTTTATAGTTCGCAATTAACAGAGTTACCAGAAAATCGCTGAGATGCATTTGTTAAAAACAAAAAATAATCCACAAAAGAGAGCGTTCACGAGAGGGTTGGCCACAAATTCTGACCACAGGAAGAATTTATTGTGGCAAACCTTTCGTATCGGGAGGGGAGTCAAAAAGACAAATACCATTGCTACGAAGAAATGAAAATAATGCGACAAAGGTATTTGGCTTTTTGCGGGGGAAGGTGCGTTGCTACAACGCAATTCCCTCCCCCAAATGGGTACTCAAATAATTATAGCTATGAACACCCCTCCACGCAGAGATAAAAATACCGCACTTCGACACTATCATTGAAGATATAAAACGTTAAGGCGATATAGAGTTATTAATTCCTACAATACTGATAACATACAGATCATAGAATGTTTCACTTTAGCAACTACCGTCCTCTCTAAATCGCGTTAGTTCGGACGGAGGGTGATACCCGTAATGTCAATGCTGGGTAGCAGGGTTTTCTGACCCAGGTGGTTCCTTCACCGGAGGGCAGAAAATACCGGCTCGTGATAGTGAGAGCCCGGAGGAAGAACGACCCGATAGGGGGACGCTCAGGCATAATTTATTTTTAAAAAGAATAGCCAAATATCTATTCTTTTAAAAACCTTCATCAGGATCATTTGTCGTACTGCCATCAGGGGAAAAGTGCTTTACTTCGATACGGTTATTCGCATCAAGAAGCACACTGTAGGTTATCTTGTGATTTTTAAAGGTTTGTTTAGCGATCATAAATGAGATCTTCTCATATGTAGAGTATAGAAAAATCTTTATTGGAGCTGGCAGCGAATCGGAAGGAATTTTAACTACAGATTCCACTATTGTACCATTGGAATCATACAGAAGGGTGCTGGAAGTTTTTTCTTCTGTTGCCTCGATTTCATAAAAGGTTGTATCATTCCTTGTAACAGTTCCATAGCTTTGTGTTCTCGCATTTGGAAAAGATTTTGAGAAAGATTCTAAAACTGCATCGGGAACCTCTTCCTCTGGTATCTCCAGTTCTGTGGAAAATGCTGATACTGTAAACATGACGATTGTGCATAACGGTATAAGTTTACTTACCATGCTCATTATAGAATCCTCAATTTAAAAAGATCGGTGAACGCGGAATGGTTTCAATAATACAATGTGATATGCAAAAACAGTACCCTCTGAAGAGGACGGGAAGACAGGGGGACTGTGAGACAAAGGGACGGGGAGGCAATGAAAAATATGAGTGAATTGTTTCAGCAGTGACCACACCTTCGTTAAAATTATGGCGGCAGGAATTCCTATTGCAAAAATAGTGTACTTGTGAACTATGAGCTTCCCCCTCTCCAATTGTTGGAGAGGGGGTACGGGGGTGAGGCGAACGTAAATAATGCGTAAATCGCAATTTCACATTGAAACTTACATTTGTAACAATCGCATCTCTTTAGCAATTGGCGTGTTAGTTGAGGAAGACAGTTGTACTTAGTTGTAAATGCGGCTTCGAGAAGCTAAGCCACCAGGCTCCAGCTCAATGACCACCTCAGCCAACCGGTGACTGTGGTAGTCATTGAGCTTGTCGAAATGTTCTCAAAATACCGTTTTCGTAATGTTTGCGTTAACGGGAATTAGTTAAATAGAATATGTCAACAAAAAATACTCCATAGAAGAGGGCGCTACGGGAGGTTTGACCACAAATTCTGACTTCAGGAAGAATTTATCGTGGCAAACCTTCCGTATTGGGTGGGGAGTCAAAAAGACAAATACCATTGATTCGAAAAATGAAAATAGTGCGACAATGGTATTTGGCTTTTTGCGGGGGAGGGTACGTTGTTACAACGCAAACCCCTCCCCCAGATGAGAAAATAACGAATCATTGAGATATCTGAACTATAGATCCATGCGCTCTTAGCTATAAGAATTGTACTATACAGGGTAAATAATTATATTCCTTGATAGAATTGCGCAACATCCAATAATAACCTGGAGAATGAGCAGTCACAAAAAAACCAGAACAATGTAGCACTCATACATAAATTTTCATGTTCCACGATTTTTTCAGGAGAGATTTATGAATTTTCGTTCGACCATCTTTATTGCATTATCAGCATGTGTCATGGCCAGTTCTGCAGAGCCGGTAAAAGTTCAGATATTAAGTGCCACTGTAAAGGATAAAACTGTTCCGGGAGCACAGGTGATATTACAGAAAGATGGGCAGACATCTGTGAGTGTAACGACTGATCAGGCAGGAAATGCGGTTCTTCAATCGGCATTAGGTGCAGATAATAACGCGATTACCTTGATTGTAAAAAAACAGGGTTTTTCACCGCTTGTGGCAAAATGTCCATGTGATGGGATGGCCTATGCAATCAGTGAAACTATGACACAACTCGATGGATTGCGTGTTGTCCTCAACTGGGGAGAGCAGCCAAATGACCTTGATCTTCATACAGTATATCAGGGTAATCATATTTTCTTCGAACACAAAGAAGGTACCGATGCCGATCTTGATGTTGATGATACTGACGGGTACGGTCCGGAGACGATTACTATTCGTAAAAAATTACAGGGCAAGAAATATGTCTTTGCAGTATATAATTATTCCTCTAATGGTACATCAGGAACAAACAGCTTAAGTTCTGAGAGTGAAGCAAAGGTTTTTGTTTACATCGGTCAATCGATGATACGTTCATACTATGTTCCAGCAGATAAAACTGGGTCGCTCTGGGTACTTTTCGGTATTGATGAAAATGGTGCATTTCATGACATCAATCAAATCACCGATGTTGAAAGTTCTGATAAAACAGGTACATTCCTCGGTAAGATTGTAGATCAGAGCAGTTTTGGAGCTGATGTGGTTGCATCGGTGGAAACAATCGATCGCGCAAAAAAGCTCAATAAAAAGGGTGAAGATGCCTATCATGCTGGAAATATAGAGGAGTCAACCGAATTGTATCGTCAGGCAATCGACCTTTATCCAAATTTTGGTCAGGCATACAGCAATTTAGGTTTGTCGTACATGAAACTCAATCGTTCTGCTGAAGCAATCTGGGCAAGTCGCAAAGCTATCGAACTTGCTGAAGGCAACACTGCTCCAACGGTGCGGGCAGGTTCATATTACAATATAGCAAAGATGTATGAATCAAAAAGTCAGTGGGCAGATGCAAAACAGAACTATGAGCTGGCACTGCAGAATAAAGAGAACGCAGCATACACCAAGGGTATTCAACGAATGACTGAAAAACTTAACGGAGTTCAATAATCATATGTTTACGAACAGGCTTTTACGGGTTGTAATCGGTGTGTCAATTGGTTGTTTGTTTACTGTAGCGGGAACGTTTGCTGCTGGGCCAGCTAAAGTAGCTGTGATGGCGGATAGTGCCTGGCCACTGGATTATTCTTCCGCTAACTTTGACCTCCAGTCGAGACTTTTGATACTTTCGTTTGTGCATTCTGTCGAGCAGGCACCACTGACAGACAGTGCAATGCTGGCTGCGTATTGTGGCCGCAAAACTGTTTCTGTGGGATCTGTTGCGCAGTGGAAAAAACGTACCTGTGAAATGCTTGTTACTAATTTCAATGCAGCAAGTGCAGCGTCTGGTACAATATGGCACTCTGCACTTGCGACTGATAAAGTCACTCTTCCGGAATTGATTGCGGCATCATCTTCATTTGACAAAACTATACCGCATCAACTTTTGCAGTGGTATTCCATGGTTATCGAATTTACTGATGCTTATGCTTATGAGCTGATCCGTCTGGCTGCTCTGTTCCCGAAGACGACAAGTGAAATTGCTGTTTTTTCACCTGATGAAATACAGGGGGGAGAATTTAAAGATAAACAGTTTACCCTTACGTTCGATGACGGGCCTACGGTGGTCGGCGGTACCACTGACTCGCTTATTGCCTTGCTGCGACGAGAGCAGGTAAGCGGGAGGTTTTTTGTGCTTGGGGAGAAGTTTGCTCAACGGTCTGCAGCTTCATCGGGTGATGATCTTTCAAAGCTCTATAAAGGAATGTGTGTGGATGTACATGGTCAGACACACGTTTCCCATGCAAAAAGTGCTGACTGGCTTTCTTCAGTGATGCAGTGTCGAACGCTTGTTACGCAGGTTTTTCCAGAGCGAGCCAATAGTACAATGTATTTCAGGCCGCCTTACGGTCAGCGGACTGATTCAGCTTCATTACAGCTGAAATCTGCGAATTGTAAAATCATGTTGTGGAATATAGATACTCAGGACTGGAACGTATCGTTGACCAACAGTAGCGTTACCGGACGTACACTGGCACTCATGGCGTTGTGGCGGCGGGGGATAATTCTGTTTCATGATATTCACCCGAAGGCTGCTGCGGTACTGCCAGAAATTATAAAGGATACGCGAACCGCAGGATGTCAATTTGTAGATTGCGCATCGTGTTGTAATTGATTTCCGGCATATAGTTGATTGTGTGTTTTTTTGCAGTTCGTCCTTAAAAATAAAGAAGAGTTTTTGGGATTTTCACAGTACCCGGTTTGTGAGTGTGTCGCTAGAACCGAGCCTGGTTCAACCGGGACTGTCGGGCGTGTGTCGCAGGCTGATAACGCATAATTTTTCAAAATTCACAATTTGTAGTGGAAAATATGAAACGGTTGCATTTGTAGCAGTCCCATCTCTTTAGCAACAACCGTCTTTAAACAGCGTTAGTCGCGGAAAAAGGTTGTCTTTGTAAATGTAGTGTCGAGAGCATTTCGACAAGCTTAACGACCACCTCAGCCACTGGTTCGAGAACAACGCTAACCTCAGCCAACCTGACAGTTTAATTAAACACTGAAGTAAACACTCGAAAAATAATAATTCAAAAAAGAGAGCGCTACGGAGATAAAAAATATGTGATAAAAAAATAGTCGATCAACAATCCTATTCCCCAATCGAATTTATTATAGAGGTTCTCTCCACACTCCTGATCCAGATTCATTATTTTAGAACTCAATGTAGAAAAAACATTCCAGCTTACCCCGACTATCTGATAGTACATAGTGCTATTGTAAATGTTTTCACAAAGGAGCATGGCATGAGTTTTAAGCATTTTTATCTGGTTCTGATGTCTGCAATCTGGTTGAGTTTCGCGGGGTGTAATTCAAAGAGTGGTGCGAACGGGGGTTCTGATGGAAGTAATGCTGCATCCGGTGACACTATTAGTATTCAAGGGTCCATAGAATCGGTCAGTTTACGGGACAGTATGATTGTTTTTAAAACAGACAAGGGTCTTGACACTGTGTTTTACGACAAAAATACACAATTCACCATAGGTGACCCAGGAAAGGTGCTGCGTCCACAGAGCCAGATAGATGTTAAGTATGTTAAGATGAATAAAAGGAAAATGGCAGTGAAAGTGCAACCAGCTGCAACCAGTGAAGATACTACGAAGAGGTAATTAAGAACATTCAAATGGAAGTATGCTGGTTTTTTCCAGTAGTTCGCGCATCAGTCTGACATTGGCTGATGCAATTGGAAAAGTTGGAAGAGATCAGGTCCGGGACCATTTTCTGACAATAAATGGTCCCGGTATACTTCCTGTTATAGAGTTATACTGAAATTTTACATACTGAAAACAAATGGATAGACTACTTCAGTAATATCACCCTCTTTGTCTATTTTTTCAAATTGCCATCTTTTGATTTTCGCTACAATTTCATTTTCCAGAATAGTATCGTTGATGGTACTCGAAATGACCTCACATTTGATAACAGTTCCAAGTTGGTCGATTGTGAATTTGATTTTTATCTCACCACTCAGTGCTGGTTTATTCCTGAGTCGCTTGTTGTAGGTGTAACGCAGAGCCGCCAGGTTCTGTATAACAACCCGTATTACACTAGCTTTACTTCTACCGCCAGTTAATGCGCCACCCTTAAGGAATTCCGGTACAGAGGTTTTCAGTGATCCTCTCTTTTGAAGATTCAGACATTCTCCGCTCCCACCGCCTCCAAATCCAGATCCGTATCCAGCACCATACCCGATTCCTGCGGTTCCCTTTCTGACAACGCCACCGCTTCCGCCACTTTGCAAGCCACCAAGGCCACTGATTAGTGCGTCAATACCTGTTGCATAGCCACCATTTGAATATGATTTTGTTGCGGCGCCTGCATACCCTTTGATCATACCCATTTTGCCACGTAGTGATGTGTTACTGCCTCTGTTACCGCCAGTATACCGATAGTCCGGCTGGCTTGCAGTAGAGACGCTCTCGGGTAATTCCACCGGTTGTTCGACCGTAGTCCATTTACCGGATCTGTTTCTTACTGCATCATCAACGGCGACAAAGCTTGTGTATTGTGTCATTATTTTGTATTGAAGGCCAAGGTTTAATATGATTCTTTTTACACTGTCGGAAGAGACACCGTCTTCATCAAAGAGATTACTTCCGAGAAGATCGATAACTTCGATTTTCTTTCGTGCCCATAGTGTCGGGAGTGCACTGTTTGCTTTATTGATTTTTGGAAGAACTATATCGATCGATTTCCGATACGTTTTTCCACCGGTAAGAACACCTGTAATGGTAAGCGTCCCTTTTCCGCCTTTTGTGTATTGTCCTGTAACCGAGAGTGGCTGGTTTTGAAACAGGTCGGGGAGTTGCGCGGGTTGAGGATCCAGTATTGTTACACCGTCCCATGAAAGGGAACAATTTGTCAATACCGGTGCATCGATACTACTGTAGAATTCATCAATAACTTTCTTCGCTTCATCATCCTGCCGGATGATCATGCAGTTCCCTCGACCGGTATATCCCATGCCTTCAAGAAGGTATCTGTTTACCGATGACCCAACTCCAAGGCTGAAGACCCTGCTGTCTCCAAGGCGCGTTTGTATGGTGGATATTATTTCCCGCTCATTGCCAACGTACCCATCAGTCATAAAAAGTACCAGCTTTTTACGCCCCTCAGCGGTAGGTGTATCGAAAATCGTATTGATAGCATTCATCATTTCTGTGCCGCCACCGCCATGCATCTGATCGACAAACTCCAGCGCGTTTTTTACATTTGTTATTGTCGCCTGAAGTGCACTGGTTGAGAAAATCTCTGTCGATCCCGCAAACTTGATAATCCTGAACAGATCATCACTGCGCATCTTTTCAAGACTCAATTTCATCAGTTCTTTACATTTCTCTATAGGGAAACCTTGCATCGAACCGCTGTTGTCAACGACAAAAACAAGTTCGCGCGGAAAGATCTCTTTTTCTTTAATACTCAATTTCGGGACCATGATAAGCTGGTAAAATCCCATTTCTTTCTCCACTTTATGAGTAAGAAACACCGTACCGATTTCATCCTGAGCAATGGTATATTCAAGCATAAAGTCTTTATTGGGGATATGGTCATTAGGTGATATGCTTACAGTTGTTGAACTGTCATTATCAGAAACCGAAATACGGTGGCTCTGGCTTGTCAAATTTTTGACCTGAGTGACTTTGTGAATGGTTAGTTCAAGACTGATATCATGTCCGCTGCGCATTGTCGCTGGGAGCAGGGGAGGAGTGAGAGTGTGAGCATCAGGGACCTGATCCGTAGGGTTTTCGGTTCCGGTAGATTCAGTGCGTAATGGTTTGCCAGGAATGTATCGGGGGCCGACAACCATTGGAAAATTAAAGAGAAATGCTCCATTTTTGTATTTAAGCTGCTGGAGATAGCTGATCATAATGATTATTGTATCTCCCGGAAGAATATTGGCTACAGACTGTGTAAAAATATTGGGGCGTTGCTGTTCGAGAAGACTGGTTGTTTTACCCTGGCTTTTAGCTTCTTCATATAATGCCCGTGCTTCCTGCCGCTCTTTAATAACCCCTTTGATACGTTTATCACCGATTTCCATAATCATGGAATCGACAGCTGCATTTTCCGGGAGCGGGAATGTGTAAAGCGCTTCAATAGTGCTGTCGCATGAATTGACATAGGTTTGCTGCACTGATACACGAGCAGTAAAACCTTCGATATCTCCATTGACACTTGTGTGGAGCAATGGCAGAACCAGTTTGTTTCCATTCTTTGATGTCAGCAGCTCGCCCTGACCTCCACTGTATGATTGGGGCATCTCCATTATTTGTAGGATAGTAGCAGGTTGCGCTGTTTCAACCTGAGATGAATCCGATCGTTGATTATTGGATGTATCATCCGCAAGAGGTTGGCAGGTAACTGGTAGTTTGGTCTTATCTGTATTTTCATTATTTGCTTTGCAACTCAGGTAAAAGCTGCTGACCAGACTAAGAATTAAAATCCCATACAAACATTCCTTACCAGTTTTCATACACACCTCCTCAAAAGAGATACAAATAAAAAATATATCGAAGGATACTATCCTGCGATTGGTCTATTAAAAGGAATGCATTCATCAGTATAAACGGTTGATAGAGCTGGTTAGTTACAATTATCATAAAAACTATGTGTGGCAGTAAAACCTGTATTTATAGTGTAGATTACTGGCTCCGAAAGAGTGATAGGGTACTCCTTAAAGGGATCTGGATCGAAAAATCGGGGCGAAGCCATCGATTATAGTATTGGTTGATGGACCTTGATAATGGTGTAGTTTAAGGGGTGAAAGGCATCATTTTCTGTTCATAACATTCTATCTTACGACAATTTCTTTTCATCTGTCTTTTGAACAATCTGTAAACAAATAACATTTACAAAAAATTATCGACGTCAATGGCGGTCTGGTGTTGGTAAGCAAGTTTTGTGGTACGTCAGGCATTAGTGGTCCCACAGTGGCCTTTGCGTCGTCGGAGCAGGATTGTGTAGAAAAACAGTTTTTAAAAATAAAATATTTAGGACGTTCCCTTTCAGGTGGTTGCGGCGTAGAAACCACCTGGGTCTAAAAACAGGGTATTTCCCGCAATCTGAAAGCGATTTAGCGTGTAGCTAAGGTTACTAAAGGGATGCTTTTGTTGTAAGACTACCATTTGAGGGGTAAAACTGGGGTTTCTGCATCATTCTCGTTCCGCCTCTCTCCCCAGCCCTCTCTCCACTCGTGGAGAAAGGGGGCTTCTGAAGGGGCAAACTGGAAAGAAATTAATTCCGGTCTTTCAAATCTGAAAGTTCGGTCTCTTACTGTAAGCGAAAGCAACCTTTTTGCCGGAACTTATGGCGGTGGTATTTTTCTCTCTACTAATTATAGGACAAGCTGGATGCCGGTCAATTCTGAGCTTACAAATCTATATGTAAATTCCCTCTGCTTGAGTGGAAGCAAAATTTTTGCTGGGACTAAGTGGGCATTTTTCTTTCTACCGATAGCGGAATAAAATGGGTTAATGTCAACTCAGGTATTTCGTAACAGTAAATATTGCGAGCTGGTCCGTATCGACAGCATTGGAACTATTGTTGCCCGTGGTGTTCCGGGTGAACGGAGTTTTTTATGGGGATGTGAAAACTCACTTCTCAACAGGCAGTTTTCCTTTCACCCAGCCGGTTATGCCACTTTGCATATTGTACACTTTTTTAAATCCATTCTGAATAAGAATCTGTGCTGCAGGTATGCTACGGTTACCAGAACGACAATAGACCAGAATTGATTTGTCTTTTAGAGAATCGATTTCGGTAATGCGTTCTGCAAGCTGCTGGAGAGGAATAAGTGTGGCCCCCGGGATTCGCTCGGAAAAGAATTCTCCAGGGGTGCGTACATCAAGAATAAATGGCTTCTCTGATGTGATAAGTTCACTTGCCGCTTTGGAAGATACATTTTTAAATAGTGCTTTCTGATTATCTCCACTATATTCCAGTACAACAATTCTGGCAAACTGCTGTCCATCACCAACAGGACATTTCCCAATGCACATCATTGAAAAAACACCTGTATTCGCAGCCTTGAATTTAATCGAGAGATTTTCGCCTGTTTTGGCTTCACCTGAAACTTTCAACTTCGGGATATGTACCGAAAATGGGAAATCAACCTTATCGAAGATAATCTGTACTTCTTCACCCCTGTAAACATACAGATTACCAATTGAGGTTGAAGTCGTAAGTTTAATAGTACGTACACCGTTTACCAGATTACCATCCGCCTGGTCTTTTTTGTCTTCAGAAGTTGAACTGCTGAATTCAGCAATTGCCCGCCGATAAGCAGCCTCAGGTTGGACACCGATGAATGCTTTTACAACGGTCTTTTCTTTGATTAATGCAACGAAGGGAATTCCTGAAACGCGAAAAACTGAAGAAAGCTCAGGCTGTTTATCGATATTTATTTTGTAAACACTCACCTGTGATTTCATGTCCGAAGCAATCTTCTCGAGAATCGGTGAAAGGATTTTACACGGCATGCACCAGTCCGCATACAGATCAAACATTAGGAGTTTGCTGCCGGAGCTGTCGAGCAATGCTTTAAACTGGTCGGAGCTTTCGATGGTGGTGATCGGAGATGCCCCAGCTGCTTTTGTTTGAGCTGAAAATGCATAGGGTGCTAAGGAACAGATTGCAGTAATCGCTATAATTAAAGAGGTTTTTTTCATGGTCACTATTCCTTTGTATGGTGGTAGTTTTCACATATTCAATAGTAACTTCTCTATTAATATAGTCCAAAGTATCTTTTACAGTCAAACTTTCCATGTCGAATGGAATCGGGGTGAGGTCCACCCGCGCAAGCAAAAAAAAGAATTTCGAAATCCAAACCATCCATTTTTTTTAATATGAGGAGAGACCTGCGCGGTTCGAAGATCAAGAGTGTGCATGTCAGGATATATTTTATATGAAATATGTATAAAAGCAAAAAAGAGGTTCGAATATGATTGCAGGTAAAAAAAGTATCATGCTGATGATGGTGGTCAGCTGCATTCAAATTTCACTTGGATATAATGGTGACTATGAAGCTTCTGTTCCCACATTGAATCTCCCCCTGGGTGCACGAGAAATTGCAATGGGGGATGTAGGGATTACAACTGCGCGAAGTGAAGTTGGTGTATACTGGAATCCGGCATTGATGGGAGTGAGAGATGTGCGATTACAGAATGGAACGGCCTTTTATCAGTTTGGAAAACCCCATATTGGTGTATACAGGGTCGGTAATTATGAAAGTATGAATGATCGGAACCATGCTTTCTGTCTGGCATATCAATTTCCCGGAAATAGTGCCGGTGGCTTTAATTTGAGTGTAAATCATCATTCGGCGAGAATGCCGGGATGGTGGCCCTACGGTAAAAAGAAAATTTACGAAACAATTTACAGCTTTACATGGGGATTCGGGTTCCAGGAACTTGGTATAGATAATCATACCTTTGGCTTCACCGCCAAGTATTTTCGCTCAGTGGTTACAGTAGGATTATACGATGGGAGAGATGTAGTAGGAGATGGTTTAGCACTTGATTTCGGTTATTTGTGGAAGATTTGTTCCCGATTCTCCGCTGGCTTGCATTTGTCAAATATTGGACCTCCAATTTGCTATTCGGGTACGCAAATCGATCCGATTCCTTTCAAGGGAGAAGTCGGGATCGGGTTTCAAGAAAGTACAATTATTGCAGGCGTCCCAGTATCGATTTCTGCAGAATATAAGATCTGTCGCTTTTTTGTAAAGAATAATTTTTATGGAAGTTCAGACCCCTTTTACAAGGCACTTACGACATCCTGGACGAAAAACTCAAATGAAGAAAACTGGAGATCCATTCTTCATAATTTCGGGTATGAGATTACTTTATATAATCATTTCCACTTGAGACAGGGGTTTTTTATTGATCCCAGAACGACCAACTTTCTGGGTGATGAACATAGCAAAAGGGAGATGCACTGGGGTTTTGGTGGAACATTTCTCAACCACTTTTCGATTGATCTTTACAGTGTATGTTCTCTAGACGCAAAACGTTTCAACAATTACGCATGGGGCTTGACTGGAACATTTTTCAATATCGGTAAACGGTCCGGTTTCTAAAATCTTCCATCCCCCTCTCCAATTGTTGGAGAGGGGGAATGAGGGGGTGAGGCGAAATGCGAACTAAAAGTAACCGCGATCTCTTCCGTCCGACGACACCCAATGTCTCTGGGTGAGGGCAAACCAGAAGCTGACCGCTGCAATGAAGGTCTGGGCCCCACCAAATTGCCTCGGGCATCCAAAAGAAAAGACTGCGGGACAAAAGGACTGCCAGACTGTGGGAATAAAAATAAGAATGTTATTAAGCGACTCGTAGTTGAGTAGCTTCGTAGAAAAATAGTGACTTGCAACCTGAGATACAGGTGATTAAGAAAGCATTGAGGAATAACTTACGTTTAGTAGAGACTGATAATTCACCCAACAAGACCCATCAACCCATCAAACTCCGCCGGTACCGCCGCAGTAAGAACAATCTTCTTATTCTTCACCGGATGAATAAACGAAATCCGTTCTGCATGAAGATATAACCTGTTCTTAGCGCGGAATTTTCCGAATAGCGCTTTGTCAAGATTACCGTTGCCGTATCGGACATCCCCGACAATTGGTGCACCCTCATGCGACAGATGAACGCGGATCTGGTGGGTCTTTCCGGTTTCAAGAAAAACTTCAAGACGTGAACAGTTTCCATGACTTTCCAGTACACGGTAACGACTTTTTGTCAACTTACCATCATCCTCAACCCGCATTTTAGTACCATTCTCATACTCATGCGCGCGGCTCATGTTGAGGACAATCTCCCCCTCATATTTTGGAGGACGATTGTGAGTAATTGCTATATAGCGTTTCTCAATTGTCCGGTCCCGGAAAATTTCATTAAGCTGGCGGGCGGACTGCTTTGTTTTCGCGATGAGAATCACACCTGAGGTATCTCTGTCAAGACGATGCACCAGTGCCGGTTCTTCACCTTCAGCAAGTGCTCCCTGCTCAAGAAGATAACCAGTTGCAAGATCGATCAGCGTATCATGTTTTAAATGACCGGTTCCGGGATGAACCACCAGTCCTGATGGCTTATTGCAGGCAAGCAGATTATGGTCTTCATGGATGATAATAAAATTTTTTTTGAAAAACGAAGTGGAAACAATACCCTTAAGATTGGTATCGGGTCCTGAAGGTGTCGCTACTTCAGATTCATCCGCGTGAATTTCCAGTTCATCGCCTTCACTGACGCGATAGTCCTGCTTGACCTTCCTGCCACCGACCTGAACGCCGCCTTTTCGTATAAGAGAAAAGATCGAGGATAAGGACATGAGAGAAAGCCGCTTGCGTAAAACACGGTCAAGCCGGCTTCCGGCATCGGGTGCTCCAATGGTAATTCTGATCATTCTCAGTACAGATCGTAAAGGCCGCTTATCGATTCACCATGATTGGTCTTGAGAATCGCATTGGCAATCAGTTCCGCGACAGAGATAATCTCTATCTGTGGGATTTTTTTATGTTGAGGAATAAATACTGTGTCAGTTACAACCAGTTTTGTCAATGATGAATCACGGATACGGTCAACTGCATTGGCCGACAGCACTGCATGCACAGCACAAGCCTGGATCTCGGTGACACCAAGTGAATCCAGCGCTTTTACCACTTCGAGGATCGAGCCGCCAGATGCGATCTCATCATCAAATATAATAGCCCGTTTCCCTTTAACTTCACCGATAACATTATGAATCTCCGGGCGTTCGGAATCATCGGTACGACGTTTGTCAAGGATTGCAAGAGGAAGTCCAAGTTTTATCGCATAGGTTCCGGCACGTTTTGCACTTCCTGCATCAGGAGCAACAACAACACTGTTCTCTATCCCCTGATGGGTAAAGTAATCACACAGCAGTCTTCCTGCCAGTAGATGATCTACCGGAATACGGAAAAAACCCTGAATCTGCGGGGAGTGAAGGTTCATGGTCATCACACGGTCTGCTCCGGCAGTTTCAAGCAGGTCAGCCATCAGACGTGCAGTGATCGAAATCCGTGGCTCGTCTTTTTTGTCGGACCGTGAATAGGGGAAGTATGGTGTTACCGCTGTGATTCGCCCTGCACTTGCATGCTTGGCTGCATCGATCATTATCAGCAGTTCCATGACCCCTTCATTGACAGGCGTGCATGACGGCTGTATGATAAATACATCCTTGCCGCGTACACTTTCCTGAATGGTAACTTTAATGTTATCATTACTGAATTTTTTGATGTCACATTTGCCAAGTTCAACACCGGCACTCTTACACACTGCCACTGCAAGCGGCAGATTTGCACTTCCCGAAAAAATTATCGGTTTTCCGATCATCGCAACCTCATGAAAAAGTTATTCCTGGATAACCTCGCTGTTACGCAGAGCATCCCATTCAAACGCAATATCCATCATGGATTCATTTATCAGTCGTGGCTGACTTATTGTCTTGGGCTCAAAATAAAAATCCCCTTCAGGAAGTTCCAGCATCCTGAATATTGCATCTTTTCCGGTCTCATTCCGGTAGAAGGAATCAACAATCTGCCCCTTCTGGAAGGTGAGATATCCTTTTCGCCGCCCACAGTAGATATGAAGGATCCCTTCCCGTCGTCCGATTTCCAGAAATTGAATCGCATCAAGCAGTGATGTCTGCTTCAGATTGCCGGAGAACACAAAACTGGTGTTGTATTGGCCAACAATCTCCTTCTTCTTTTTGCTGAATTTAATAAACAGCAGAACGAGTATTCCGGTTAGAATACCGGAACCAAAACCCGATGAAACAATGAAATACATGTTACTGGTTATCATCATTGTAGCCTCATTAGTGAAGAGTGTTGTTATGATGGTTCATTAGAGTCATTACTGTATTCTTTAATGCGTGTGATTTTTATAATGCCTTTGATGTTCTGAAGTTTCCGTAGGATCTGTTTCAATTGATTGCGATTTCTGATATCAATCCTGAAAATACATCGTGCCTGTTGACTGATTGTCTTGATTGTTCCTTCATTGATGTTAGCTCCGGAATCAGAAAAAACCTGACTTATCTCGTGGAGCAGTCCCGATCGGTCTGCACTTATTATCTCGAGGCTGACATTGTACTTCTTTTCCTCGCCCTTATCCCAGACAACCTCAATCCGCCGATCTTCATCATTTTCGAACAACGGTACATTATTGCAGTCGTTCCGATGCACCGAAATCCCTCTTCCACGGGTGATAAAACCGATAATCGGGTCACCGGGAATCGGATTACAACATTTGGCGAACCGCACCATAATGTCTTCATTGCCACCAACCAGAATCGCCTGCGAACTTCTTCCGGTGAATGTATCAACCAGCTTGGAAACGACATTTGATGGCACCGATTTTCGTATCTTTTTAGTCTGAAAAAACTGCATCACCCGTGCACTGGGCAGTTCGCCGTTACCAACCATTTCATAGAGCCGGTCGATATTACTGATCCCAAGAAACTGCAGAAGCCCTGGTATATGATCATTGAATGTAGTTGTCGCGTGCAACTTTTTGTAGGCAACCTGGATCATCTTTTTGCCCAGATCGATGCTTTCCTGACGCCCTGTATTTTTTAACCACCGGCGGATCGCACTTCGGGCTTTAGGGGTTCGTACTTCACGGAGCCAGTCAATTGATGGCTTTTTGGAATTAAGATGAAGGATCTCTATGGTTTGTCCACTTTTCAATTCTCGGGTAATAGGCTCGATTTTCCCATCAATCTTGCCACCTATACAGTGAAGGCCCAGCGCGGTGTGCACTGCGAATGCAAAATCAAGCACTGTTGCACCTTTGGGTAGTGAGAATAGATCGCCCCGTGGTGAAAAGACAAAAATTTCTGCATGGAATAGCTCGATCTTGAAAAACTCGAAAAACTCCGCCGAATCGGTAAGGTCTTTCTGCCATTCAATCAGGTTTTTGAGCCATGCCAGCGCTTTGTCATCTTTGGACATCTCACTGTTGCCGCTTTTATAGAGCCAGTGCGCCGCAACTCCATCCTCGGCAACCTGATTCATCTCCCACGTACGGATCTGCATCTCGACAACAACACCGTTATCACCAAAAACCGTTGTATGTAACGATTGGTATCCGTTTGATTTTGGTGTACTTATATAGTCTTTAAAGCGCTCCTGAAGCGGATTCCACATGGAGTGAATTACACCGAGTGCATGGTAACAATCCCGTATAGTCGGAACAATTACACGAATTGCAAGCAGATCATAGATCTCCTCAAAGGGCTTATTTCGCTGCACCATTTTTCGGTAGATGCTGTAAAAATGCTTTGGCCGTCCAACGATAGTCGCTTCAAGTTTTTCCAACTCAAGCTTTTCCCGTAAGGGTGCTACAAAACTGTCGATCACACTCTCACGGTCGGTTCTACTGGCTACAACTTTAGCAACGATCTCTTTATATTCATCCCAGTACAGATGCTTGAATGCCAGATCCTCGAGCTCCCACTTGATACGTGCCATTCCCAGCCGGTGCGCCAGCGGTGCATAAATATCGAGCGTTTCAGCCGCAATCGCTTTAATTTTATCGGGGTCGAGATATTTTAATGTACGAAGATTGTGGAGTCTGTCGGCGAATTTGATGATAATCACGCGAAGGTCCTGCGCCATCGAGAGCAGCATCTTGCGATACGTTTCAGCTTGCCGTTCCTGCCGTGATTTCACCTGAAAGGTCTGAATTTTGGTAACACCATCAACCAGTCGCACCACTTCTTCACCGAACTCTTCAACCAGCGATTCGCGGGAAATCGATGTATCTTCAAGGACATCATGGAGCAGCGCTGCGGCAATAGTCACCGAATCCATGTGCTGTTCGGCAAGAATCAGGGACACTGCGACCGGATGTGCCAGGAAGGGTTCACCGGATTTGCGGGTCTGATTAAGATGAGCTTTCCAGGATAACCGAAACGCTTTTTCAATAAGCTCACTTGAAGTACGCGGGTTAACATCCTGTATTTTTTTAACGAATAACTCCGAAGCCTCGTCCACTGAAGCCGACGGAAGAAATAATGAT
This sequence comes from Chitinispirillaceae bacterium, assembly GCA_050301235.1. Classification (GTDB taxonomy): domain Bacteria; phylum Fibrobacterota; class Chitinivibrionia; order Chitinivibrionales; family Chitinispirillaceae; genus JAFGIN01. The sequence continues at coordinate 23,647 of JBNKZD010000228.1, read as the reverse complement.
GCATCCATATATGAAATATAATACGTTGGAAGGGGGTGGATAGTTGAGTGGATGATATTGTTTTTGTTTATCCATTCAAGACATCTTTGTTTTTAAAAAAAGAAATTTTGGGCGTTCCCCTAACGGGTCGTTCCTCCTCTGGACTCCACTTCGTTTCGGTATTTTTATTCCTGCGGTGAGTACACCTGGGTCTAAAAACACAAATGCCCTGCATTACCATTTCGGGCATTTTCCGCCGTCCGAACTAACGCGGTTTAGCGTGTGGCCGCAGTTGCAAAGTACTGCATTATTTGAGAATTAGTAATATGTAAAATATAGAAATCTTGAAAAACGTGTGGCATGGTCCCCCTGGACCATGTTTTTGAAAAGTAGTAATCATTGGAAATTTACTTAGAGAATTTACCAATAATATCACCAAAACGCGTCGCCGGAACATTTCAGGATCGGTGAGGCAGGTGTGACATATGGACGTTATGCAATTTGCATATAGACAACCAACTTACCGTGATATGGTGAACAGTTTATTTTCTGTAATCGTTTTAGTGCGCATTTGCAAATTGTAACACCCTGGAGCGAGCGACCGATTATCAAAAAGAAGCCTACGGATACCAGATTCGAAACACTCTACAGAACGGGTTTGAATTACGCGGCCTGAAAGATTGCAAATAGTAAAATGTACCCTTTGTGGGAATTGAAGTGAATATTCGATCGAGAGCATTGTGCTGGAAGCGCTTGGTGCATGTATCCTGAATGTCGTTTGATTCGATTTTTGCGGTACTGGAATATCTTTTGTTTTTGTAATCTCAGCAATTGGACAACGCCATACCCCGCTGCCAGTTCCCGCATAAATATAATTATCATCATCTATTGCTAATGAGATAGCACTATAAAAATCTAATAGGCCAGAATTGACAGCTATCCACTTGGTACCCATAAAATGAAAAACACCTTCGTATATGGTAGTAGCAAATATACTATTATCCTTTACAGCTAACTTCATTATATGATTGAGTCCAAAAGCAATAGATGTCCAACCTGTGTCAGAATATTGAAAAATGTCATTGCTCGTACAGGCAATAACAGTATTGCCGCTCATAACTATCGAGTGTATATGCTTTGCTTTAAGACCAAATGAAGCCCAGCCAGTATCGGTAAATTGAAAAAGTCCCTCAGCTGTACCAGCAAGAATACAGTTGCCACTTATTGCTACTGAAACAGGGTAATCAAAGTGCGCTAAGTCCGAGTCCAAAATTTGCCAGCTTACTCCCTTGTTGGTATAAAGAAAAACACCATCGCTCACCGTACCTATCAGTATGTTGTTACCACTGGCCGCCATAGAATAAAATAATGTCGAATCCGGTACAACTACATTAACAGCACTCCAATTCAATCCTTTATTGATTGAATGATAAACACCTTCTCTTGTCAAGAGAAAAAGGTCATTTCCGCACCAAGCTACACTGATTATTTCTTTATTCTCAATTCCAGAGGTTATATTAATCCAATCTGTTCCTTTATTTGTGGAGAGAAAAGCACTTTTATTTGCGAGTGCGATAATGTTACTACCATTGGCTGCAATAGAGCCGATAGCATGGCCCAGTCCGGAATTGACAGCGGTCCAGTTGTCACCATTGTTTGTGGAAAGAAAAACGCCTGATCTGGTTCCAACAAATATATCGGTTCCGAGTACCGCGAAACAACAAATGTTCCAATTGTAAAGCCCCTTGTTGACAGCAGTCCAATGGTTTCCATTGTCTATGGACCGGAAAATACCACCTACATCAGTAGCTGCAAAAAGATTATTTCCGCTTGCGGCAATAGATAGAATATCTGAGTCCGTAAGGCCTGAATTAACAGCCGTCCAACTCGCCCCATTATCAGCAGAACGGAATATACCTTTATCTGTCCCGGTAAAAAGGTAGCCGCCGTTAGTTATACAAGATGTGACCATAACATCTGAAATACCTGAATTAGCGGCAGTCCAAGTCATCCCCTTATTAGTAGAGCGATAAACTCCGTGGTCGGTCCCGGCAAAAAGATCGTTTCCAATTACAGTCAATGTATAAAGGTACAAGCCGGAAAGACCGGAATCTAAAGCGACCCAGCTCTTCGCATCATCAACGGAACAGCGCAAGTTTCTGTTGTTAGCTACGGCAAAAATAGTAGTTCCACATACTGCAATTGATGTAACTGGAGCACTGGTAAATGGAAAGTAGGCAGCTGTCCATTTATCCCCATTATTGTTTGAACGAAAGAGACCGTTAGCAGTTCCAACAAAAATAGAGTTTCCACTCACGGCAAACGAAATTATTCTCGCGGATATACCAGAGTTTACTGCTGTCCAACTCGACCCATTGTTGGTTGAACGGAAAACTTCGCCATAGACTGCGGCAAAAATATTGTTTCCTGAGACCAAGAGTCCATTTATCGATGCACCACTTGGGCTATTTGTCTTCACCCACTGCGCCTGGCTGGGCTGAAGTAACCCCAATAGCATTGCAATTACAGCTGTTGGGATAATTAATCGGCTGTTTAAATGTTTCATAGTTTTCTCACAGTTCTTTGGCATTATGATTCATTTATATAATACATTCTCTCAAGTGAACTGTGCAACGCACTGAAAGCGGAAACTGTTTTCTACCAGAAAACAGTAAGTATGGTACATGGTATCACCAAATGAGGTCGGGCCGAGCTAAACCATTGATATAACGCAATCTACAACAGATTTGCTCCTTAATCCTAACAAAAAATCAATGAGTTACAAGATTTCTGATCAAAAATTTCATCTAAAAGTTACAAAATTGCATTTACTTAAATCCTTTAAATCATTTTATTGTTGAACTCTCAGATGTTTAGTCCAGATTTTTTAGTAAAATTAATTCTACAACGTTAGAGTTGCTTGTTTGGTCGTCGCACGGAGTCGAGACAGACGCATTTTACGCAAATCACGCTTGTCATTTCGACTCCGCTCAATGACCGGTTTGATGCGATTTAGGTATTTTAACGTTGTAGAATTAATATTCCACTGTCTATGCTTTGTCATACATTTGTTATACAAATGCATCATTTGCAAATTTTGCGTTGACTGTGGCGAAGTGAAGGTTCCTGGGTGTGGGTTCACGGAACTTACGGCGGCCCACCGAACTTGCTGACCCACACCTTCTCGCTCAGCGAACCATATACATTTAATAAATATAAGATTATATGCTTATTATCAGATAATCTACTTGTAAATATTGCAAATCATGAATCATGAATTAGTATCTTTCTGCTGAATTAAATTTGTAAACAAAACCACAGTACAGGAAAAAACAACACCTGGGCCATGCTTACCAAAAATAGACCCATCTTACCGCGATATTGTAAACAGTTTAGTTTCTCTAAAATTTCCAGTGCGCATTTGCAAATTGTAGCACCCTGGAGCCAGCGACCGGTTATCAAATAAAAGCGTACGGGTACCAGATCCTGAAAACTCTTCAGCTCGGGTTTGAATTACACGGCCAGAAAGGTTACAAATGGTAAAATGCACCCTTTGTGGGGATTTAAGCGAATATTCGATTGAAAGCATTGTGCTGGAAGCGCTGGGAGCATGTATCTTGAATGTTGTTTGATTCGACGCTTGCGATGCTGAAACATCTTTTGTTTTTGTAATCTCAGCAATTGGGCATCGCCACACACCTCTGGAGGTTCCCGCATAAATATAGTTATCATCATCTATTGCTAGTGAGTAGATATCTGCAGTTGCGAGACCTGCATTGACTGACACCCAACCATTTTGCATATATTGGAAAACACCTTTTTCTGAAGTCCCCGCAAAAATGTATTTATCCTTAACTGCTAAAGTGGTTATATTAAAATTTCTGAGGCCAAAACCAATTGATGTCCAACCTGTGTCAGAATATTGAAAGATATCTTTGTTGGCCCGATACGTAATCGCATAAGTAATATTTCTGTCAACGGTTATCGAGCGAATAGACTCTCCTTTGAGGCCAAATGAAGTCCACCCAGTATCGGTAAATATAAAAAGTCCCTCTTCTGTTCCTGCAAGAAAACTGTTTTCGCAAATTGTTACGTTGGGGTAATATAGAGGCACCAGACCCGAGTCTATATTTCGCCAGCTTGCCCCCTTGTTAGTAGAAAGAAAAACACCCATTTCGTTCTTTCCGACCAGAATGTTATTTCCCCTAATTGCCAAAGAAAAAACTGTTGAATCCAGAATGCCTGAGTTGACAGAATTCCAACTCATTCCATTATTAACGGATCGAAAAATACCGCTGGAAGCCAGAAGAAAAATGTCATTTTCGCAAAATGCAACAGTTTTCTTTTTTTTGTTCTCGATTCCAGAATTGAGATTTTTCCAGCTTGTTCCTTTGTTGGTTGAGATATAGCTGAAGTCCTCTGAATTGGCAATAATAGTGGTTCCATTAGTTGCTATATTTGCAATAGATATTTCGTTGATTCCTGAATTGACAGGAGTCCAGTTGTCCCCGTTGGTTGAGGAGAAAAAAACACCAGCACTTGATCCTGCGAATATATCAGTTCCGAGTACAGCGAAACAATTGATATACATGCTATAAAGCCCAGAATTTACAGCGGTCCAATGATCTCCATTATCTGTGGATCTGAAAATTCCACTTGTGTTAGTACCAACAAAAAGGTTGTCTCCACTGGCAGTAATAGAATTAATACATGAATTCGTAAGACCTGTATTAACAGCAGTCCAACTTGTCCCATTGTCGGCTGAACGAAAAACGCCGCTACACGTTCCTGCAAAAAGGTATCCCCTGCTTATTGCCCAAGAATGGACAGATTCTTCTGGAAGACCCGAATTAGCAGCAGTCCAACTCATTCCATAGTTGGTAGAGCGATAAACGCCGTGACTGGTTCCAACAAAAAGATCGTTCCCACTAACGGTCAAGGACCAAATATTAATGTGGGAAATGCTGGAGTCGATGGTACACCATTTTACTGTATCATTAATGATAAAAAACACACCGTAAGCGCTGTATATGCCAAAGATCCTATTGCCAATTACTGCCAAGGTACTTGTATTTATCAAGTGAAAATCAGTGTTGACTTCGGTCCAGTTATTCCCATTATCGGTTGATCGAAAAAGGCCTATACTCGTCGCAGCAACAACAGTGTCCCCGCTCACCGCAAGCGAACTTGTACGCAGATGGAAAGGGGCAATGGTAACAACAGTCCAACTCGTCCCTTTGTTGATTGAACGGTAAACGTTTTCGGGTGTTACAGCAAAAATGGTGGTTCCTGAAACACAGAACTTTTGTGTAAATCCACCGCTTGGGCCATTGCTATTCGTCTGCACCCATTGCGCCTCGCTGGGCTGAAATAACCCCAATAGCATTGCAATTACTACTGTTGGCATAATTAATCGTCTGTTTAAATGATTCATAGTTACTCACAGTTCTTTGGCATTTATGGTTTATTTATATAATACATCCTCTCAAGTGAACAGTACAACGCTCTGAATGCGGAAACTGTTTTCTGCAAGAAAACAGTAACACAACACAAAACGGGTCGGGCCGAGCTAACTCATTGATATCGAGTGATCTACAACAGATTTACCCCTCAGTCCTAACGAAAAATCAAAGAGTTACAAGATTTTTAATCAAAAATTTCATCTACAAGATTTCAAAATAGCAAATGCCTTAAAATCTTTTGAATCATCATCTTGTTGCACTCTCAGATGTTTCGCCCAGATTTCTTTGGTAAAATTACTATTCCTATGCCTTTGCTTTGTTATCATTTTGTTAACAAATGTATCGTTTAAAATATTCTGCGTTAACTGTGGCGAAGTGAATGCTTCTGGGTGTGGGTTCACGGAGCTTGAGACGGCCCACATATGTACGGGCACGTTGCAACGTGCCCCAATAATTAAATACCTTCTCGTCCTGCGAACCATATACATTTTAAAAGAAAAAAAGAGATGCAGTTTATTATCCGATAATTTACTCTGATATATTGCAAATCGTGAAAAATGAATTATTTTCTTTTATGATTGAATCAATCAGCTAACAAACCATAAAAAATGAAAATGGAGGAATCATGAATCTCTCAAAAATCACACTATCTGTTGCATCATTTCTTACTATTGTGTCCCTGTCTACGACATGTGCTGTTGCCGGGACTGCTGATATAGTTAAAAAACAGATGTTACAGCAATTAAAACTTTTTCAGTCAGCGCAATCTCAGCATGGAAAACCTCTAAAAAAGGCAGCTTCAGGTTCAAAAGAGATAACTGTTGCTGACAGTGTCGAAACATACTCCTGGGAAAATGCATCCTGGACGAAAAGTGGTTGCACACGGTATTCCTACGATAGTAAAGGCAGGATAAAAGAGGAAGCTATAGTTGACGAAGATGGTTCTGATTCAAAAAATAGTTTTGAGTACGATCCTGATGGTAAAACTATAAAGAACACCTCTATCTGGAACTTTAGCATTGATGGTGAACTGCTCAGCAGTGATACAACCTATTCTATTTTTAAATATTACCCAGGATACACAGATGCAATCATTCAGTCTAACCTGTCAGAATATGCGTTATTAAGCGATATTGAAAATGTTATGGAATATTATGGCCTTGATTCGCTAGTGACAATTGCATTGGACGGTTCGATGGACACCACCTATAAATCTTTAACAAGCTATACTAAATCGAGTGATAAGATAGTTCATGCAAATGTAACGCTCACTTCAATGTCTGATGAGTACGAATCGATGAGTTATAGTGTTGATTATATCTATTCCGGAAACGGGGTGTTAGACACCTTGAAATGGATATTTCATTTTGATTCAGGATTGGACAGCTTGTACACGGAATTATTATCCGGAATGCAATATATGATGGTTGTATCTAAAACGGATCAGAGCCATGTTGTTGAACAAACTGTTTTATCTGCCAGAGACAGTACTTTTGCAAATTATACTAACGAAAGTAAAGTTACGCTTTATACCAGCTCAAATGGTGGTATCGACAGTATGGTAACGCAGGAGTGGGACACACTTGCACAGGTCTGGCAGTATATTGACAAATCTGTTTACACAATAAAAAAGATCACTGTTGGTGTAAACGAGCGCAGAAGTAACTATCAGCCCGCACAACACGTCACTTTTGACAGGAAAAACGGAACTCTACACCTGAATATCCCCAATGGAATGACCGTTTCACATATAGAACAACTGGATCTTCAGGGTAAGGTGATTTCCAGAAGCGCTGTTACGAATGCAAAAAACAGTATTGTACTCAATTCAATTTCAAAGAATTCCAGTACCGTTAATCTGGTTCGTTTGAAAACGGATAAGGGTGATTTTACTTGTAAAATCAATCGAGTGAAATGACATGAACAAAGTGATAACAATTCTGGTTTTGCTGTTATCTTCAGGTTATGGAGAGGTAGCATTTCTCACAGGGTTGGCATTTTCTCCCATAAACAGATTTGCGATAAGAGATATTCCTGACCAGAATAGCCTTATCGGTTCAGCTCATCTGGGGGTTCAATTCAATAAAGTGATGGTTACTGCTGAATTTGGCTATGGTTCTTGCACCTATTTTGACAGCGTTACATCATTTGGTGGTGGACCAGGCGTTTCGTATGAAACACATCTTAATGCAAGAGTCCGGCAAATTCCTGTAACACTATCCGCGATGTATTTTAAAAAAATACTTGATTCACAAATTGTGCTGGGCTTAGGACCCGAAATGGGAATAAATGTAGTAAAAGAGGAATACCGGAGAATTACAGAGACCCATTACTCAAGTACGCCTTTTTGGGGAAGACCTCAAAAGAATATCAATACCATAGATAATGGTACAGTAATACCAGTTCTCTATGGAGTAAATGCATCTGTAAGATTCAACTTTGGAAAAATTGTTTCAAGCTTTGTGAGTATAGGATATCGGTATTCACAGGTGGGTTTAAAAGCTTTTAAAGATACAGTCGACAATACATTTAATTACAGGTCAGAATTTACATATGCTTCACCGGTTGTAAAATGCGGGATAAGTTTTAAAATAGCTTCTGTTTATAAATAAAGTCCGGGTTAAGTCAAATTCAGTGCTTGGGCCGAGCTACAGGAAAATCAATATTCCAATACCTTTGCTTTATCCCCCTCATAGTACATTCTTCTGTCAAGTGGTACATCTGCTTTGTCAGAATAGCCCCTGGCTTCCCAGTATCCAAATTCAGATTCATCGGTAACTTCAAGGGATGTTATCCATTTTGCCCATTTATAACCGAACTTACCAAACGCAATAACACGGAGTGGAAAACCGTCGGAAATCGAAAGTGGATTTCCATTTACCTCATGAGCAAGAATGATGTTATATCGTAATAGATAGGAGAGCGGAAGTGATGTAGTGTATCCGTCTGCGCAGGTGAACTTAATATGATCTGCTTCGGGACGTAAAGAGGCTTTTTCAAGCAGGTCTGCAATTTTCACGCCTTTCCAGTTGCCCCACACCTCCCAACCTTCTACACAATACATAAGTATTGTATCCGTATATGTCTGTGGAAAAGAAAGAATCTCTTCCCATGTCATGGTAAGAGGAGAATCAACAAGGCCGGTTACCGTGAGGTGAAAAGTATCAGTGTTGATCTCCGGTTCAGTAGAAATACTTCGTACAGGACCTTCATCAGCAGCTTTCAATACTCCTCCATTCGGAGTTGCCATCGTTATGCCATCAGTATGGTCGTTTTTTATCGGTGGGGTATACGTTGAATTGTTTGAACAGTGGAGAACACAGAGTTGTGTAAAAAATAACAAAACTGATGCAGTAATTCGAAAATTCATTTTAATCCTCCAGCCCTTAGAGATGGGATTTAAACCCTCATGTTCACAATTTTAGTTATGTTTAATTGAATTTCGGTTCAAAATGTGGAAATCAGTAAAAACCGGGTCGGGCCGAGCTAATTAGTAAATGTATATGGTTATCGGTAATAGTGTAACTGATTATTCTTAAGGTGTATTTAACAGTACTCTGTTTCAACCAGTAAAACGGGAATTTTCATTTATTATTATAACTTGCAATCGACCTGTCCAGACATCGTCTACCTATGTACCCACGTATAGCTGTACTGATCGTCACACCAGCTGCTGAAGTGATAAGTAGTAAGATCCCTTTTTCAGTTCTGCTTGAATGGTATCACCATTACATAGATAACAAAGCAATTGGGTTGTGAATACCTGTTTAAATGTACTGCATTCGATACGGTCACCGGAGGTTAGGTGTAGCTCACATGTATTTTGTGCAAATACTCCTGAATACAGTGCACATAGTACAATAGTAACTTTCAGGTTTTTACTGCAATCTTTTGTAAAATTATTCAATTGTGATTCCTGTAGTATATCCGGTTTTTCTTAACCTGGACGGTTCAAGTTATAAAAAACTTCAACAATATCAGCAACAAGAATTTCATCAGGTATGCCATCTGTATATTCGGGTGGAATATTGCAGGAAGTTTTAAACGTCGTGGCAATCGTTTTAAAAATCTCAATCCTGGCTTCAGGATCAAATCCATTGACTCGTGAAAGTGCATCAACTGCAATTGCACGCTGCTCGGGTGTCACAACCTGTCGTATTCTGGCCGCGAGATGCGGAACGTGAATGATAGAATTGTATTTTGATTTCCTGAATTCCGGAATGTCAGTTGGATCCATTGTGCGGGAGATAATAACTACCGTATTTGCAACATGATCACCTAAACGCTGGAAATGGCGTGAGAAAAAACAGGTCAATCCTCCTGTAAGATAAAATAGTGGTAATTGATCAATCGGACGTAAAATATTTCTTAAAATAACCTGGTAAAGTCGCAGAGGAAGGCCACTGCAATCGATTACCCTGATACGGAAAAAACGTTTACCGAAGGTCTGCCCGTTCATTAACCACTCTGTAAATATGCCATACCCACTGCTTAAAATAAACTGTATTAGTATCGCTGCAAATCCAACCAGATCCTGAGAAATAATCGACAAGATAGAAATGAGTTGCATTAAGCTACCAGTAAAAGCGGTTATTATAAGAATATCTGTAATTGCGGCACAGGAGCGAACAACTGGTCCTGCCAGAGGGATTGTGAATGTGATTCCTTCCGGAATGGTAACTGAAATGAAATTATTGTCTGATCGATTTGTCATCTCTTCCACCGTAAAATAAAAATGCACTTAGTGCAATTAACTCAATAATTCCTAAAGTAATTTTAAGCCAGTAGGGAATAACTGGTTCATGGTATTGTGAAAAAAAGGCTTCAATTATACCGGCCCAGATCAGCATAACTGCAAGGCCTCCAGTTAAAACAGCGATATCAGGCCCTACAGAACGCAGTTTCTGGCGAAAATCTTCTCTTCGAAAGCTAATGAGTGTTTTTGCAATGATAAAGCCTGCCTGGCCTGCGATCAGTATCGATGGTATCTCGATTGATCCATGTGGAAGAATCCATCCGGTAAGAAAAACGGCTTTGCCGGCCGAAATGTAATCGACACAGATGCCTCCCATTATAATACCATTGTAAAACAGAAGTATGAGTGTTCCGATTCCGAAGGTGATTCCAAATGCAATTGCCCTGACAGACACCGTGATATTGTTTCGGATTAGATATGCTGAAAATGTACCGCTATGTCCTTTGATATTACTACCTTTAGAAGATTCTTCTGTTTCGACACGCTTGACAGGATCCATATCCCCATGTCCAAAGGGTAAGAGTTCAGATTTCAAGCCGGGATTGTTGTTGAGAACAAATACACCAAAGAGAGTACCCATGAGCATTGTTGCGCATGATAATGCAAATGCAACAATATGTCTGCGAAAAACTTTTGGAAATGTCTTAAAAAACCAGGAGTACCAGTTTAAGTGCCTGGAGCTCCCCTTTTCCGAATAAATAATTGCATAAGCTCTTCCGACAAGCTCTTCAAGAGTTACAATGAGAGATTGTGCTGCACAGGCTGATTTTAAGTATGCAAGAGCCGATACGGTTCTTCTGTATAAAAGGTAAAATTCCTGAAGCTCAGCTGATGACAGTTCAATAAAGGTGTCTTCTTCGATTCTCTTACATAATGAATCAAGATTATTCCAGTTTGTCTGTTCCTTTTCGATGTATTTTCTATGATCCAGGATCATACCAGTTGTTTCCTTTTCATAGCAATATAAGCTCCAATAGCTGATGATGTCAAGTTTTCATTGGTCGAAATGATAATCTCACAACCATTTTTCCTGGCATTGAGCTGCAACTTTTTTATGGAGTGCCACCTTATATGTCCGCTGAGTGCAGAGTAAATATCCTGATCAGAGTTGACACTATCTGAAAAGAGTGGTTGAACAGTATGGTGCACCGGACATACACCACAGACAATATGCTTTTGAGTAAGAATACCACTGTAAGCTGAAAAGCTATCAGACGTAAAAGGGTCATCAAGATCGGCCAGAATGAGAATCATCGAACGGCGGTGAATCGCTCCGGCAAGATATTGGAACATCTCACGGTAGTCTGCTGGTGATGATCCAGGTTGTAAATCTACCAGTGATTGTCTGCAACGCACGAGATGTGCAACTCCTGCATCAGAAGGAATAAATGTATTGACTTTATTATCAAATGCTACCAGTCCGGATTTATCTCCATTACGACCAGACATCATGAGTAAAATATCGGCAGTGATAATCGCACGTTCAATAAGTGATACCGGGATCGAGATCCCCTGTTCCGGAATGGTTTGATAATCGATGGTTCTATTTGAAAAACATGAAGTGTCAATTACAACATATACTGATTGGCTTCGTTCAACTCTGTATTCCTTCGTAATCGGGAAACCGTGACGTGCGGTAGCTTTCCAGTGGATATCTCCCATGGAATCGCCGGAAACATAATTACGCAGCCGGTCTACCTCTCGCCCTTTGCCAATAAGTGGTTTCAGATGGTTGCCGGATAAATCACCAGTATGAATTGCATTTATCAGATGAATTTCCTTTTTATTATTGGCAAAAACACTGCAGGTAACAGAGTGATCGAGCAGTGCTGTATATGTCCAGAGTTTCCAGTTTGAAAATATGGAAATCCTGCATTTGAGCGAGTTGATAGTACCTCTTTTAAGTGGGATAACCTGAACAGGACACTGAACTGATTGTACTGACCGGCTGGCGGAAAAGTTTGTATCAGAAGCAGTGATATATTGATCATTTGTATATCCTGTCAATATACCATTTACAGGAGAAAGGCTGCTTAGTTGAAATGTGCAGCGTGATTTAATACCTCGATACATCCGAAGATGTTCCGGGGTGGTTATTTTAATATTCTTACCGGTTTTCAGGCAATACAGCGCATCAATTATCGCAATGGTGAAAATAACAATAAATAAACCAGAAACACTGTCTCGGACTGCCGGTTGTATAGAATACAAGACAACAGCCGGAAGTCCGATGCATAATGAGATCAATAGAAAAAAACGGGAAGGAAATATCATTGTGGTACCGGTGTTTCATTCAGAATTGATTGGACAATTTCCTGAGCATTGACACCTTCCATTTCGTATTCCGGTCGCACAATGATACGATGTGCAAGTACAGGTTGTGCCACATCCTTGATATCATCAGGAATGACAAAATCACGCCCGTTAACAACAGCGTAAGCTCGTGCTGCAAGAAGTAGTGCCTGTGTTCCACGAGGACCGGCGCCGATTCTGGCACCAGAGTGTTTTCTTGTTTTTCGGATTAACTCGACTCCGTAGTCAACAATCTCCTGCCGTATTGTTATTGTTTTAAGGATACTCTTTGAGATTTCGAGATGCTCTCTTGTCAGAATTTGTGAAATCTGATTTCCCTGGACTATATTTTCCGGAGTTTCACTGGAAATAAATCTGGAAGCAAGATCCCTTTCTTCATCAGCGTCAGGATAATCCATTCTGATTAGTAACATGAACCGGTCCTTCTGAGCTTCAGGAAGCGGATACGTTCCCTCGAATTCTATAGGGTTCTGCGTGGCAAAAACGGTAAAATGCGATGATAGACCAAGAGTGTTTCTGTCAATAGTGACACATCGCTCCTGCATCGCTTGAAGTAGTGATGATTGCGTTTTGGCTGGTGCCCTGTTGATTTCATCAGCGAGAAGAAATTCAGTAAAAACCGGGCCCGCAGCAAGTTCAAACGTACTCTCTTTTGCATTGAATATATAATTACCGGTGATATCGGAGGGCATTAAATCTGGTGTAAACTGAATCCTGTTAAAATCACATCCAAGTACGCGGGCGAATGTCTTTACAAGCAATGTTTTACCGGTTCCGGGAAGTCCTTCAATAAGCGCATGCTGGCCAGTGAAAATTGTAACCAGGCCTAAATCGATTACATCATCCTGTCCAATGATGACTTTTTTGATCTCTTTGCGAGTACAATCCATCACGTAATGAAGCTGTTCGACATTGTTGTTCATAAGTGTGTTTCCATCATGAAATTTATGTTGATCTTAATGACGTTTATTCTTGATTTGTGAATTATATTTTTCAACATTCGTTTTTCCTCCCGGATCAGGAAGTCGAAGTGTCGGAAAACTTTTCTGCCATTCTTCCCTGCAAATTTGAACTATATTTTTTGCAGGAATCCTTGAAGTAAGAATAAGCTGTAAGCTGTCCGGAGCTGCGAACTGTTGATTATAGTCGGTTGATGTAGGTTGAATTTTAATATTTATTCCCTGAATGTACCATATTAACAGTAAAAACCATATGCCAAGAAATAGTATGACAGGTGTGAAACCTGATTTTTGTAATAGTGCACTGATACCCATACGTTTAATAATTCCATGGTGTGACTCATCAAAGATGATGTTGGTATTGTTGCCAAGAAGATACGGGATTAGTGGGTTGGAGCCGTTTTTTTTAAGATTGTCACGTAATCCGTGATTACACAGGTTGTATCCATCGTGAAGGGCCACCAGTATTCCCGAATGAACCTTTTTTTCACCAAGAAGCATAAATGAATCTCTGGAAACAATAGTTTTCCATGTGGAGTCTGTTTGTAAATTAAGTGCTCCGGGCCACGTTACATTTTTTAAAATGGTATCTGTTGTCTGGACATTATTTGTACCAGAAAAATTTTTCCTGAATTTTATACTGTGTGTAAAAAGAACATCGTTTTTATCTGAACTGTCAGGAAGTGTATTTGAAGGAGAATAGAATGGAGGATCCAGAAATGATACTATTATGCGGTTACCTTTTTTCAGCATTGAATCAATATGGTTGGTAAGAGATCCATCCATTTCAAAAATATTGGGTTGTATTCCGATAAAAAATATAGTAATGTTTGATAAGTCAACGATTGAAGTGTTACTATAATTTCTTGTCACTGTGAGGTTTGGTGTTTTTTGTAATGACTCAAATAGTGCAAGGGTTCCCAGAGGATCTGCTTTCAATGTTGAATAGTCCGGAAACGTTTCACCATTTCGGAAACGTGACTGGAAAATACAGATAGTACCAATAAAAAATGCCAGAATAATGATAATAAGTATACCTGATTTATACATATTGTCCGACATATTCTTTAACTGTTAAATGTGCTTTTATAACATTGTCAAGTTCCTGGGTAGTTGCCGGAACGGTTCCATACCAGGTGTATTCAAAATTCATGATCAGAATATTGACATTATCATTCAATGATAGTTGATCAGGATACCGCTTTTGCAACTCTCTTCTGATTTCACGATTCGAACGACTTTTTTTAAGTGTAAGAAGCCTTTTGTCATTAAGAAGACTTAGTGTGGAAAGATAGAAATATCTGATACCAGCTTGTAGTTTACCCATTGAGATTGCCTCATGTGCCATCCGTTCCCATTGATCTGGAGGATTTTCATCGGCTGAAATTGTATGATGAATCTTTTCCTCTGCAACTGGTAGTGCCATTGCGGGATTGTGTTCAATTGGTCTATGACGCTGTCTTCGCAATACTATAAAAGTAAAATAAAACAGTATAACAATAATTGAGAAAATCATTACTGTTACTGGATTAATTGTAATAGATAATGGATTCCACTTAAAAGGAGGTTTATCTTTTCTCTTATGTTCCTTTTTAAAAAAGTTTACTATCCATGATTCTATCTTTTTTAAAAACGATTTAATATGCAATGACATTGATTTCAGGGGGCCTGTGTTGATTTTAACTTCTGGCAAGTCAAAACGCTTTTTTCCCCTCCAGCTGAAGGATGGATCTTTAAGAACCTCGGAAACCGTTTTATCAAATACCTGCTGATCTACACGACGCGTTTCGGAGTAACTTTTCAATGGGGAAATAAGAGTGAATATTACTATGAAGAGAAGTGCAGGTGTCGAGATCCTTTTTATAATATCATGACCGGAACTTATAGCCTGGTGATCATAAATTCTCAGAATATATGATACTTTTACAAGTGGATCCATAAGTAAAAAGCTTAAAGCCCATGTCGCAAGCAGTACACCCGGATGCAGAGCTGTCATTCCATTCATGCTGTAGAGAGATTCCCATCCTGTTAGCGTATGAATCAGGTAAGGTAAAAATACAATAGCAGCGAGAAAGTTTGCAAATAAAAGAAAACCAAGAGGATTCACCAGAAGTGTCACAAATGCAAGTATTCCCGAAAAAATGTAGATGAGTATTTGGGCGTTTGGTGCAGTATCGAGTAAGGTTACCAGTGGTGGAACTGCAATATAGCACATTACCATGGTGAGAAGAAATTGCGGGCAGATTACCCAAAGCATTATATGATTTTGTTTTGGCAGCACTTTTGAATGTGTTATTGATTCAGTGATAAGATTTTTTTCGAAAATGAGTGTTCCCATCGATCCTGTTTGGAAAAATGCATAACACCAGCCGAATGGGATTGTAAGAAGCAGTGCCAGAGGCATAACAATCATTTCTGCACATGCAAAGATTGTCTGTCTGGATGCACAGATAAAAAGCTGCTGTATATTAAGCTTCCTGAAAGTACCGCCCATAAGTGTTTCATAAGAGCGCAGACAAAAAACTGCCTGACCAGTTTTCATAAGAATTAACAGTAGTACCAATATAAATGATGACGGAATTATCCTGTTGTTTCCACCTGGACCGTTTGACATATCATTAAAGAAGTAGAGAAAGTAGAGCAGAGCTGGAATTGTAGAGCTGAAATAGATCCAGAGATGCGGTAGTAATGATGTACGTACAAGAAAAATTGACCTGTCGATAAGTGCAATACCACCGGGCTTTTTCAATTTGGCACCTTTGATTTCTGATGGCTTGTATATGTGTCATACCATGTGTCGGGAATTGCCAGAAGAAGCTCTCCGAGAAAAATGATGCACATCCATATTGTGGCAAAACTTGCAAGCATACTGACAATAAAGAGTATGTTCTTCATGAATGTTCTTTTATGCCTGCCATCACTTTTGTCTGATTTTTCGATACATGAACTGCAAAAAAAACATCCATCAGTTTCAACACAGCACTCACTGCAATAGTAATATCCGCAACGAGGACATCGGACAAAGGCTTCACGGGAAGAGTGGTTTTTACATTTCTGACTTGTTACAGTGGTGCTCATTGTTTGCTATCTGCATTAGTGGAAGACGTAAATTGTGTGGGTGAAGTCTGATCGTGAACGCTGGTAATTTTTTCCTGTTCACTGATGATCAGCGGCACAAGATGCTTTTTTATTTTAATCCACTGTCGCCAGCGGAATATTCCTCCAATTTTTTTTTCCTGTACCTGTGTGATAATATAAATTTTGCAGGTTTTACCAAGAAGCAGGTTAATAGTCAGGATCAATAAAAAAAGTATGGTGAAAGTTGCAGCTACTCCGGAATGATGAGGAAAATAAAAAAGTGCAAACAATCCGGAAAGAAACGCATTTGCAATGTTATAATACATGAAATGCTTTGTCTTTGCGGCTACAATACCCTTGATATCGTTGTAGAATAATTGCTTGAAATATTGCAGAAAAAACAGTTGCTCTTCAATGAGAATGTGGTCGTTCCCTTTGTAAATTTTGAGGGACCGCAGGGTCATTCTGTTCCGTGTTACTAAAGTGTAGTTGTCCATGTTGTTTTCAGGAACCGGGTTTGTATTTTCCAGCTGCATATATAGTAAAAATGATCATCAGTGTCCAACCTGCAATCCATAAAAGACTCATTATTATTGCAAGATTGTATCGCCATTTGCCACGATGAACATACTTTGGCGGTTTATTATAAAAAATGATAGATACAACAAATGATGTCAGAGCCATCGGGAGAGTTGCCCACCAGATAAATAGAATTAGCGGATGTCCAACTAACTGCAATGCAAGAGAATCCCAGGCAATATGCCCATCACCCGCTTTTGACTTGGAAGAACCTGCTTTTTTATTCAGGCACTGTGGGCATAACGTCTGTTTACCGTATGGAATTGAACAGAGTGAGCAGATAAGTCGCCCACATCGTGCACACACAATATCTGCCTGGTTATCACTATGAAAAGCACATCGTGCATCATATTCACCGGCTATGTTGCCCTTTACAATCTGTTCCTGACGATTCATGGCAGGAAACGCTATCGCATCGAGCTCACTGTTACAAGATGGACACCGCTGCGAATCGTTTCCGACCTCATCTGGAGTAAAGAAAAAATTACATTTAGGACAACAGAACACGATTAAATCCTCAAGAATAGATTACTCTGGTTCCTGCGATACGGTCGTGAAGAGCACGCTTTTGCGAATCAAAAATTGCCATGATATAACCAATACACAGTATAATTGAACTCAGCATGTAACCAAGGTATCTCATAAACGCCTGGATATATGTTATTGGTTCACCATCAGCTTTTACAACTCTGATCTTAAAAAGCATTTTTCCTAATGTCGCACCTTTCCAACCGTGTAAAACGGTGTAGTAAGCGACACCCACTAACGTTGAAAATACCATTGTAATAGCAAATCTGCCAAAAATTGTAGATAGATCCGGATTTGTAGGATTTGCTGCCATGGAACCAGCAAATGGAGCCATTATGATCATGTTAAAAATGCCAAGAATAATACTATCTACTAACGATGCTGCAAATCGTCTTCTGACTGAAGAATAGCGAATTCCTGAAGCTGAAGTATCAATTACACCTTCTCGAACTTTCTGAAAGTATTCATTTTTGCAGTTGAAACAGACGGTATCGTTGTTGTACTGAACGACTTCATTGGCTGAGAAACTTTTTTTGCATACTGAACAAATCGTACCTGCTGGTTTTAAGGTTGAGTCCATTGTAACTGCCTCCCACCCATTATGGTACTTTTCATGATATTGTGGATAAATCATTAATTTAAAAAAGGATACCCAATTTTAAGAGTAAAACGTTTAAACTCGATTATATCAGTTTTACTATTCGCTCGCTCCACCATTTCCTGATAAGTATCTAAGGGCTAAAGTTTAATTGTTAAAAAATGTTCCTGCCATGTCAGGATATCTAAAACTATACTTAATTTCACAGAAATTACAATTTCCGAATCGGGCGCACATCATAAAACCAGATGTTCTCACTAAAATATACTTCTGATCGCTTACTGGGCAAGAGAGTTATTGGAAGCTGTGCAAAAATTAATTCCTGGATCAAATCAGCTCCTTCATAATTTTTTTATTAGTATCAAGCCGGAAAGTTATTTTATCCCCTAAAAAATACACCAGGATCAATGCAACATAAGATTTCTTAATCCCAAAAACATAACTATCACCAGTCTTGGAATCTTATTCCTTTTTTTCGGGTTTGCCGGTCTGATATATGAATCAATCTGGACTGATTACATTAAGCTTTTTATCGGGCATGCAGCTTATGCCCAATCATTTGTGCTTGTTATATATATGGAAGGAATGGCTATAGGTGCCTGGATCGTTTCCATTATCGGTAAACGTCTTAAACGTTGTTTATTCTGGCATGCAGTCGTAGAGCTGCTGTTAGGTATATCGGCACTTCTCTTCCATGATATTTTTGTGAGATATCAGGAGTTCTCTTTTACATTGGTACTTCCAATGTTGAAAGAGCCGGTTTTAATAATGGTTTATCGTCTGGTTACCGGCTCACTTCTCATTTTACCACAGTCAGTTCTTCTTGGGGCAACAATTTCACTTATGAGTAGTGGTTTATTACAAAAGTATAATGGAAATTCAGGGTACATACTTTCAATGTTATACTTTGGGAATAGTCTGGGTGCTGCTGTTGGGGTACTTATCAGTGAGAAACGATACCCTATCTGTCAGAAGACGAGATGGATGGAATTTGGACATTTACTGAAAATATGCTTGATGATGCTGGAGTACAGGAAGAAAAAAAATAATGGAAATGATAGTAAACTGTAAGAAAAAACGATTATCATACCAGAAACCCCCTGTTCCAAGTGGACAATAACAAATATTGAGCTAATAGTAAATGTCAATACTTTAATTGGTATATGTATGTAGGTTAAAAGGAATCTGGATAGAATGTCTTTGTAAATTATTTCTTCAAACAAACCAGCTGTTATAGATAAATACAAAATGAGTAAATGTTTAGGAATAAACCAATTCAGTGCAGATTGGAGACTTTGGAAATATTTAACTCTATGTAAATTACCAAAAGGTATTAAACCAGAGAAAATGTTTAATGCAATCGGTAAAAATAATGCTACAGCAACAGAGTACCCTATAAAATCAAGGCGATCACCTCTGACAGGCTGATTAAATCCAATATTTGCATAGATCCAGATACGGACAAGTGTACCATTAACTTATTTACCAATTTCTTGTTCTATCCTTCGAGGTATTCTAGTACAGTTTCATCTGGATTTCTTACGAACTTCAGACCACCGAAATTCTCCTCTTCAACCTCCATCTCTCTATTGTAAATGAAGAGAGGGATCGAGGTGGTCACTGAGCTTGGTCGAAGTGGGGTGAGGCGATATGCAATTGTCGTGATCTCTCAGTAACAGTATCAAACCAATTACTTTGAAACTACTGGCAATATAAATTTGGTATATCTTTTCCATATATCCAAACCATATAAAAAAGATCTGATCCACCATTGCCATCCGGAACAGGTGTCTCCGTAAATAGCCTACAACTGCATTTTATTCAAAATGCTTCAAATTTCATGGATTTGGGCCATTTTAAGTCTTGAAAAATGAGATTTAAAATATTGGTATAACTTTTGCCATAAAGGACTGCTCAACAGAAAATTTTAACAACATATAGGAGGTCGTTTATGGTTCAAGAGATTGCACGTCAGTTTAATTCTGGTGGGATGTTCATGTGGGTGATTCTAGCGGTGTTTGGGTTTGGATTGGCAGTTGCATTGGAGCGGATGATCTATTTCTTTATTTATTGCAATGATGGCGCGTCAAGATCTATTAATAAAGTAATTGAGTCGATTGAAAAGAATGATGTTTCAAACGCAAAGAATATTATTAACAAAAGGAAAACCCCATTTTACCGGCTGTTACAGACTGCCCTTGACCGGTATCTTAACGGTGCAAATACAGAACGGATCATGGATGGTGTGGAGCGGGTTTCAATCAATGAACTTCCGCGAATATCCCGCCGTGTCAATTATCTGGCACTGATCGCCAATGTGGCAACTTTGCTTGGGCTGTTAGGTACCATAACTGGACTTCAGACATCATTTGGTTCACTTGCAACTGCTGATGCCGCTCAGAAAGCAACCCTTCTTGCAAATGGTATCTCTGAGGCAATGAATACAACTGCGTTTGGACTTATTGTTGCGGTTCCCTGTATGATCTTATATACAATACTTAATAATAAACAGCAATCACTGATTAAAGAAATTGACAATGGAATTGCATTGTTTGTCGACATGGTTAAAGAGGAACGAAAATGAGTATACGTGTGACAAAACAGTTTTCTGATCAGGGTGTTGAAGAAGCCATTGATGTCGATGTTACGCCGGTAATGAATATGTTTATCATTCTGATACCGTTTCTCATCTCGATGGCAATATTTACACAGATGTCAATACTCTCCTTCTCTGTTCCACCTAATGCCGGAACAGGGCTTGACCAGAGTAATGGAAAACCGAGAATAAAAATCACCATTGTGGTTGCAGACCAGTATCTCGCAATTACTCATGGAGAAAAGATGCTGGATTCGATCCCTTTTGCTGATGTAAATAAATCAGATACTATCCTTCTGGAGAAACTAAAAGCATGGCGAAATGAAGTAGATGTGCAGGATGAAGCAATTATTGCAGTTCGTGATGCTGTCAAATTCCAGAGCATGGTACTGGTCATGGATGCATGCAGAAGTGCCGGATTCAGTAAAATTGGACTGTCAAGCGCAACCCAGGATGCATCAAAGGGGGTTTAAAATGATTACGTTGAGTAAAAGGAGCAGAAGCGACCAGAAGAGTGCATCAACGTTCAAACCACAGTTGACATCACTCGTAGATGTCATGACCATTCTGCTGGTTTTTCTGATAAAAAGTTTCTCTGCTGAAGGCAACCTGATCACGCCTTCAAGTGACCTGAAACTACCGGATTCCAGATCAACGGAAAATGTCATATTGATAAACAGCATTAAAATTACAAAAGATAACATATGTACCGATGACCACATTATTACATCAATGGCGGCGGTCATTAAAAGTGATTCCTTGATGATTCCGGAGTTGTTCACAGCTCTTTCAATAGATAAAAAATACAGCGGAAAAAGTGAACTGATGATTGAATCTGACAGGGAAACTCCATTTGAAATTGTAAAAAAAGTAATGTACACCTGCAGTCAGGCAGGAAAAACCGACTTTACCATACTGGTACAACGACAGGAATAATTTTATGTATACAGCAGAACCATTACAGGAAAAAAGAAGTCTGTTTGATAATATGTTCCCTATACTGTTTTTTGCGATAACTGGCAGTTTTATCGGGCTTGCACTTTATTTCCAGAAGGTCGGGACAGTTGAGAATCTGATGTCCCAATATACTGTTTCCAAAATTCAAACCCAGTTCATTCTTCCACAGCAGCAAGCGCCGATACCTGCACCAAAAGTTCAGGAGATTAAGACGAAAAAAGTGGAAAAAATAGTGAAGAAAGAAGAAGTCGTCGATCTCAGTCAAAAACCGCAACTTGCTCAGAAGATCGAAGATGTTCATGAACAGAAAAAGGAGGAAGCTAAACCTGTTCGAAAGGTGTTCGGTCTTAAGCGAGTCTATTCTCAGGGGCTTGGTGCCGGTGGGAGCTTATCAGATGCAGTAATCGGAAAATTAGGAAATACTATCAATACTGAAGTTGACACATTTACTGCAACCAAACAGGAGTTGAAGGGGCAGGTGGTGTCAACGACAACGGTGACACAGGCACCGCGTTTTAAAAAAGTAGTAAAACCGGAATATACAAAAGATATGATTGACAACAAGGTCGAAGGTACGGTAAAGTTAAAAGTTCTTGTAGATATTGATGGGAAAGTTAAAAGAGCAACTGTTCTTAGTGATATTGGTTATACTTCGGCACAGCAGGCTGTAGCGGCAACGATGGGCATGGAGTTCATCCCGGCGATGCGTGGCGAGGAAGCGGTGGCGGTGTGGATAATAATACCTATTAAATTTGTCATGTTAAGTTAATCTTCTAATTCATAAACATAAGGATGGTGTAAATGTTTATACGTTCTATACTATTTGGTTCATCTCTACTGATGATACTGATCGGGCAAAAAGTTTTAAGTGCCCAAACCCAATCTGCCGGGGCAGAGGATGAGATGATCATTGAAATGTCTCCTGAGGAGGAACCCAAAAGTGAAGGTGAAGAATCTACCATAGATAAAATACCTGAGCTTAAAAAGTTTGTTAATGCAGACTACCCGCCAGAGCTGGTGAAAAAAGGTATTTCCGGTACAGTACTGCTCGATTTACTGATAAATGCAAAAGGAACGGTCGATAGCGCTGGAATTGTAACTGGAGTGCATCCAGTACTCGATTCAAATGCTGTCAAAGCTGCACGGCAGTTTGTCTTTTCTCCTGCAATATCTGGAAAAGATTCTGTTGCAGTGCTTTTACAGTATGAGTACCGTTTTACTCTTGAAGAGGCTGCCAATGCTGTATGTAGTTCGTATGTTAATTTCAAGGGGAGATTTCTTGAAAAGGGGACAAGGATTCCGGTTGTGGATGCAATGGTGGTTATAAAGTTTATCGATACGACAGATCAATCCCTGCCAATGCCATTTGGTTATTACCTAAAAAAGATCGGTTCAATTGAAGGACAGCATCTTGAGGAAGACAATCTGGTAACAACAACCGATTCATCTGGTAATTTCTCTTTTTACTCTCTTCCGGCATGTTCCTTAGAAGTGCGGGTGATTGTTCCCGGGTATGAACAATACACTTCATATGAAAAAGTAAATAATGGGGAACTGATTGAAGGTACATTCTATGTGCAGAGGTTAACCTATGGCGAGTATGAAATTACAGTATATGGAAAATCCGAAGAGAAAGAGGTGAGCAGACACCAGATAAGTGCGCAGGAGATACGGAAGATTCCGGGCCTTGGAGGAGATGCTGTGAAAGTGGTTCAGGCATTGCCCGGAGTCGCCAGGCCCGCGTTTGGTTCTGGTGAAGTAATCGTTCGGGGAGCACCAAGCTGGGATTCAAGATATTTCCTTGATGGCATCACCATTCCGAAGTTGTACCATTTTGCTGGT
>JBNKZD010000227.1:0-3507 GCA_050301235.1 Chitinispirillaceae bacterium | reverse complement strand
AATACGAGAAAGACATAATAGAAAGTTCTTAGTTTTTTCATATGATTTGCATCCCAAAGTCGATACCAGTTTCATACTCTTATTCCATGAAAACCGTAATTGAATATAACAATAATGACATATACAGTTCAATTCTGAATTTGAGAATCCCCTTGGTGTAAATGTATCCCCTTGACTAAAACTAATTTCACTATATTACATCACCGGTCGGCACAATAATGGCTATTTTTTAGAATCAGGTAAGAATTTTTCACACCATTCGGATACAAATGGTATTAACAAAACAATCTGCTATCCCACAACAATGTCGTTACAAATGAAAAGCATTTCCGGTCCGCTGTATCTTCTCATTATATTGGCTGTCATGTTTTCGGCCTGCAAGGAGAAGGAAACCGCAACAGCAGAGACGGATTTTTGTGAAAACATTCATCGCAACGATGATATAACCCTGACATCCGCCCTGGAGGATGTCGCCGGGAAGATGGAAAGCCAAACCGGGGTTTATGTCCTGGAAGACGGGAGCGGTTCCATGATTGCCCGGGCGTGGCTCACCGAATATGCCGAAAAGACCATCGATATACAGTACTTTATCTTTTCTACAGACAACATCGGTCTTATTGCCTGTGATTACCTGGTCAGGGCGGCAGACCGCGGGGTGAAAGTGAGGATCATCGTCGATGATATCATGGTGGACGCCGATATCGATGATATCGCCACTTTCAGCTCCCACGAAAATATATCCGTAAAGATCTATAATCCGGGAGTTAACCTCGGGAAAAACATTCTTCAGAAGATCGGGAAATTCACAACGGATTTCAGGTCTGCGAATCAGCGGATGCATAATAAAACATTCATTGTGGACGGTAAAGTGGTCATTACGGGCGGACGAAATATCGCCGATGAATATTTCGATTATGACCATGAATACAATTTCCGGGACCGTGATATACTTCTCCTCGGAAAAGCCGTAAAAGATGTTGGTCATTCCTTCGAGGAATACTGGAATAGCGAATTGAGCCAGGATGTGATGAAGGTTATAAATGAAGATCCGGAAAAGATATCGTCGCCCGACACCTTTGATCGTCTTCATGAATATGCCTGTAACCCAGAAAATTTTTGGCCACAGATACGCGAGAGAATTGCTCAATTACCTGAGGCCTTTGAAAACATTAAAAACTCAGGGGATTTGGTGTGGCTTGACAGTATAGGATTTATTTCAGATAAGCCTGGTAAAAACGAAGGAGAAGAAGGCCTTGGTGGTGGAGGTTTAACAACCACGGCACTGATTGAGCTCGTGAAAAATGCGAAGTCATCCATCGATATCCAGTCACCCTATTTAATCACAACTGAACTTAGTCGGAATTTATTCGCTGAAGCAGTGGCCAGAGGAGTTAAAATCAGGATACTCACCAACAGCCTTGCATCCACAGATAATGTAGAAGCATTCAGCAGCTACCAGACGGATAGGGAGGAATTGCTGAAAACAGGTGTGAGAATATTTGAGTTTCGGCCCGATGCTGCGGAACGCACACGGATCATGACCGGTGAACTGCAGCAAACGCTGGATCATACGCCAATATTCGGACTACATGCGAAATCTATGGTGATTGATCAGCAAATCACGGTTGTCGGAACTTTTAACCTGGATCCAAGAAGTGCAAATCTGAATACCGAGTGTATTGTGGTTGTGGACTCTGAACAAGTTTCAAATGGTGTTCTTTCAGGTATGGAAATTGAATTCAAACCAGAAAATTCCTGGGAGACTACCCTGGATTTCAATCCGGATTCTGAGGTAAGCAAATACAAGCGTATAAAAACCTGGACCAGAAAAATTATTCCGAAAGAGATATTATAACGGAATAATTGATCCCTTCCATGGTTAAAAGTTGGGGATCATCTGCATGGCAATCATGAAAATGATCAAAATTCTGAAATAGGTCTCCTTTCGGAAAATCATCAGGTTGGCCAGCAGAAAAAGCAGCATCGATATATTGAATGTCAATGAATTTACCATGGAAATTGCCATGGGAGACCACTCCATTCCGGCCGACAGGCGAAGTATTGGATATAATACCAGTAAACAACACATAGTGAGGATCCATTTGCGGTTTGATGAAACCGATACCCGTGCGTAGTGGTAAAAAATGATCCCGATATAGATTATGGGGGCAATAAATGCTGCCAGGTTACGAATTTCAGGCTGAAGGTTTTCACCGTACAAGGGCAGAATAAATAATACCAGTGCCGCAGTTGAGAATATCAGGAGTGGTAATTCGATTCTTCCGCGGGGCATCCTGAGATAGGTGGACCAGGTAAAGCTGTAGGCATAGAGTCCTATCCATATGATGGTCAGGATAAAGAAAACGATACCTACCAATACGGTTTCCCCTGTTAGCCATGAGCTAAAATTGAAAACCAATCCAAACCCGATCATCATTAGTGCGATCGCCTCCATCAAAGAACTGTTCCGGGAAAGTAATCCCATAATGACATGATCCTTCAGTTTTCCGCCGGATCGATAAAAATAGATGGAAATGGCCGGGAACAGGATTAACAACATTGAGGAAGATATGATCTGAAGCTCAGACCTTCCGGGCAGGTGTAATATGGTAAATGTGAGGTATAGCAGGAAGAAGATGAGCGACAAGGTAATGAGCGATAGGAATAGTCTACCTCTTGATTCCGGGTAATTTATAATATTGCGGACAGTACTTGTGACCAGTAAAACACTGGTAACTGCAAGAAAACCCAGCAAAAGTTCTCCCGACCCCGGAAGGTGCAGGATTTTAAATGTTGTGGCTACAGCGAGGAGTATCACTGACAGGATACTGAAAAGCCGTGTTAAATCGATCTTCTTGTTGATTGTTTTCATGGTCTCACGTTCTATTGTTTTTAAATGATGGCCCGATATTTCCTTCTGCACCAACTCCCATGCCTCGGGAAAAGACATTCCTGAATCCATGCGTGATTCAAGATCGGAGATCAGATGGTCGAGCAGCTCTTCGCGAAGCGGACTGAATGTAATGCCCTGCTCGTCGAGGAAGAGATTTACAATATCGGCCTGAGATGAACTTAAATTCCCCATGCCAGCAGTCCCGGTTTTGGAGAAGGTGCCAGTACCGAGCGGATTACTTTCAGAAATTGCTCGAGCTCTGCAACCTTTACCCTTGCTTCTTCCTTGCCTTTTTCGGTTAGGGAATAGTATTTCCTCACCCGGTTATCGACAATTTCCTGCTCCGTTTTTAACAGCGCCTCATTTTCAAGTTTATACAGGATCGGGTATAATGCGCCATACGTGATCTCGATCTCACCGCCGGAAAGACGTTTCACCTCCTGTGTTATTTCATACCCGTACATACGCTTGTTTTCGGAAAGCAGCTTCAGGACAATCGGCTTTATTGTTCCTTTTATGTATTGATTTGAGCTCATAATATATAATATACTTAAATATATAAAAAATATAATTAATAGCCAACCTTATGGTAGTCAGTAGTCAGTGGTATATGG
>JBNKZD010000226.1:0-13454 GCA_050301235.1 Chitinispirillaceae bacterium | reverse complement strand
AGAGCACCCGTTCAGTATCAATACCTGTTGAAATCGGGTTTGATCCAGGCAACCACTTTTCCGCTGTGATTTCTACGTCTATCGGAAAAAAAGTCTCTAAATTTATCCCATTACAACTGCAATGTAATCTGGAATGGTAATGTTACAATAGAATTTATTTAAAAATGAGGGTTTTTATGACTTTAAAATATTTAAAATTTTTTATTCTGGTCTTTCCAAATCTGATTCCTGGTCTATATTCTGTTTATGCTCAGGAACCAGCACCTGTTGATAGTAACAAAAACTGCTGCGAAATGGTTTCAACCCTTTCCCTGCGCATTGATTCGCTTGAAACACGTCTTGAACACCTTCAAATCCAGGTGGCTGAATCTGATCCCCTTAAGTCAGCGAGATATCTCAAGTGGGGCAGTGGCTTAACATTCACAATTTCCAAATCAGAGCCAAGAATTGCTACAGATGTTGGATACACATTTCTTACACCCAAATCACTCCGAATGGGAATCGCAATGGGATTGGATGCTAAGCTTGGTTCTGCAGTACAGTTCCCTGATTATGGTTTTTATGGAAAAGTATCTTGTGGTACACCCGTTTTCATCAATTTTATAAGTATAAATAGTTATTTCCGAACACTGTATTACCCTGAAAAAGTAATTATTAATGATATACAGAGTTCCGGAGGAATTGGAGCTGGTGCAGAATTTGAGTTCTGGTTTATGCCCTCCTGGTGCTATACTTTTGGTGGTTCAATATCCATGATGCGGTCAAAACATGTATTTTCGGCTATCTCTCTTGGTGAAGTAAATTTTGCAGGAATCAAGTTCTTTCCACAATACGCCAGGAAGAAATAGTAACAGGTGTTTCACGAATTTTTCTTCCGATTAGCGGGTAAAAACATTATTTCGCTGATCTACTTTACAATAATGCAGTTCAGTTACACGGGTGATAAGCTTATCATCTCAACTGAACTGCACACCCCTGCAACAAAAGAGATTTTGAGTGTTGTCAGGTCCGGGTATATCTTTAAGATAAAGTTCTACGGTTCAGTTATTGTAAATGAACAGCGCGTATACCGTTTCGAAACAGTCAAAGCATTAAAGTGCAGGGATTCATTATGGTTTATTAACGATACGATTGTATCAATAGATAATTTACAGAAACACCTTGGACACTGTGATGTCATTTTTAACAAAATTCCTCTGAAAGAAAATGATCAGCTGCTTTTTTATCTTTCAGCCACAATCCTGCCCGACCGTGATTTTGAAATATCCACCGATTTAACAACTGCCATCCTCTGGAATTATTATGTGCCACATATTAAATTTCACGGGTTAATCAGCAATGGGAATCTACAGTTCAAGGAGGAAAACTAAGCACCGATGAACATCTCTCAGCGATTTTTATTACTGTTCTGTGCGGTGGTAGTAGCTGCCTGCTTTTTAACAAGCGGTATTGCAATACATTCACTCCACGAGGCGTATGTCATATTCACCCATGCAACCAAACCAGAACTGATCCCACTCATGGCAGGTAAAATGTACCAGAAAGCAGTTATCGCCTTCTGTGTTGCCAGCTGCATTTCAATAGCGATTGCGCTCCCTGCAGGAATCTATCTTTTTCGACAGACATCAAAGCCCTACCTGTACATTTTCGAGCACTTATCAGATATCGCCCAAAAAAGACTGCACCTCCATGATGAGAAAAGACTGAGTGATAGTGTTATTACAAGTATTCAACGTTTTCTGGAGTTGTGGCGATTTGATTATGAAAAATTGCGTGATTATGAGAAAGAAAAAGAGTGGAAGAATGGCGCACGGATGCTTATACACGAATTAAAAAACCCGCTGACACCCCTTAAACTTTCGACTCAAAAGTTGCAGTTACAGAATAACGATCGTATTCAGAATGATCTCCAGGCAATTGTAAAAGCTACTGCAGATATCGAAAATATCCTCACCAGCTTTAAAGAGCTGGTAAATATCGAGTTCAATCCTAAAGAGATGTTTGATAGTATCGAGTATATCAGGGAGCTTAACATATTAGCAAAAGCAGAGTATCCTGCACTCAAAATCCTGGGTGAGCCCCAGGTAGGAGCCTTCCCCATAATCGCTGAAAAATCACTCCTTAAAATTGTGTATCTTAATCTTTTTCATAACGGCATCGAAGCCAATCGATCAAATTTCAGAATCGAGATCTCACAGCTTGAACAAGCAATAATTCTTGAATTCATAACACCAGATACAACAATCGATAATACATCACGCATATTCCGTCTTGGATACTCAACCAAAGGAGCTGGAAGAGGTTTAGGGTTGTTTATATGTAAAAAAATATCAGATTACCTTGATCTTGACTTAAAATGTAGTAATAGAAATAGCGATGTTGTATTTTCAATCCGGTTGAATGGTGCTGCTAAAGATTTGAATGATTCCAAAGTCGAACAGTTAATTTCAAAAAATACAGGTAAAGTGTAATGAGTACTATTTACATCGTTGATGATGACCCGTCCATTTGCCAGAGTCTTTCCACAATCCTTACAAGTGAAGGGTACAATGTAGAAACGTTTGTAGATCCGACATCATTTCTTGATAGGGTTACACTAAAAGAGCCATCGGTTGCCATTATCGACATTTTTTTTAGTGATGGCGAATGCTGCGGAGATGAACTTGTGCTTAAAGTCAAAGAAGCGACTTTGTGTACGCAATGCATTATTATCTCCGGAGAAAGTGACATACAAAAATCGATAGCCTGTATAAAAAATGGTGCAATCGATTTTATCGAAAAGCCAGTTTCACTCCCCCGTCTTTTAACGACTGTTCGCAATGCCATTGCAGTCCATACGGTAAAAACTGATGCATCCGGGCGATTTCGCATCCTTGGAAATGTACCATCACTTATTGAGATGCGAAATCGGATCCAGAAACTTGCGCTGCTCAATGAAAGTGTTTTAATTACAGGAGAAAATGGAACCGGAAAGGAACTGGTTGCCGAAAACCTTCACCTGTTTTCATCCCGCTCAATGCATCCTCTCCATAAAATCAATTGCACTGCACTCAACCCCAACCTGATCGAATCGGAGCTTTTCGGGCACACTGCAGGTAGCTTTACCGGAGCAGACCGTACAAAACAGGGGTGTTTTGAACGGTCTCACAACAGTTCTCTTTTCCTTGACGAAATAGGGGATTTTCCACTTTCTCTGCAGGCAAAAATTCTCAGGGTCTTGCAGGAAAAACGTGTATTGCCGGTAGGCGCATCAAAAGAGATTGAAATTGATGCCCGGCTTCTGTTTGCAACTAATTGTGATCTGGAAACTGCTGTCCAAAAAGGAATCTTTCGTGAAGATCTCTATTTCCGGATTTCAACATTTGTTATACGTATACCGCCATTGCGTGAACGGCTGGCAGACATCGACATTCTGGCACCACATTTTCTGAGTGAATTTATTGCGGAAAACAAACTTCCAACAAAACAATTTTCGCCATCAGCTCTGGAGCGACTGAAAGAATACCACTACCCTGGAAATATCAGGGAGCTTGCCAGAATTGTCAAAAACGCGGTCTACTTTACAGAAAGTGATTCAATCTGCGCTGACAATATCGATTTCATGCCCCCCATCGGTCATCCTGACCTCTGGTTTCGTACCCGTTCAATGCCACTGGCTGAAGCTGTTGACTTTTTTGAACGGGAACTTATTCTTCGACGCCTTGAACAGTATTCAAATGACATGGGAAAAACTGCGGAAAGTCTAGGGATGATTAAAAACAACCTCTATCGAAAAATCAAGCAGTGTGGTATTTCTCTTCAATAGAAATATTATATTTATCTACATTGACAAATTTACACCTGAACTCGCAAGTTTCTTGAAGATGAATCACAATGGGGTCGGTAATCAAGGGTTAAAAGCCTGTCGCAACAAGAAATAGGCGAATTCTGGTAATAGGTGCTTCACCTTTTCGCCTCATTTTGCGCGCTATTGTAGATTCTCTACATCTCCACTCCTGCAGCCGAAATAATGGTTAAAATATTTAAACCTTTTGCTTCGAAGTATTACTCTAAACATTGTAGACGTATAAAAAAAGGAGTTTTCATGAGAGCATCTGTGAACAAGGAAATATGCATCGGTTGTGGATTATGTGCGGATATTTGTCCGGAAGTCTTTGAGATTAAAGGAGATGTTGCAGTTGCCACATCGGGGCCGGTATCAGCTGAAAACGAGGAAAATTGCAGACAGGCTGCAGAAGATTGTCCCACATCGGCGATCATTATCAGTTGAGTCGTTTCGTGGAGAGTACGGGGCTGTTTGACTATGGTATAATTATTTCCGCGGGATTCGTTTAAACAACCTCAGTGGTTTCAACAGCTCCAATCACCAACTTTATTGACATTGTCGACTACAGGCTTTAACCCTCGAATGTTGACCATTTCAGCTATAAATTCAATATCCATTTGTAACAGATAGATTTAATCAGTGTCTGTTCAAAATGTAATACAAAGACCGCTCAGCATGAGCGGTCTTTTTTGGCAAAATACGCAGATTTCTCTCATCCCGACATCTGCGGCAAGCTTGTCGAAGGGTAGTGCACAAAAACATTTTGAACAGAAACAAATTATAATTCAGTTGCTTTCACACAATGCAATTGCCATATTGTGAAAAAGTAATGATCATCACACATCATCTTTTCATGAAAGGCATACTACAATGAGTAGCACAACCAGATTCGATGCACACTGTCACATTTTCAATCTACAATATGCACTCAGGGAAGCAGCAAATCTCCTCTGGAACCATAGCCGGGGAATGTATCATGAAAAAGAAACGAAGGAATTTGCAGTTTCAAAAAAAGACGACCGGAAAAATAAGATTCGCAATCTGATTCAATGGTTTAAACAACTTTTTACCGCGGCTTTTGATAGTGAAGAGGAAAATCTTGATTTTTTACTCAGTACCGCAAAAACAAAGTGGAAAACCTCATCAATTTCGACTTACCCTCTCATGATGGACATTTTTTATATCTTTGCTCCACCCGTTATGGAGGGTGAATCAATTTTAAAAAGTGTACGATTACTCAAAGAAACCGATTATTCCCATGAAGAATATCTCGACGATATCAGAGAGATTTTTGAAGAAGTAAAAACGATGAATCACGAACTGTTTTCAGTGAAAGGGATAGGATCTGATATTGATAGATCATCTATAATTGACCGGATCTTTGAAGAGATACATAATGAAGTCACAAACAGACAGAAATTACCGCAAAAATACAATTTTTATCAAACATGGGGATTTCGTGACGAAATGAACGCCCTCCTCGATCTGGTCGCAGAGAGGCCTGAAGAGCTCTACCCCTTTTTCGCTGTCGATCCCAGACGGGATGGTGTGATCGATGCTGTTTTAAAAGGTGATCTTGTGAGTAAGAATGGCCCATTTTATGGTGTCAAACTGTATCCCCGCCTTGGCTATCATCCGAACTGTACAGATCTTGACCCAATCTACAAGTATTGCTCTGATAATGATATTCCAATAACCACCCATTGCAGTCCGGGGGGGTTTCCAACAGAGGACTGGCAATACAAAGACCTGGGTAATCCCGAAAATTTCAGAAAAATACTGCAAAGATACAATGATCTCAGAATCAACTTTGCACACTTTGGTAACCCTGATGACAGCTGGAGAACAACCATTTACGATTTGATGAACTTTCCAAATGTCTACACTGATCTGTCCTGCTATACAAGTACAGACTCACTCCAGGAAATGAAAAGAAAATACTGGTCATCGGAGCTTTTCAGATCCCGTTGCATGTATGGAACAGATTATGATATAATGTATGCTACAAAACCGATCACCCTTCAAACATACTTCGACAACTTTAAAAATTCATTTACCGGGGATGAGCTCGTCAATATGAGTCAGAATGTTCCGGCATTGTTTATGAACAGGGAAATTGCTGTTTTCAGTGAGATGAGTTAAATTGTCTCTCATTAGCGATGAATGCTTCATCTGGAGTACAGTTGCTAAAAAAAATGATTCTTCAAAACGCCAATGACTATTCAATAATATGCAGTAGGATCGAAACTGCCATCGGAGTTCTTGACTAAATTACCCCAGGTATTCAGGCTGCCCCAGTTATTTGTCATATCAAGCCAGGCATTTTCTGAATTATTGCCGCACCAGGACCAGGCAATCCCGATCATCCTGACCCCACCCACCAGCATCTGAGAGACAATGGGACAGGAAGAAACGAAAAAAGAAGTGAACTTAAAAAAAGGGGTAAAACTATTCTGAAAGCCTGAACTAAAAGTTCAGGCAACACTATTAAACTCAAAATTCATTTTTACTCAGCCGAATACCCATCATCAGAATAAGTCTCACTCCGCTCTTCTCTCCAGGCCATGAGCTGGCGTGTTCGGCTTGGATGCTTGAGCTTGCTGAGCGCTTTTGTCTCTATCTGACGGACACGTTCGCGGGAGATATTGAAAATTTCACCGATTTCCTTAAGTGTTTTAATTCTTCCATCATCAAGACCAAACCGCATCACTACTATCTCTCTCTCCTTAGGAGCAAGGGAATCGAGTACCTGCTTAATCTGCTCGCGCAGATGCATAAGTGATATACGCAGTGAAGGGTCCTCTGCATGGGTATCTTCAATATATTCTCCAACCGTCGTACCACCATCACTACCGATTTCCATATCAAGAGAGATAGGTTCCATCGAGTACTCGAGAGCAAGCTGTACTTTACTTACAGTAGTACCGAGTGCTTCAGCAATCTCTTCGTGACTTGGCTCATACCCATACTCCAGAACCCACTTTTTACACATGCGAACAGTTTTATTTACAAGATCGAGTGTATTGGCAGGAATGCGGATCGCTTTTGACTTATCATTAATTGCACGGGAGATCGCCTGACGAATCCACCAGGTCGCATAGGTACTGAATTTGTATCCTTTGCGGTAATCGAAATTTTCAACCGCTTTAATAAGGCCACGGTTTCCTTCCTGGATAAGATCGATAATTTCCATACCACGAAGGATATATTTCTTTGCAATACTTACTACCAGGCGCACGTTTGCTTCAATAATCGCACACTTTGCCTGATTACGCATATCTTCCCAGTGAGTGAACTCTTCAAGCTGTGATGCCTGACCCTGTCCTTTAAGGGATTCCTTGTATTTATCAAGAATCAGTTCGATCTGTTTGGAGTTGAGCTTCAACTGCCTGCACATCGCCACAATATCATCGTAGAATTGCGTAATTTTTGTTTTGAAATCATCATCGAGCTGCTCTACACTTGTTTCTTCCTCAAGATTGGCGATCATAGTCGTTTTGCGCTTGATCATCGAGATAACTTTTAGGAATTCTTTACGCAGCCCCTCGTAGTCCTCTTCCTTGTCAACTTGTTCCTCTTCCAGCTGAAGCACATCGATGCATTCGAGTTCGTTATGACGTAATTCATCGGCTATACGGTATAAACTCTCCAGAGCAATTGATGTCCGGAATGACATATCAAACAGCTTGCCCTGAGCATACTCCATCTGCATCGCGTATTCAGTTTCCTGACCACGGGACAGAAGTGGTACTCTTCCAACGGTATTGAGATATACCCAGGTAGGATCGGTATAACGGGGATTTTTCCGGGCAGAGATAACTCTTCGGGTCCTTCTCTCATAAAGAGGTTCTTTTTCTTTAACAAAGGTGTTGATCTGTATGTTTTCACTGATACAGATCTGCTGAACCCGTTCCCGCTCCTGAGGAGTAGAAGCTACTTCCTCAATCTGAGCTTCAGTAATGAAGCCCTGAAGGGCTGCTAATTTCCGCAAACGCTGTGTTGTACGGTCTGCTGTTTCAGGCGATGCGGCCTGCTGCTTCACTGTTGGTTTCCCGGCTTCTTTTTTGCGAATCATTATCCCCTTTGCAGCTCCTGTAGTTGAGTTGTGAAATCCTGCATCTGCTTAAGTAATTCGGCACGTCGGTGAGGTTCACTTTTCATTTTAAGCTTAGCATCACGTATTCTGTCACGAAGGTACTTTTCTCTAAGATGAATAATTTTCTGCACAAGTTCCTCATGTACATGATCAGGGTACGAATGTCTTACGAGCAGTGATGTCATCAACCGCTTAAGTGTCGGGTCATCACAATGATCTAAGACAGTATCAATTGACCCTGTCTCCTCATAAGTATCCAGTATAAATGAATATATATCACTGGAAACACTATCCGTAAGTGTTTCAGGCACAACATATTGAGATGCTTCTGCAATAAACTCCGGATTTGTCAGAAGTATGCTCAGAAATCGGCCTTCTAAAGACATCAAAAACTTCTCTTCATTGGCAAACCTAACGACTGGTTTCTCTGCCACTTGAAGAGATTTATTATTATACCTGTCTTCCTGCGATTTTGTATAGATAATTTTTTCATCAAGTCGAACTTTTTCAGCAAGTTGTTTTTTAAACTGCTGTGCAATTATGGGATCCTTGATCGAGGTGAGAATCGGTTGTAATGCACTGACAGCAGAAGACTGCCCAAATGGCGTCGTAATATCGAATTCTGATGCCACTCTGTCTATGATAAATGGTATCCAGGGTGTTGCCGTTTTAATCAATTCAAGAAAAGCTTCAGGTCCTGTCCTTTTCACAAAATCATCAGGATCTTCATTATCAGGCAGTATCAAAATTGAAACATCAATATCAACCGGAGCCAGCACTTCAACGGCGCGTTTTGCCGCAGTCTGCCCTGCCGTATCACCATCAAAAATCAATATTATCTTTGATGTAAACCTTTTCAGAAGATGTGCATGCTCTTCGGTAAAAGCTGTTCCGGAAACTGCAACAACATTTTTTACCCCACTCTGATATAGTGAAAGATAGTCCATGTACCCTTCGACAACTATAACATACCCACGCTCTTTGATAGCGTTTCGAGCCATGAATAGCCCGTAAAGCAGCTCCTTTTTTCTGTATAGTACCGTCTCCGGTGAGTTAAGGTACTTCGGCTGCTCTTTATCAGACATTCCCCGACCGGCAAATCCGATAACTCTTCCCGAAAGATCGAATAGTGAAAAAATTACCCTGTTCCGAAAACGATCATACCCACTGCCGTTTTCCTTATCGATTGCAAGCCCGGCCGCAATGAGCATCGAAACCGGAATCCCGGATTTTTTACAGTGATCAATCAGTGATGACCACCCCGGTGGAGCAAAACCGATCCGAAAATCACGAACAATTTCACCAGTCAGACCGCGGGATTTGAGGTACTGGATTGCTTCTGGTGAAGAGCGAATCATAGAATAATAAAATTTAGCGGCAATTTCATGAACACGCAGCAGTTCAGTTTTGCTAATCTGGGCACTACTTTTTTGTTCATGCTGCGTTTCTGAAGGCGAGCGCAACTCAACACCGGTTTCATCTGCCAGCATTTTGAGCGCTTCAAAAAATCCGATGTTTTCAATCTCCTGTAGAAAATTGAATACATCTCCACCCTTTCCACAGCCGAAACAATGAAAAAAACCTTTTTGTGCATTAACATGGAATGATGGTGTCTTCTCTTTATGAAATGGACAAAGCCCCTTTAGAGAACTCCCTTTCCCCTGAAGTTTCACATAGCGGCCAATAACCTTAGCTATATCCGCTCTGGATCGTACTTCCTCTTTGATTGTTTCATCGGATGCATTGTTCATAGTTGATTCTAACTAAGATACTATTTGGCAGTTATAATTTAAGTGCTTAGATTCAGGCTTAAATTAAAGAAAATATAGGTAGAGTTGCGAGTGATGGTCAAAAGGATTGTGTGAGTTGATTATTGTTGAGTTCAGAGGTATAGAGTAAAAGGAAGGATTTTTTGTGATTAAAAGCGAAGACCGGCTTTAAGGAATCGATTTAAAGATCGACTATAAATTTTATGAATCAATTAAAAATATCCGCAGTAACTTACGATTTTAATGGATTATTACAACGTAAATTAACAGGTGTATGCAACAATCCGTTATTAATTTTTTTAAACAGTACCAGATTCACCACTTTAAAAAAAATCAATACCTTAAACCAACTCAAGCCACCTCAACCTCACCACCGCTATCGCAAGCAGCGTCAATCCCTCTCAGATTATTGATATTATAGATCGTTGTCTCTTTTTTGAATCCGTTAACTCTGGCGAGGCCGCTCAGTACGCGGCCGGGGCCGATTTCGTATATGGTATCGACATCGGCTTCACGGATAAGTTCCATCGATTCGCGCCAGAACACCGGGCTGGTGAGTTGCCAGGTTACCAGATGTTTTATGGTTGTAGGGTGTGCTTCAGGTTTTGCTGTTGCGTTCATTACTAATGATATAGATGGTTTTTTAAAAGGTATCGATTCAGCCCACTCTTCAAACTCCAGACGGGCTTCTCTCATGTAGGGGCTGTGCCAGGGACCGATTACCGGAACCTTTTTGCATTTACCTAACCGTCGTTCGTTTACTATTGCAGCGAATTTATCGAGATGTTCGATGTCACCAGAGAGAACGATTTGATCAGCAGCATTATCATTTGCAAAAACTATTTTCTCGGGAGCCGCCATCTCTTCAAGGAGTTTTTCAACATCAGCTAGTGGAACAAACATCACTGCAAGCATCCCGCCGGTGCACCCAGATGCAACCCGGTCCATTAGTTCACCACGCTTTGCAGCAATCCGGACCGCATCTTCATCAGTGACAATACCAGATGCCGCCAGTGAAGTAATCTCTCCAAGAGAGTGTCCCAGAACAAAATCCGCCTGTACGCCGCGGGCTTCCAGTATTCTTAAATAGCCCAGACAGATACTTACCAGCGCAGGCTGTAAAATTCTTGCCTGCATTAGAACACGGTCGGGACCTCGTAGACAGATTTTTTCGAGGTTTTCACCTGTAATCTCATCTGCAAGAGTAATTAACGAACGGAAATGTGCATCACCCTTGAAAAGATCATGCCCCATCCCGATCTCCTGTGAGCCCTGCCCCGGAAATAGAAACGCATTTTTACCCATTATAATACAGTTCCTGTAAGTCCACCATCAACAACGATTGACTGACCCGCAATGTATGATGCATCATCGGATGCCAGAAAGGCCACCACTTTAGCGACCTCTGCAACTTTTCCAAATCGTTTTAATAAGATTCTATCAAGATTTTTCTGTTTTATCTGACGGGGCATGCGTGCAGTCATGTCGGTTTCGATAAAACCGGGTACGACACCATTTACGCGAATACCTTTTCCCCCGAGCTCTGCAGCAAGTGAACGGGTAAATGCAAGAATCGCGCCCTTTGATGCAGCGTAATTGGTCTGCCCCGCAACTCCAACAAGCCCCGACACTGATGAGATATTGATTATTGTGCCACTCATCGCATTCATCATGGTGCGCACTACCGCTTTTGACCATTTGAATGTACCACCAGCGTTAGTGTCAAGAACCTTATCCCAGTCCTCAGGCGGCATCATCATCAGATACTGATCGACAGTGACGCCTGCGTTGTTTACCAGAATATCGATTTTACCAGATTCACCAAGGACCTTCTCTACCGTCGATTCAATCTGAGCGAAATCGGATTGCCCGCAGCAGATTTTTACAGCACCACAGGCCCCCTCAACTTCAAGGGCAGCTTCTTCATTTTTGTGGTAGGTGAAATAGACTTTCGCACCCTGGTCACAGAGTTCTTCAACGACCGACCGACCGATCCCGCGGGAGCCACCGGTTACAATTGCAACTTTTCCATCAAGTCTGCTCATGATCTACCTTATCTGAGAGAGAACGTCTGAATAGTATCTGTTCAAAATGTCTTTCAGCACTACCCTTCGACAAGCTCAGGGTGAGCGTAATTCGCAATATTTGCATAAAATTCCACATCGGTAGCATTATGCGCCGGTCATTGAGCGGAGTCGGAATGACGCAAAATATGCAATCGTCTCTCTCCACATTCGAAAAGCTCAGTGACCACCCAGCCCTCTCTCCACTCTTGGAGAAAGGGAGCAAGGTACTGCAATTTATTCTTCTTCCCCCTCTCTATTTCCGATGGAGAGGGGGACCAAGGGGGTGAGGCGGTATTTCTCACCCCAATAAAGCGATTACCCATATATGTAAAATACGTCCGTTTCGACTCCGCTCAACGAACGGCACGTAATTCTAATTCGTAGAATTAATTTTAGACCTGAATTCGCTAGACAGAATCTGCCCCGGATTAAATCTCGTCCAGTTTAACCGACAAACTCTTCGGCATGATCGGAGGCATTGAAATGGTTTTTATTTCAGCGCCGCCCGATTGACCAAGGTTGAATGTCAGTCCGGCAAAAGCCACATCACTGTCAAACAGCGCAAGTCCGAGATTCTTGTTGAGGACCTGGGAAAAACAGGTGCTCTGGATTGTCGCTACCGTTTTGCTGTCCGAAACGATCTGATCACCGACATTGAGTGCAACGGTATCGGATGCACTGATACCGATGATCTTCTTTTTAAGACCGGCTTTGCGACGTTCAAAAATTGTGGTGCTTCCGGTAAATGTTTCCTTATCAAAATCGATCATCCACTGTAAACCGAGAGGAAGCGGATCCTTTACCCGTGCGCCTTCAGCAAACACATTGAAAAACCGGCCTTCAAGTCGGAGTTCGTTGTGAATAGCCACACCACACAATCCCCCACCCTGTTTCTGGGCAAGCTCTGCCAGTTTTTTAAGCAGTGATGGACCGGCTGCAGCATCGATAGTCAGCAGATATCCGAACTCTGATGTTTTCCCGGCACGGAAAAGACGTACGGGAGTATTTTCAAATGAGTAATTTTCTATTGATAGATAGGGTAATCCAAGCACATCAGCGCCAAAAAGCTCTTTGACAACTGTCCATGACTTGTACCCATCAACACTGATAATCGCCTGCTTACCGGTAAGCTTTACAACACCGGCAGCTGCATCAGCAGTCATAACCGCATCAACAGCAGCATCATCGATGATACTTTCGCACAGAACAATAAGTTCATTGTCACCGTTGGCGATATAGCAATCCGCAGCAATCATTCCATCCTGATCGGGAAGAAATGTATGAAGGATCCTGCCGAAACGGATTTTTGCGACATTACCAGCCATGATTGAATCAAGAAAATCCAGACCGGTATCTTCTGGTACAGAGTACATCTGCATGTGAGAAAAATCGGTAACACCAACAGCATCACGGATATAGCAGTACTCAGTCTTTAAATCTTTTACTTTTAATGCAACCTCAACACCGTAACGTTCACCAAACGATGCCCCTGCAGCTGCGTATATTTCTTTCAATGATGATGTTCTCATTATTTACCAGCCTTTTTTTCCTGTTCCTGAATTACAAAATCAACAATCGTATCTTGGAATGTTTTCAACAGGCTCTTCAACATTTTATTAAATTATAGGATAAGCTATGGATGATATTCTAGTAAATCCGGTACAATCAAATGTTTTTATTCCTGTACAAAAACCGTC
>JBNKZD010000225.1:0-9692 GCA_050301235.1 Chitinispirillaceae bacterium | reverse complement strand
TATTGAAAGTTATTTTGGCAAAATCGAAGAATCCTATTCCA
This sequence comes from Chitinispirillaceae bacterium, assembly GCA_050301235.1. Taxonomy (GTDB): domain Bacteria; phylum Fibrobacterota; class Chitinivibrionia; order Chitinivibrionales; family Chitinispirillaceae; genus JAFGIN01. Next base: position 9,651 of record JBNKZD010000225.1, on the reverse strand, counting down.
ATATTTCTCATTCCTACTATAAACATTACATCGTTCATAAAAACTATTTCGATGTACCATTTTCTGTTGAGAATGAAAGAATTTTTATGACAAATTATCTTTTATATCAAATGAAGCGGACACCTCAATTTTATGAACGAATAAAAGTTGAGATTGGTGATGACCTTCATGGTTTGAATGAGCAAGAAATGAAAACTGCACTAAATATCATTATGTTTAATCTTGGTAATAAGCCAATTAATGATGGGGTGAAAACAGGACATGAATATTTAAACGCAAAATATTGGACAATTTTTATTATCGCTGATAAAAAAGATAGATTCTTAACATCTGATGCACCTGTAGTACTCTTTGAGAACAATGGAATTGCATTAGATGAAACGGAGATATCATTTCCTATCAATGAGTTTATTGTTTTACATCTGCATAAAATACCATCTTTTAAACCTGTTGAAATAATTTCTTCAAATTCACGAATAAATCATCAATTTGTTCGTGAGATGAATGTGAAAAGAATATTTAATGCTACGCGGTTCATATTTGGTTCAGATGAGGAAATGCTAATGTCGTGTGTTAATGAATATAAGGAAGTTATGTCTGGCATAAACATAAACAAATATTTTAATAAACAAAAATGCGCGCCAAAATAGGATAAATTACATAGCAATAGGCCAACAGCTTACAACAGCACATAAAAGCTCGTCGATAAACTCCTCGGGCTTCGCCACATTTTATCTTCCATTCGGTCGAGAAAACGTCTTTTATGTGCAACTCGTTATGCACAATAAAACTGGCCTTGATTAGACTATAGTACCGCCGCCAAAGTATAATTATTAGAAGTTAAACAATGCAATAAATTTGAAGTTGGAGTGCAAAATGTATAAAGATCATCCTGTTTTTACATCGATCGATGATAATGATGTCATATGGCGATATATGAGCTTGTCCAAATTTTGCTGCATCTTGCAGACGAGTTCTTTGTTTTTTTCGCGGCCAAGTAACTTCTGTGACCCTTGGGAAGGTGTGTATCCTAGCAAGGCATTTAATAAAGATGATGCTGAACAGATGTTTAGCAAAATCTATGATGGAGCAAAGCCACCTATTCCCAAGCAAAACTTTATTGATATTATGGTTAACCAAATATTAAGTGGAACTGAATTTTCAATTAGGGTCAGAAATGCTTTTGGGATAAATTGCTGGAATATCGGTGTTGATGATAAAGAATTTCTTTGGAAAGTTTACGGGCAGCATGATGACTGTATTGCAATAGTTTCAACTTTTAGAAGTCTCAAAGCAGCGTTTGAGAAGACCCAACGCAATATATTCATTGGTAAGGTTAAATATTGTGATTACAACAAGACTTTATTACCCACAGGTAACGGCTTTTACCCGATCATGCATAAAAGAGATTGCTATGCATACGAGAATGAATTAAGAGCGGTTATTTGGGAAGAAGAAACATATCAAGATAAGCAAAAGATACCATTTAAATATGACAACGGAGAATATGTTGAAATCGACTCCTCCGCGTTGATACAAAAAGTGGTGATATCTCCTTTTTGCGGTAATTATCTATTAAATGTAGTCTCTGATCTATTATGTAAGTACGGTTTGAGCTGCAAACTTGAGAAGAGCGAATTGTTAACACTGAAACTCACCAACACTGCAAACCCTATATAGTTATAATTGCAATTGAAAGGATGGCCTTTTCGGAAACTATAAAAAGAGAAAAAACAAGAGATGGCAGTGTTACAGACGCCTAACAGCTCAAAATTCTAATAGTCAAAGCCCTACTAAAATTTCGAGCCTCGACGTTAGCGGTCATTGGAGAAATCTACGCAATAATCTTAAACCCTAAAATATGAGCATTAATAAAATGAAAAATAATTTCTTAGTTAATCTAAAAATTAAATTTATGAAAAGGACATTTATATACTTTTCACTATTAATTGTTATTATGGTAATTTTGTATGCCTGTGATAAGAATGGGACAGGGACAAACAATCCTACTATACCCTATGGTAGCATGACTGATCAGGATGGCAATATATATAAGACAGTTATTATCGGTAATCAAACTTGGATGGCTGAAAATCTTAGAACTACAAGATATAATGATGGAACAACCATTCCAATCGTTAGCGATGCGAAAAATTGGGCCGGTTTAAGAACTCCGGGAATGTGTACATACAATAATACTACAGATGTGGATAGCATTTATACATTCGGAAGATTATATAATTGGTATGTTGTTAACACAGGTAAAGTAGCTCCTGTAGGTTGGCATGTTCCATCAGATAGTGAGTTTCAGGAATTGATAAATAATTTGGGAGGCATGTATGAAGCTGGTGGAAAATTAAAGGAAACGGGTATAATTCATTGGGGTAGTCCTAATTTAGGAGCAACAAACTCGACTGGTTTTACCGCTCTTCCTAGTGGTTATAGAAATGGTGCTGGTGATTTTGCCAATATTGGCAAAGAAGGTATGTGGTGGAGTTCTACTATAGGAGCACCTTATGGGACCTATGCATCTTATTTTAGTTTGAGTTTTAATTCCGCACTGGCAGGAAGAGATAATCATCTCGTTAATGAATTTGGTTTTACTATTCGCTGTTTGAAAGATTAATTTGTAAATAACAGAAAAAAAACACCACTAACACAACGACTCTACTGCGCTATGGCTTGGCCAACGAGTAATTTACCTACGCTACGCTTCGGTAAACTTCATAGGTCGGTAGGGCCGTTGGTGTAAATTGCAATTGTCATTCAGCACCAAAAGAACCGCGTGTTGTGTGCGATGAAGAAAAAAGATTTTGTAGTGTTTTTCACAAAAGTTGAGTTTTTAGGAAGGAAAAATGGAGACAACCATTGCTATAGCAAGCGACCACGCAGGATATAAATATAAAGAGGTATTAAAGATTCACCTTATGGACAAAGGGTATAAAGTTGAAGATTTCGGTACCCATTCTACAGAACGAGTAGATTATCCTGATTTTATTAAACCTGCAGCTAATTCTGTAGCTGTCGGATTGAACTCAATTGGAATAATATTAGGCGGAAGTGGAAATGAAGCAATAGTTGCGAACAGATTTAAAGGCGTTCGATGTGCAGTTGTCTGGAATAAACAGACAGCTCGTCTTGCAAAGGAACACGGAAACTGTAATATGATTGGTATTGGACAACGCCTCATGTCGAAAGAGGAGGCTGTACTTTTGGTTGAAACCTGGCTTGCTGCTGAGTTTAAAGGGGGCCGACACCAAAGACGAATTGATAAAATTGATTTATAGACAGGATTTCAGCAGTTTCTTGATAAAGAGTGCACGGTAAAACAAATGTAGTGTAATACTTCTGCCAACAAGCCATCAAAAGCTCGTCGCAAGCTCTTCGGCCTACGGCACATTTTGCCTTACTCCGTGTGGTAAAACATCTTTTATGGCCGAGTAGTGCATCGAGCAAAGCCCATCGACTCCGCTAAAATCCCAGACTGAAAAATCTTTCTCATACTGATAATCCGGAAAATCGCTTATTTCCATTCAGCTTGATCACAACTTTTATTGAGTGCATTGTTTCAGAGGCTTTCCGGCAATAAGGTAAGGTTTCCAGCATCAGGTATCAGATTCATTTCCAGGCTGGAGTTTATTAAAGAAGCAGTTTTCATGCCGATTCTGTCTGAAGCTCTCTTTTCAAAACTTCTTCAGCAATTTTGCAATCAGCATTATCAATCCAGTTAACAGGAATACCCCGTCGTTCCATTCCCCTGAACCAGGTTTCTTGACGTTTTGCCAAATGGTGAATATCGGTTTTGAGTAATGAGATCAATATAACGCAGTGTTACTGGTTAGCGACAATATGCTTTTATCCATGATGGTAGCAAGTATTTTATTGTATCGGGGGCTGAAGAATAAAGATGCTGCTTGTATGTAATAACCGCACAATTGTATGTTAATGACATACAAAGGGTACAATGTGAATATTTTATCAGACGAAAGAATTCAGTACTAGAATGGATAAAAACAAAACATCCGAAGTTCTTATAAAATCCCAGACTGAAAAATCTTTCTCATACTGATAATCCGGAAAATCGCTTATTTCCATTCAGCTTGTCACAACTTTTATTGAGTGCATTGTTTCAGAGGCTTTCCGGCTATAAGGTAATGTTTCCAGCATCAATTATCAGATTCATTTCCAGGCTGGATAAAATTAATTCTACAACGTTCGCATTACTAATCCGGTCGTCGAGCTGAGCGATGCACTGAGCGGCGTCGAAGTGTCGAGACGACTGCATTTTACGCAAATCCCGCTTGTCATTTCGACTCCGCTCAATGACCGGGAGGGTGCGGTATTTAGAATTAAAAAAGCAGTTTTCATGCCGGTTCTGTCAGAAGCTCTCTTTTCAGAACTTCTGCTGCAATGTTATAATCGGCATTATCAATCCATATGACCGGAATGCCCCGTCGTTCCATTCCCCGGAACCAGGTCTCCTGACGTTTTGCCAGATGATGAATATCGGTTTTAAGTAACGATAGCATCTCTTCAAGCGAAACCAGGCTTTTTAAATAATGAACGATGTGTTTATACTCCATCCCAAATTGGATCAATCTCGATTCAGGCACTCCGGAATCGAGTAGGTTTTTGACTTCATCAATCATCCCCTGGTCAATTCGTTCTGAAAGTCTCCTGTCGATTCTCTGGTAGAGCGTCGGACGATCCCATCGGGTACATAACACCACCGGGTTAAGTGTAGTTGACGGTATAGGCTGGTTTTCCGGTGTACTATCAACTGGACTGGACAGCGCAATTTCAATTGCGCGAACAATCCTTTTTTTACTGCTGAGATCGGTTCGTGCTAACAGTTCCGGTGAACGGTTTCTCAGCTGCTCAATCAGCTCCCCTTTTTCTTTTGCCATGTATTGTTTTCTGAATTCAACATTTTCGGGTATCTGCGGTATTTCAAAGTTTCTTAAGACGGATTCGATATATAAACCTGTTCCGCCTGTAAGAAACGGCAGGTGATCTCTGGAGTGGATCTTATCGAATGTTGCAAAAAAGTCCTGCTTGAAATGGTACAATGTATATACTTCAACGGGGTCCCTGATATCGATCAGGTGAACAATTACGTTGCCACGGTCTGTCGAGTATTCATCAAGGTCTTTACCAGTGCCGATATTCATCCCGCGGTACACCTGGCGGGAGTCTGCAGAGATGATCTCACCGTTAAAAAGAAGTGAGAGCCGGACTGCGAGATGTGTTTTTCCTGATGCGGTCGGGCCACAAATCACTACGCAGTTTTTTTTATAATTCATGGTAATACTTCTAAATTTATGATGCTGGTGCTTTTTAAAGAGTTGTCTGGAGTAATATAATACCATATAATAGGTAGTATAGATAAATATAGAATTTAGAGCCATATATACTGCGAACGGATAATGAACATTTTGGTAAATCGTATTTCTTGCATTTATCGCGAACCCCCATCCGCCTTCGGCACCTTCCCCCGCTAACGGGGGAAGGACGGGATAGGGGATCGCGAAATATGCAATCATTGCTATATATCACAAAAGGTTAGTTTTTCAATCGTCCGCAGTATAAATCATGGCGACTATAGCCCTTAAGATTGGGATTTGATGTGAAACTGGCGCTTACTATTCAAATGACAGGTATATTTATATTGTGCTTGACTCTTGAGTGTGTCGTGCCGGCCGGAACAGTACCAGAAACCATCAGGATCAGTATGGCAGACACGATTGCACCGTATGGAGCTGTTAAAATTGCGTTCGATAACCCTGTAGAGGATTCTACATTGATGATAAAGTTATTTCCTGATAATATTCTTATCACAGCAAATCTCAATAAACAAAAAGACACTGCCTATTTTTCTCTGCCTTTTACTATTTCCGGAAGCAGTGCTTACAAACTGGTCATAGAATCTGACAGTGGTTCATTCTGGAACCGGAAAGCCTTTCCGATAGAAACGTTATATTTCCATACTTGGCCTGAGGAAGCAGAGCCAAATAACAGTGCAGAAACTGCAGATTCTGTTACAGGCAAGATTTATGGAACGCTTGCAACCACTGATGATATTGACTGGTTTATAATTGATCCATCAGATTCCGGTAAGTGCGTTTTGAAAAGTTTCGGAACCACAGTGGAAAAGAGTATCATAATGAGTGGTGATGGAAAAACGTATAAAAAGAGTGTTCAGGTTGATACAGCATTATTTACTGTTCCCGATAATTTGATGGGCGCAGCATTTATTGTTATTTATACAAATTCAAAATCTGCAGGCGGGTACTATGAGATCTCAATCCAGCGTTAGTGGGAAAGAATCGGCTGGTTTTAACTATTCCGATAATTTTTCACAGGCACTGAAGCGATATCAGGAGGATCCTGGATTGGTAAACGGCCCCTACTGGTCGATGATTGCTGACTGGGTTGGCAGTATGGTGAGTGAACCGGACAAGTTTGCACTTAAGCTTGCAGAAATTGAAGATCTGGTTGATTATGGGATCTGCAGTGATGTAGCTGGATCAACAGATGAGATACGATCGATGGTCAATGATGCTGCACGGATGGGGTATTCACTCAATATTATGATGTTCTCTGAATGGCTGAAGTCACTATTTGCAAAAATCATGCAGGGTGACCGCAAAGAGGTCCTCGAAAAAGAGTTGCACAGATGCGAATTGCAGAAAAAGAGCCGCACTCATGAACTTGAGAACCTTCAAATTGAAAGAAAATCCAAAGTATTGAGTCTTCTGGATGAACCAACCCGAAAAGGCAAAGAGAGGCTTGTCGATGATCTGGTTAAAATGGATGATCTGATGTATTCCAGTTTGCAAATGAAGAAAGCGATAGCGCTGGGTACATTTTTTTCAGTTACGCAGAAACGGGAACATTTTGATCGTGAAAAACAGTTGCAGAAGGATATGAACTGGTTTAACAGTTTTATTGATTCGCAGGCAAATAAGGAGGGCGTTTCTGAAACTCACAAAATTCAGGATAAAGTTATAGAAACCCTGTCGGCGATTATTGATATTGAAGTAGCCATAGATAAAGTTAAATCAGACCTTCTCGCAATAGAAAAGTTAAAACAGGAGGTGTCGCCTGCGGAGATAGAATCCAGGCTTCGAAAAGAGATTGAATATATGCGGGATCTGACGAAGCTTGCCGCAATGCGTTTAAAACTATCCCCCTGTCCGGTAATTACTGTAGAGCAGAAACTGTTCACTATCCGAAAGGTAAAGGAGTGCTTTGATCGCATACAGGAGTTTGATCCTGAGGTCTTTCACAATGATAGAGTCTCATTGTTCGGGAAACCTTCGGTGCTGCTTATTCCTGGAACCGGGGCAGCAGTTTTTGACTGGAAAAATAACATGTTGATTGTTCCTATTGTCATACCCGGTAACAATCCGACTGCATCAATAGCAACCGGAATAGTTGATTATCGACTTGATGTTGATGAAGATCGGAATTTTATATCATCATATAACCAGATTGCCGAAAGGAAAACGATCCGGTCTACTGTCGAACTGAGAAATTTAATGACAAAAGATTATGTGGCATGGATGACATCTGAATACAACGGGTTTCGTGTGCTTTCAAAATTAGTTAAGGAATGGTTTGAACATTCCGTTGCTCCATCAAGGAATGAGATCTACACTCCGCCGGAATATCAAACATTTGCACTCTCTCCGCCTGAATTTGAAGCACAATTTAAAAAAATAGAGGAGCTGATGCAGCAGGGGGATATAAAAACTATTGATGATAACTCTCTGTGGTCCGGAAGTATCCTGTATTATCAGAAAGGTATTTTTGAAAAATCACTCGAATTACTTAAAGCTCTTCTGACACGAAAACCGGATGCCGGAATTATCTTGTACAATGCTGGTATGATTGCTATGAAACTGATGCGCAAGCCGGAAGCAATCGATTATTTTAATCAGTACGCTAACCGGTACCCCCAGACCTGGTGGGCACGGACCGCGCGCGATCATCTGCGACGTTTGCAGGTGTAAGGTACAATAATCGAGGAGTTTTGAATGCAATCAGAAGTAAATACTTTTAATGAAAAAGCAAAAACCTGGGAGAAAGACCCGGTAAAGGTACAGAATGCAAAAATAGTTGCAGATGAAATTCTCAACACTATAGGAAAATCAACATCTCTCAGCGGCTTTGAATACGGCTGCGGGACCGGTCTGGTAAGCTTTAATCTTCAGGCGGATCTTTCTAAAATGGTACTGGCTGACAGTTCAAAAGGGATGTTAGAGGTCGCTAAAGAAAAAATCGACAGTGCACAATTCAGCAATATGTCAACACTGGAAATCGACCTTACCACCCAGAAGCCGGGGAATGAAACATACGGTTTAATTTATTCTTTACTTACAATGCATCATATTCCGGATGTTAAAAAAATATTCGCAACATTTTACACCATGCTTGAAACCGGAGGATATCTTTTTATCGCAGATCTTGATAAAGAGGACGGTTCGTTTCACGGAAGTGGATTCACCGGGCACAATGGTTTTAACCGGCTCGAGATGAAAAACTGGTGTTTATCAGCAGGTTTCACTGATGTTGAATTTAAAACGATCACCAGTATCACAAGGGAGCTTCCTGATGGTACCCGGAAGGTGTTTCCCTTGTTTTTTATGAAGTGTAGGAAAGCGAAGTAATATAAAGAAAGAATTTTCTGGGATTTTCACCCCCTTTCGTTGAAACTACAGAGGGCAGGCATTACCCGGTTCGGTAAGTGTATCTCGAGCAACGATTATGGTTCAACCGGGACTGCCGGTGCGTGTGTCGCGGGGCAGGTAACGCATTTTTCTTTGTAATTTGCAATTGAAAGTGGAGAATCCTGTGGTGTGTATGATTTTCAGTTTTTTTTCTTTTCCAGTTAATAATATTATGAACTCGCTAAAAATGGGAAAAAAGCAAATGGATGATCACTGGTTCTTTTCCCCGTTTTTTTGTAAGCATCACACTTATTCCTTCTCCAATGTGGAGAAAGTAGTAAGTAAAAGGGCTGAAAACAATGGTTTTGGCTCCCCTCTCCTTGAGGGAGAGGGGCTGGGGGTGAGGTCAAAATGTAAAAAGAATAGGGAAATGGTTTTGTGAATAAACAGCATCTCATTTATCATATTTAGAGTGTTTTAATGTTCCCCTACAGGGAAAAGACGATTTCGGTTACATTTTTCCTACAATAATGATGGCTCTACAAGCCATGCACATGACGTTTTTTTCGATTACTTAAATATTCATGATTCGATATTCGATATTTGTTATTATTTTTTCATTTCGTAATCCCAGCGATTCACCGTTTCATCAGTTGTTGATTCTGAATAATACAAGAAAGAATTTTCTGGGATTTTCACCCCCTTTCGTTGAAACTACAGAGGGCAGGCAGTACCCGGTTCGGTAAGTGTATCTCGAGCAACGATCCTGGTTAAACCGGGACTGCCAGGCGGGTGTCGCGGACAGGTAACGCATTTTTCTTTGTAATTTGCAATTAAAAGTGGAGAATCCTGTGGTGTGCATGATTTTCAGTTTTTTTTCTTTTCCAGTTAATAATATTATGAACTCGCTAAAAATGGGAAAAAAGCAAATGGATGATCACTGGTTCTTTTCCCCGTTTTTTTGTAAGCATCACACTTA
>JBNKZD010000224.1:0-56720 GCA_050301235.1 Chitinispirillaceae bacterium | reverse complement strand
CAGTACACCTGATGCACGGAGGGGGCGAAAGTGGAAAAACGGGGCGAAGAATATAAAAAAATATCGAATAACGAATTTCAAATGTTGAATTATCGAAGTAATCTTGTTCCGTTCTTCTACCTTCGATATTCAAGAATCGTTATTCCATATTCGATATTCTCTTTTTAATTCAGACCTGCGATTCTGTACTGCTTTCAGCAGATGTAGTATTATTTTCAAGATCCTGATGATACTGATCCCAGGCAGCCTGAACCGTCTCTGCAACTTTTACCCTGTTAAAGGGTTTGAAAAGGCATGGATATCTGATTGTTTTATAAATTTTTACGAGTGTATGCTTTGGATTATAACCAAACCCGGTCATGAGTGCCATCTGTGAAGGAATATTTTTTTCTTTAATCTTGCTGATAAACTCATACCCATCCATGTCGGGCATTGCAATATCGGTAAGAACAAGAAAGTAGGACTTCGTATCCAATTCCTTGAAAGCCTCCGTAGTTGAGGAAATTGTTGTAACTTCCCATCCCAGAGACTCAAGATAAATCTTCAGAAACTCCAGAACATCTTCCTCATCATCGACTGCCAGTATTCTTTTATTTTTTTCCTTTATTGCAGAGCTCATACGTTTTATCAATAAGTTCCTGTTTTCCAAACGGTTTTGTTATATAAGCATCGGCATTCATCACGTGAAGACCGACCATCTGATCAAATTGTTGTGATTTAGCTGTAAGAATAGCAATGGGTACACTGTTAAATGAGGCATCCCCTCTGATTATCTTAAAAACAGCCCAACCATCCATTCTCGGCATTGAGAGATCCAATAGTATGGCATCGGGCCGATACTCTTTTGCTTTTTCGTAGGCTGATTCCGGATTAAGAACTGTCATGACTGTAAAATCCTGTGTTGTCTCTAACACTAATTTTACAAGATCTGCAATATCATTGTCATCCTCAATCACAAGAATTTTTTTCGGCATACATTCGATCCCTTAATTTTTAAAAGCAGAAAAAAGCCATTTCCAGTAAATCATGCAAACGATAACAGCTGCCAGCCCGGCAATAGACCGTATAGCCAGCGACAACAGCGTAAAAATATGTGTATTAAAATAGATTGCTATAAAGTCTATCCCCGATGCGCAAATGACCATGATTGATGTTACGTAAAGGATTTTAAAAAATGGACCGATTTTCATGGCTTCACCAAGTCGCTTACTCAAATATGCCAGAACGAACATAAGCAACACAGAAGAAACATCGAGAAGAACAAGTGCCTGAAGATTCATAGTATCACTTCTGAATTTTGCTCATTGTGGTAAAAAGTGCAATAATACTTATAATCGATGCAATACCACTTCCCAAAAGAGAAATTATTGAAAGAATCTGAAGTGCTGTATTGTGATTAATTCCGGACATCTTGACAATGACAAACAGGATTGCAAGAACGATCGCGACTATAAAACCTGCCTTTGGGGATGATTTCTGAAGGCTTTTTTTGTAAAATGCGGATATCAGGAACGCAAAGAAGTTCAGCGAACAACAAAAAAGGATATAACTGATTAAAAGTCCTGATTCTAAAGCCTTCAATACCATGTCCGTTTTCTATTTTTTTCCGAAAACGTTAACGAATGCATCCTGAGGTGTAAAGTGGGCATTACCACTCATGATACCCTCACGACCACTGAATTTAGCTTCAACCTCTATTCCCTTTGAACCGACACGGAAACACCTGATATCTTTATGGTGATCACTTCCGCGCATTTTGAGGATACAGAGAGCTTTTTCGATCGCACTATCAATTTCTACATACCGCAGCAGTGTGTAGGAGTCAACAATAAACGGTATTTTACTCGATACACGGGACACCTGACCGAAGAGATTATCATTCTCCCTCAGAAGAATGCTGGTAACACCTTCACGTTTAAGAGCATTGATCATTCTACGTTCTATATCACGCAGATCAAACTGATCGATACCAAGCGATTCAAAATGGGTCATACTATCAATAACCACACGTTTCACACCCAATTCTTCGATGATTTTCACGAACTGACCGTCCATCTTATCAATCTCATCGAGTGTGGTTTGCGGATCGGAGAAAATAAGTTTCAACTTTCCTTCATCTTCCAGTTTTTTAAAATCCCATCCAAACTGCATCGCATCATGATAGTACTGCTGCGGAAATTCTTCAAAAGTAATAATTAAACCGGGTTCTTTAAACTGGGTTATCCCGTTATAAATATATTGCATTGCCATTGTAGTTTTTCCGGTACCAGGAGCGCCTTCCAGAAGATTGGCAGACCCCATCAGTAAACCACCCGATAGCATTTTATCAAGTGCTTTGATTCCAAATTGAACGCGTTCTTCACTCATTATAGGTAAACCTCATCAAGAAAACAGATGTACGATGACTGACTTTTGAACATGAAGCCTGTTTTCAGCCTCATCAAATGCGATAGAATTTCCCGAATCCAGAACATCACTGGTGATCTCTTCTCCCCGATGTGCAGGCAGGCAGTGTGATACATAAACACCTGATGGTGCCAGTGAAATTATCTGTGCATTGACCTGAAATGGTGATAAGTCCTTTTTCCTTATCTCCTGCTCCTCCTCCTGCCCCATACTGGTCCAGACATCAGTATAAATAAAATTTGCATCTCTGACTGCAGCTTTTATATCCTGACAGAATTCAAACTTTGAGCCGGCTGCCTTTCCGATCTCTTTACAGTAATCTATAAAGCTTATTGATGGACAATACTTGGCCGGAGAAGCTAAAGTAAAGTTATATCCCAGTTTGGCACACAAAATCATTATCGATTTACAAACATTATTACCATCACCGATAAACACAACATTGATTTTTTTAAAATCCCCGATACGTTCATAAACAGTCTGCCCGAATGCCAGAGCCTGGCAAGGATGAAAATCATCGGTAAGCGCATTTATTACCGGTACAGAACTATATCGCGCCAATTCCTCGATTGTGGTATGGCTGAATGTACGTGCAATGATAAGATGTACAATTCTCTCAAGATTACGAGCAATATCCTGAACACTTTCTCGTCTGCCCATGCCGATCATATCTGATGCCAGATTAATTGGATGACCACCAAGTTCATTAATTGCTGTCTCGAATGTGATTCTGGTACGCAGTGAAGGTTTTTCAAAAATCATAACGCCAGTCCGTTTTTTTAAAACCTCTGGTCCTGACACGAGCCGCTGCTGTTTTAACTGGCAGGCTCTGGTGATAATAGCTTTTACCTCATCAGGGGAAAGCTCCATGAGAGATAAAAGATTTTTACTGGAACGACTCATCAACTACTCCAATCGGAGATATAACCATTTAATATCTAAGTAATATAAATGTTTCACACCATGAAACAGCAAGTATTTAGATCTAAAAGTATCGATATTAACATAATACTGAGGAACTATTGATGATTTTTATCATTCATGTTCCGGGAGGATAGGACCGAATTTCGCAAAAATGGTACTACCAGAATAAAAACAGCCATCAAACACAATCCGAGACACACTGTTACAAACCAGTCACCCCATTGAAGATAAATCGTCGATTTATGATCCAGCTTTAATGAACCTGTCTGTACCCGACGAACATAAATCGGTGTTCTGGTCGAAACCCTGCCAAAAAGATCAACAATCATGCTGATGCCTGTATTAGCGCACCGCACAAGTGGCCGACCATTCTCGATCGCACGCATCTGAGCCATAGCAGCATGCTGAAACGGTCCGGATGTCTTCCCAAACCAGCCATCATTGGTAATAGTTACAATACAATCAACTCCCCTTTTTATTCTTCGCTGCACAAATCCCGGATAAATAATCTCATAACAGATAAACGGCGCAACCCTCACAGAATCATTAACTATAAATATAGTCTCTTCAGAACCTCTTTTAAAATCAGCTTCACCAAGATTAACTCTTGACAATATCGGAAGCACCCCTTCAAAGGGCAATGCCTCGCTGAACGGTACTAACATTATTTTACTGTAAATATCAGGATAGGTAGTGTCCGGTTTGAACAAAAAAGCAGAATTGTAAACAGAATAATCATAAAACCTGCTATCCTTTGCTTTCTCCCAATGAAGTCCTCCCAGTAACAGCGGTATCCGCATCGAATTCACCCATGATGCAACCCGATTTCGATATTCAGTCCTCTTCGCAAGAAAACACAATAATGCACTTTCAGGTCCAATAATCAGATCGGGTTTCTGAAGAGATGCTTCAGTGATCAACGAATCGGTAATCGAAAAAGCGGTATCAAGCGAATTAACTCCCCAGTCGAGTTGATTCAGGTTACTCTGGATGAGCGAGATCTTCAGATCTTTTCCGCTACCGGATTTCCTATTGATACGAAATGCTCCCCAGATGGATATCCCACAGATAAATAGTGCCAGCACGATCAGATGTATCCAGCGTGGCAGTTGGTCACCTGAAACTCTGTAACTTTTAAGCAGATCCCATATCAGACAGTTGGTGATAACAACAAGAAATGTCACTCCCCACACACCTGTAACAGATGCCATTTGAACAACTGGTAAATATGGTACCAGCGAATACCCCAGGTACGACCAAGGAAACGAAACCTCTCCAAGAGTCCTGAGATAATCAACACAAACCCAGAATGCGGGAAAAATCAGAAGATATAACCGGGGGAGTCTCTTAATAATAATACGAAATACCATTGCAGAAACGAAGTAATACAGACCAAAATACAGGGCTATAAGTACAACACCTATTAATATAAGATGCCAAAGCCCCTCAGCAGTGACAAAGCCGATCCAGTAATATTGAGATGCTGAAGCAAAAAAGCCAAAAAGTGCAGAATCGACAAATGCCCTTTTAATTGAATTGTGGGTGGCGAAAACAAATAATGGAATTAATACAATAAATGAAAGTAATGGAAAAAGGGCAAAAACAGGGTTGAATGTATGATTAAATGGAGGTTGCGACAATGAGAATAAAATACCGGTAATGACTGGAATCCACCACCGGTTTTTTGCCCGCAGAAATTGACCTGTTTTTTCTAAAATTATTTGCAACATCTGAAACCGGCATAAAAATACTTCTTGCCCCTTTCAAGTTGTACCTTAGAATTACACATACTTCTTTCTGCTCCATTTTGCCATGATCCACCATACAGTTCCGGCTTGCCACCGTCGAAATAAACCCATTCAGCTGCATTTCCACTCATGTCGAAAACACCAGCGGAACCCGCACAATTCTCGAAATACCCTGATTCAGCAGGTTTATTTTTACTGAATGCATTTCCCATGTTATTACATTTGTCTACTACATAATTTTTTCCATACGGATATTTCCACTTCTTTTGATCACTGCGGCATGCGGTTTCCCACTCCTGAGCAGTACAGAGCCGTTTCCCGGCATCGGTACACATCTGAAGAGCTTCTTCGTATGAGACATCAAGTTTTGGCATGGTATTTTTCTTATTCGGCCATTCGTAAACATCAATACAGAACTGCCCATTTTCTACAGTTTCCATACCTTCCGGACAAACAATTATTTTGACTGAATCAATTGAAAAAGCACTGTCACTATCCGTTACCCTAAATACCGCAATAGAATAAGCTTCAAACTCATGCTCAACAAAACCGGTATCCGCAGACTTCCAGTCGAAAACACCATCGCTGTTGAAATCCCAGGCATACTCTATAATATTTTTCTCAGAATCAACTGCAGTTCCTTTCAGCTTTACCTTTCGCCCGGCCCGTGCAATAATGTCCTTCCCGGCATTTACAACAGGTGCAGAATTGGTTACTTCAACCACTGCTTCATCAGTTGAGACATTGCCGTCTTCTGTATAAACAGAAAAGGTAACTTTCTTCTGCCCGGCCTGTTTAAATGTCCAGATCGCCGAGGTCCCCGAAACAGATTCAGTGTCCGCTTTACCATCATTATTGAAATCCCATGAGTATTTTGTTATCCGGCTGTCTTTATCTGACGCACTACCCTTAACCGTCAATGAAGTATTGACAGCAACAGCGTATGGACCACCGGCTTCAACTGTTGCACGGCTGTTAACAATTATAATCGACTTTGATGCTGTTGCACTCTGAGATTTTTCATCGGTAATTACACATGAGAGTGTGTAGAGCCCCTCATTACTGAATGCCAGACTGACACGCGATTTATTATCAGAAACGGTTATATTCTGTGGACCACTCACCGACCATGCATACCCGATTACAGGAAATTCCGGATTGTCCGGAGTGCAGGAAACCGAAATCGTGTCCCCTACATGGACTGTATCCACACAGTCAATATTTTTTACCGTCAGACCTTTTCCAATAATAATTTCAGCGGATGCAATACTGCACAATCCCTGTCTGTCGCATACCTGAACATTGATCGTCCTCTTACCTGGCGAATCAAATTTTAATGATAATACTTGCTCTTTCGTGAACTTTGAATCTGAAGGAATATCCCATTTACCATCACCATCGATATCAAAACGCATCTTCAATTCCGAGGCTGCTTCGTTAGGATCGGAGCTGCCTGATGCATCGATGGTCACACTTTCATCAACCCGTGTATACTCTGGAAAGATTTTAAGCATTGCTGATGGAGCTGAGTTCACTATAATTTTTTTGCTCGATGAGATAATTGTTGCGCCACTGATACGTGCCTCAACTTTAATTAAATGAGTACCATCTTTGGGAAAAACGATATTTGAAACACTCGACTTTTTCCCGAATTCACCACCAGCGGGAATATCAAAAGTACCATCACCATTGATATCAAACCGGTATTCAACAGCACCCTTATCAGAAGGAGAACGTCTAACTTTTGCACTAACCGAAACAGGTTCGCCAGGCTTTACAGTAGCGGGCATTGCTACATACAATGTTGGCTGCATTGTTACCAGAAGAGAGTACTCATATGGTATAATGTTTGAATCTGGATCGAGAATGTTTATTGTGACTCTCTTTTCACCTTCACTATCCGGTTTGTATCTGATTTTTCCTGTCAGTGAATCAACTGTCAAACCATCCGGCCCCTCAGCCAGAAAATAGCGTACTTTAAACCCTTCAGGGTCTTGTGCGACAATCCGTTCTTCATAACGTTCACCAGGGTGCGCAGCTTCACCAGGCGTTGACATGATCTGTGGAGGCATTGACACGGTTGAGAGTGCCTGCAGTGTACATCCTGTTTTTGCAAGAGTTTTCTCTATAATGGAACTTCCAGCCCAGACTTTCAGCCCTTCGAGCTCACTTGCTGATGGCGCCTGTAACTGAAGCTCTTCATTCCCGACTTTGGAGACCCGGCTGCATGGTGGAACCTCTGTTGTCTTTGTCCCATCATTCACCTGAACACTTCCGGAAAGAACTGTTGATATAATTTCACCAGTCTCTTTATTGAAGTAAAGTGAAAAAACTGCTCCCCCGGCGTTAATTTTCAATGATGAAATTTTAATTTCAACCGCAGTATTATTTTTCAATGTATCTTCACTGAAGTAAAAGCAGTCCCCATTAACAATTGTTATTTTATCTCCAATTGAACCTGTTTCACCAACACTGATTTCTGTTCCCACATAACACTTCAGCCGGGCGCCATTAACAAACTGTAGTTCTACACGCGAATCTCCGCCACCTACTCTGATCTTGTCAAAAGATTTTAGTTTTAAGCCATTCGATATAGTTACCTGTGAATTGTTTCGTTCCAGATAAACATCTCCACTGAAATGTGATACCGATAGCGCAACTGAATCCGGAGCCGAACAGTTCATTATTGATAGTGAAATACACATCAGTCCAGTTACGACATAGAGCCCCAGACGCGCCATAGTTTTCTCCTTTATATTTTTTTCCCTATACACCAGGTAATATTTTTATATATTCTACGTTTACGGTAACTGGAGAGTCAAGCTTTGAAAAATTTTCAGAGGAAAAAAAGGAAGGTATTAAATAGTCTGATCCAGAGCAGAAGCAAAACCATGACTGAGATCTTCAAGAACCGAATCTGAATTATAAAACCCTTTTTTTATCTTACTTTTTATCGAAGCCAGAAGTGCCTGGCGTTCTTCGGGTGATTGTTCGGAAACCGATGATGATGATTTCTGAGAAGCTGCCCTTTTTTCTGCATCATCCTTCTGACGCTTCAATTCAGGCTTTAAAGCCCTTTTAGCTTCAATCTGGAAGGTATTTTGCAGATTTTGTATTATCATCATTCTATCCTCTAAAGTCTATAACAAAAATATCCGATATGAATTGTGTAAGGAATTGCCGTTTCTCCTACCTTACTGTACTTCAGGACAAAAGCTTCAAGCTTTTGTCTTTTTTTTGTCCTGTTAAAGAGAACAGGCAAATCCAGTAACTCCTACTATTAATATCGGCTTTTTTGGGGAAAACTTTAGAAGTTTTTAATGATTAGTGATTGGAGGCTAATGGTTGCTATAGGTAGTCTTAAAAACCTCCATCATTACTCTTCGACTTCAAAGCACAGGTGGGGGACCGTTTGTCGAGCGGAGTCGAGACAAACCTAGCCCGCTTCCGCTTTAATGCAACCCCAACCAAAGCAACCGACAGCACCAGCATCAGAAGATCTGTTGAAAATAGTATAAAATTGCTGCCTTTAAGGTATTTCTGTGCCAGGAGCAGCAGCGAAAATGTTGTAGTCACAATCATGAATATCGCGGGAATAGTGACAAAAAAATGTTGCTTACCACGAGTCGCCAGCCAGGTTGCCAGGGTAATCAAAGTCAAAGCTGCAAGAAGTTGATTAGCAGTCCCGAAAATTGGCCATATTGCGCTGAATGCATTGGTGAATGCCAGAAGAAGCATTAACCCCACTGACAGAAGTGAGTTAAAGAGGTAACTTTTCATCCACCAGGGAGTTTTAACAAAGAGTATCGACCACAACTCATCAAAAAGGTACCGGTTGATTCTGACTGCGGTATCGAGCGTTGTAGCAACAAACCCTTCGACAAGCAGTATCCCGAATATTGTTCCGTACACCATGGGTATATGCAACCCCTTATGTACAAGTCCACTCATCGCAAGTGCAAATGCCAGAATAGGATTGGATTTTCCTGTTGATGGATAAATAATCGATGTCAGGTCATCAAAAGTAATGCCGCTGCAGAGAGCAATGACCACTCCAACCGCAAGGAGTGATTCAAGCAGCATTCCTCCATATCCGATTGATTTTGCAGCTTTTTCACTGGTCACCTGCTTGGAAACCGTTCCCCCCGCAACCAGTGCGTGAAATCCTGAAATTGCTCCACATGCCACAGTGATAAACAGTACCGGCCAGATATATCCCAGTTTCAACGTGCCAGCCTGAATATTAAATAGTGGTGCATTTATGGTTGTTCCCGTAAGACCGGCCCCGATTGACGCTGCTACAAGCAGCAATATTCCACCGTAAAGGATATACGCATTGATAAAATCCCGCGGTTGAAGAAGAATCCAGACAGGGACGCCGGCAGCAAACAGCGTGTAAATTGACAATACAATCATCCAGACTGTTGCATTCAGACTGACTGGAAAGTAAATTCCTGTAATTACTGCAATGCAACTGATAACAACTGCAAGCGCAGTTACAACAGCTACAGGAGCATTCTTTTTATAATTCAGGAAACCTATCAGCGGTGCAAGAAGCGTTATAACAATAACAGATGTTGAAGCAATGCCACCAATCCGCCCCATTGCAACACCGTTAACAAGCACCGTTCTGAGAACAGATTGTTCTGATGTCAAACGGAGTGTTTCCAGCGGAATCATCGAAGTCAATGATGTTGCTGATGCTACCAGGAATGCAGAGGTGACCAGTACAATCATTAAGATCGTGAAAATAATCATGAGTGCAAACCCCTGCTTCCCCAATGATGTCCGGGCTATTTCGGCAATCGATCGCCCCTTCTCCCTGATAGAAACAAACAGCGAAAGATAATCATGCACTGCACCAATAAAAATCCCACCGACAATAAGCCACATCCAGACAGGTAAAACACCAAAGATAATAGCCATTGTTGGTCCAAGTATTGGCCCGGCACCAGCTATCGAGGAAAAATGGTGAGCAAAAACTATCTGATTCTTTGTCGGACAATAATCCTTCCCATCATTGAACTCAACCGCTGGAGTTTTAGCATTTTGATCTATTCCCAGTACTTTGGATAAAAAACCTGCATACAACCGATACCCCAGGAACAGAGCAACAACAGCAACAAATAAAAGAACAAGTATATTCATGACACCCAACCTATGAAATAATGTATAATTGGAAAGTAATATATATTGATGAAAAAGGGTAATCTTGAAATTACGCAATTTTCTAATTCATTGATGAAACGAACATTATTCTATGAATGATCGCACGATAGGTTATATCAGTATAGTTCTCGCAGTTCTGATTGCAGGTGCAGTGACTTTTTCCTTTATCTCAAAATCAAAAAAAACAACAGAAATACGAACAATCGAATTCCCCAATATTGCAGGTTTAAGTTTCATTAACCCTGATGATCCGGTAACTCTCAAAGGAATGGTCATTGGTAAAGTATTATCCACTGAGCTGAAAAATGAAAAAGTACAAGTACGGATACAAACAGAAAACCCTGTTGAGATCTACGGAGGATATTGTATCACAATCGGTGCTCAGGGGGTGATGGGGGCACGATTTCTTAATATTGAACCAGGAAGTGATTTTAAAAAAATCATACCAGTACAGCAACATTTATCAGGTCTGCTGCTTCCAAGTCCACCAGAAGCAATCGCGGAGATGAAACGGCTGATTGAGGCTATTCGCGAATTAAACCAGCTCACCGAACAACTTCTCTATGGAGATAGCACACATGAATCTTTTGTAGGGATATTCAAAAAAACGGTTACAACAACAGATTCGCTGAGCAGTGCATTTTCAAAAAAAACACAGCAGGTTTCAGTTCAGATCACCAGCCTTCTTGATTCACTAAATAATATAGTATTAACATGTATTGATTTAAAAAATTCTCTTTCACGACAGATGCCTGCGTTCCTGGACACTACACAACAAATCCTTTCATACAGTTTCCAGAGCTTGAAACAGATAGATTCACTGCTGCTTCAAACGGAAAGGATTGTACAAAAGTATAAAAAACAGGATCTGTCTAATATCGATACAACGATTACAGGTTTTCAGAATAACCTTTGTACGTTAAGGGTCAGAATGAAAGAGTTACAAGATAAAGGCCTTTTTCTTAGGGCTCGGTTGAAATGATCTATGCAGCAACTATCCCATTATCCTTAGCCCAGGAATCCAGTTTTTGCATCACAAGATCATAGGTACTGGAAACCAGTTTCTCAGTCTCTTCCGGGAGTTCACCCAGCGTTTCTCTGGCTTGTTTGAAACCATCATCTATTGCAGCTTTTATTTTATCGACATACTCCTGCCCCATTGTACTCACCAGTCCATAGAATGAAACTGCAAAATCCACAATTCTTGTTGAGGTATTTTCAGCATTCCAGTATTCGGGAAGTATTAATGATTCCTTAGCAGGTTCAATTTCGGCCGTATCTTCTGTTTCCTGTCTTCCAAAAAGCTTTTTCATCAACTCATTTTTAATGGAATGAAGTTGATCCTTTATAAAACTGGCCAGTTCCTTGATTTTTTCAGGATCAGATTCGGATTGAAGTTTCTTAATCGATTCACTGTATTCAACACTTTCATAGCTAAAGGATACCCGATCACCATCTTGAGAGGTAAAATCGATGGCAAGGGATGTCTGCGAATAATACCGGTTTATTGCAGTAGCAGTAATTCCACTATTAGCTGGATTGTTGTTGTTTTTACCATTTTCTGATCTAAAAAATGAGGGATTTCCATAATTTGAGAAAAGGGATTGAAGCGATTTGTCCGGATTCATTCCAACAAGTGACATAGTTCCTCCTTGATTTAAATTTCACTTCCCCGCTGTTAAATGATTCGGTAGATTTTAAAAAAAACTTTATACTTTTTTATTCAAAAAAAATTGCATTTTTTCAGGTACGAAATTATTAAAAAATCACATTCTTATTTGTAATATTTTTTTTTACAAAATTCTAATTTTTCCTTTGAGTTTTTTTTAAGGAATAGTATATTGAATGGACAGTAATTGTATGCTGTTTGTAATGTTGATAACTAAATGTTGATAATTGGTGGACAGGTTGTTAACAACTCATTGATAACTTTTGAATCACTTTAAATATTATCATTTTAAATCATTGTAACATCTTGAATTATAAACGGTTAAACATATTATTACGAGTTTTTTCCTTTTTGTATATATTTGAAACTACAATCGGTTGATTTTACACTTAGTAAATTCAAAGGTATGTTGATAACATGTTCGCAAGTGACCATTCCCAAAATCTCGCAGACGTTTCTCCATGGCAGGATTGTCTAACCAGAATCCTCGAAAAAGTTGGCCCCTCAAGTTTCGAAACCTGGTTCAGAACAACCGATCTCACCGTAAGTCCCGATGGGCATGCAAAAATACAGGTTCCTAATCAATTTTTTGCTGATTTCATCGAGGAGCACTTCTCAGGTCTGATTTCGGAAGTCCTCACAGAGACAATGATTCCCTTTAAAAAGCTTTCCTTTGTACCAATACAGAAGGACTGGAAAATTGTTCAACCAATTTGTGAGGAGATTGTTGAAGCACAATCCAGAAAAATACCTCAAAAAGTTGAACATAAAGAGCAGTTCCATAACAATTACACCTTCGATAAATTCGTGGTTGGTGATGGTAACCGGATGGCACATGCGGCATCTCTAGCAGTTGCCGAAGCTCCTGGAAAAACCTCATTTAACCCTCTTATCATATATGGAGGCACCGGTTTAGGAAAAACTCACCTCCTTCAGGCATTAGGCCATTTTGCACAACATGAAGGTACTGCAGAACATGTAATCTACCTCACCAGTGAAGAATTCACCAACCAGTATATTAATTATGTAGTTCATAAAAAAGACTCTACCTCCTTTTATAAAAAATTCAGTGACGTAGATCTGCTGCTTATTGATGATATTCAGTTTTTCAGTGGGAAAGTTGGAACTCAAAAAGAGTTTTTCAGAATATTCAATAAGTTACTTCTTGAGAACAAGCAGATTGTGCTCTCATCTGACCGCCAGCCAGATCTTATCCCCGATATGATGGATCATATAATTAATCGGTTTATGGGTGGACTCATTACAGATATTCAACCTCCTAATCTCGAAACCCGCATGGCCATCCTCCGCAAAAAAGCCGAAATTGATGGTCTTGCGCTCCCATCAGAGGTTATTCAATACATCGCTGGTCAAATCACTTCAAATGTACGGGAACTTGAAGGTACACTTATCAAGCTGATTGCATCTTCATCTTTTACTGGAAGAGATATTACTTTAGATGTCGCAAAAGAGTTGTGTGGTGATGCGCTTACAAGAAAAGAAGAACGGATTTCAATCAAATTGATTCAGGAGAAAGTGGGCGCGGCGTTTGATATCGGTCCCAATCAGCTTTCGGCTCATACGAGAAAACGTGAAGTGGTTCTGCCCCGATCGGTTGCAATGTACCTTTGTAAAAAATGGACAAAGCAGTCACTGCGTACTATCGGTCTGGATTTTGGTGGGCGTGATTATTCGACCGTGATCCATTCGGCTCGGAAAATCGAAGCTGAGCTTGAAAAGTGTGATGAATTAAGGAAAAAAATCGCCTCGATAGAATTGGAGCTTGAAACATTAAACAGTTGAACGTGCTACTCCTTATTTATTGAAAACGAAGCGACAGCATCATCGACTGATTCATACAATTCAACCTTTTTTACAAGATTTGTTATTTCCAGAAGATTCTTCACCAACTGGTTAACTAATGCGATTTTGATGTCTCCCTGTTTAGTCACCAGCTTTTTCTTTGCATTAACGATAACAGCCAGACACAGAGAACTGATATAGCTCGTATCCACGAGGTTTAAAACAATTTTTGTCTTTCCACTGTCGATCAGATCGATTATCCGGTTTTTAAATAGATTTACGTTTTCCTGCAAAACGTTTCCTTCAACAGCGACTTCAACAACTTCACCGGTTTCCCTGATCTTAATTTTCATATTTAACTCTCCGGTTTATATTTTTAAGAAACATTTCATATCTCTTTTTGAAAATACTTTGACCGCCGCAATTACTACATCGGGAGCAAACTGAGTCCCACTCCCCTTTTTGATTTCAATAATCGCATCCCTCCAGCTCAAACGCTTCCGATATGTTCTTCCCGATGTCATCGCATCGATCGCATCAGCAACAGCAACAATCCGTGCTCCTGCGGGTATCTCTCTTCCTTTAAGCCCATATGGGTATCCGGTCCCATCATAATGTTCATGATGATGAAGTATTATGGGGATCTCCTTTTCCAGGAATTTCATTTCACGCAGTATGTTAACACCGACTTCCGGATGTTGCTTAAGAATCTCAAACTCTTTTTGCGTCAATGCATCCTTCTTGGTAAGAATCTCTTCATTGACACTTATTTTACCGACATCATGAAGTAAACCTGCATAACCGATCACCTCGACATCCTGTTCCGAGAGGTGCATTTCTCTGGCGATTTCGATGGAATATTGCGAGACATTGTGGGAATGTTCTTTAGCAAACGGATCTTTAGCATCAACAGCCTTAACTAATGCATTTGTCGATTCAATGTATGTCACCCGCATCTGGTTTGAAAGCTCCTGGAACTTGTTTTTCATACTTTCAAAACCGTGCATATCAAGCATCAGTTCGTTCTGATATTCAATTGCTTTCCAGACCCTGATCAGATTTCTTCCATCTTTTTTCGCTTTATATAAAGCACTGTCGGCTCGTTCAATCAACTCCTGCTTTGATTGAATATCAGTTTGACATTCTGCGATTCCAATACTTACCGTTGCATGTATTTTTTTACCACCACAATCAAATTCATAGTGTTCGATTGCTGCATGAAGTTTACTTGCAAACTTCAGGGTATCTTCAGCATTTAGATTGGTGACCACCATAAACTCTTCACCGCCGTAACGGCCACAAATATCGACCTCGCGTGAATTCTCTTTCAGAATTCTGGACAGCCGGCATAATACCTGATCTCCGAACTGGTGCCCATAAGTATCGTTAATCATTTTAAAATGGTCAATATCGATCATCATGCAGGAAATAATACCGCCATATCGCTTAATACGTTTGTATTCAAAATCGAACCGTTCCTGAAGAAACCGATGGTTGTACAAGCCAGTGAGCCCGTCGGTAATCGATAACTCAATGAGTTCCTTATTTTTTTTGTCAAGCTCATCCATCAGGATTTTTTCCGAAGCCAGTGCGAACCTGAGTTCATCGAAACTTTTTTTCAGCTGTTTTTCAGCTTTTTTTCGTTCGGTAATATCTGTTTGCAACCCTGTAATTCTCACCGCTTTTCCGAAACGATCCCGCAAACACTCACCTTTAATCGAAATCCAGGTCCATCCACCGTTTCCATTTTTTATCCGGTAATCACATTCAACGACATCTGTGTTTCCAATAATATGTTCTGTCAATTTTTTTCTGAACCGGTTAAGATCAAGTGTATGGATTTTAGACAGCCATTTTTCAGACACTCCGTTAAATTCGCTCTCAGGATAGCCCGTTAAATCACTCCATCTCTTGTTGAAATGGCAACTATCGGTTTTCAGATCCCAATCCCATAAACCATCTCTTGATCCCCTGATTGCAAGTTCATACCGTTTTTCGCTTTCAATAAGCGACTGCTCGGCATGCTTTCGTAGAGTAATATCACGAATTGATAGTAATAGCAGATGTTTTTCATTCCAGCAGATTCCGGTACTTCGGATATCAAGTATTTTGCAGGTAGCAGCAACCGTAACTTCCTGCACAGAAGGAACCGATACATCAAAGGGCAGCGGATCAAAAACGTTCACGATGTCAAATCCATACAACATGGAACATGCTGCAGGATTCGCAAAGTAGATTTTTCCCACACTGTCACTGATCACGATGCCATCAGGGGAATCAAATATGCTGTTTAATAATCGAAACTCATTTTTCTGAAATTCACCAAGCTTCTCCTGAACACCGGTACCTTTTACATTCCTATCAAGAACAGAATGAATCGCTTCGGTAATAGTTTCGGACGACAATTCGGTCTTACAGAGGAGTTGCTTGAATTTGATTCCCTGCGGCATCTTTGAAGAATGCTGGTTTTTCAAACCAATTACCGGCGGTATTGCATTACCATGCAGGGTACTGATTAAAAGCTTACTTCGGGGATCTGAAATTTTGAGCCCAAACAGTATAACATCTGTGGCATTAGAGGAAATTCTGTTTTGAAGTTCTGCAATACTGCAGCTACGAATAAAATGGTAACTATAGCGATGATCTTCGATTAAATATTTCTTAATTTTAGAACAGATAAGTTCATTGTCATCAATAATTAAGATGTTTTTTTGAATTTTCTGTTTTCTATTGGAAATAGTTTCCATTAATTACCCGGATTCTGGAGAAATTTCAGGATTAATCGGATACCAACCATCAATTTTATGACTAACTCTCATTATATAATTCATCACTTACAAGGTCAATATTGGTCCTGGAATGCAATTAAAGTTGATCAGCTCGCCACAATACAATAGTATCATGAACGTAGAATGTGTTGATGTTTAGTTTTTTTAAAAAAAATTGATTTTACTATTGAATCGGATATTATATTAAAATCGGTGAAAAAATGAATACTATATTTCGTCCAGACTCATCGTTCTTATTTACCGGTTTACTCTGGATATATATATTCCTTTCATTATCATTTTTTGATAATCATAAAATAGTTTCAAAAGAGTTCAGTCAAGTACAAGCCATCTCACTACACAACAATGTACTTTTCACCTCAGAATACCAGGATGCAACTGAAGCGGCATACATTTATGTACAGAACGCAAACAATCATTTGACATTAGATTCTGATGAACTTTCAGGCGTACCACTCTCCGTACACTCTGCAGCTTATCATCTGATAAAAGTTATAACCTCATGCTCTCATCTTCACTCGAAAAATTCACCTATCACTATCAGAATGACCTCTTCGGTGCTTCTGGTTTAATTTTTTTCCACCAGATACAGCACAAATGTCACTAAATGAACTTAATCCAATTTTAAGTGCCCAACTTAGGCCTGAAATGGTACAATGATGTATACATGTCGAAAATACAACGCTATTCATATGTTCAGTAAAAACATAATACTTGTAATATTTATATTGTTATCTGTTACATACAGTTACAGTGGAGAACAAGTGAAAGAGTCTCCGGACATTTCCTCCACTCTGATGAAACATGTAACTGATGCTAATGAGTGGCATCCACTTCCGTTTTTAAATCCGATACACCTGGCGACAATCAACTCAGGACACATCAAAATACCATTCACACAGCACATACTTATGATGCTGATTGTTACAACTATCCTCTTTTTTGTCTTTATACCGGCATTTTCTTCAAGAAAAATTATTCCCGGAAAAACCGGGAGTATGCTTGAACCGATTGTCTTTTTTGTGCGTGATTCGTTAGTGTATCCTGCAATGGGAAAAGAATTAGGGGAAAAATGGCTTCCATTTTTTCTCACACTCTTCTTTTTTATACTGTTTTCAAATTTTCTTGGACTGATACCCGCATTCGGTACTCTGACTGGCAATCTCAGCATTACCATTGCACTCGCCTGTATAATTTTACCCTCTATTTTTATCCAGGGAATCGCTAAATGCGGATTTATAGGTTTTTTTAAAAATATGGTACCAAAAGGATTACCTTTTCCAATTGCAATTTTTGTATTTTTTCTGGAATTTGCGAGCCTTTTTATTAAAAATGGTGTCCTTGCCATTCGGTTATTTGCCAATATGATTGCAGGACATCTTGTAATCGGCTCACTGCTTTTATTGATTTTTATAATACACCCATTGGCCGCGTTTGTTTCAGTTCCAATGGCAGTAATGATTGACTTAATGGAAGTCCTGGTTGCATTTATCCAGGCAATGGTGTTTACGATGCTTTCAGCAATTTTCATTAGTTTAGCAAGTAGTCATCATTGAATAAATTATGGAAGGTTTTACATTTAGATAACTACATTTTCGTGGAGGTAAGAAATGACAGAACAGCTCGTAGCAATGTCAAAAATGGGAGATTATGCTGGCGCAGCTATAGGTTTAGGAATGATAGTAATCGGAGCTGGAATTGGAATAGGTTTCATTGGCAGTAAAGCTCTTGAAGCGATTTCCCGTCAGCCAGAGTCAAAAAATGACGTTATGACATTCATGATTCTTGGTGCTGCACTGGTTGAAGGTATCGCCTTTTTTGCTGCAATTATATGTCTTCTGATTGTTTTTACAAAATAACGGAGAAACCATGAACGCACTGGATACAGTTGCCGTTGTAGAACATGCAACCCAAGGTGGTGGCGGACTGTTCAATATCGACCCTGGCCTGATGATCTGGACGTGGGTCGTTTTCGGTATTCTGTTTTTTATTCTGAGTAAATTTGCCTGGAAACCGATGATGGAATCGGTGAAAGCTCGTGAAAAGGTTCTTGC
Source organism: Chitinispirillaceae bacterium (assembly GCA_050301235.1). Classification (GTDB taxonomy): domain Bacteria; phylum Fibrobacterota; class Chitinivibrionia; order Chitinivibrionales; family Chitinispirillaceae; genus JAFGIN01. The sequence continues at coordinate 38,158 of JBNKZD010000224.1, read as the reverse complement.
AGATGCCGTGGAAAATGCGAAAAAGACAAAAGAAGAGCTTGAAAAAATCGCATTGCGGCAGGAAGAAATGCTTAAAGCAACACAGGAACAATCTCGTGAAATTGTTGACAAAGGACGAAAAGCTGCTGATAGTGCAGCGAAGGAGATTCTGGAAAAAGCTCAGAAGGAGTCATCAGCACTTATTGAAAGAGCCCGGGAACAGATAGAGGCCGAAAAACAGAATGCACTTGCTGAAATCAGAGAGCAGGCTGTTGATATGGTACTGAAAACATCAGAAAAACTTATCGCAGAAGTACTCGATCAGGAGAAACACCGCACGATTGTCCGAAAGCATCTGGAGGAGTTATGATTGACAGCACAGTCAGTCGCCATTACGCAGCTGCACTGTTTGAACTGGTCAGTCAGGAGAATCTGTTATCTGCAGTTCAGACTGATCTGATGACAATTTACAGATGCATTAACGATGATCCTGTTGTCTTTCACCAGCTGGCCCAGCCATCGATCTCCAGTGTAGTGCGATGTTCAGTTATCGAAAAAGCATTCAACAACGTCATTCATCCGATCTCCCTTAATTTTATGAAAGTGATCTCCCGCAATAACAGGTTGCGGGAACTTCAGGAGATAATTAACGCTTTTAATGCACTGGTGAAAGATTCTCAAAAGATCAGTGAGGCATCAGTTGAAAGCGCATCTGAACTGGGCGACATAGAAAAAACGCTTATGAAAAAAAACCTCGAAAAACGTTTCAATCGTTCATTCGATATCCGATTTCGAATAAATCCGGAACTTGTGGGCGGATTTACTGTTCATACCGGTAAACAATTTATTGATAGCAGCATACGTGGTGCATTAAATGAGATGCGCCAAAAATTCAAACAAAACAACAATTCCTCCCTCGATTAACAGGTGAATGGAAATAGTATGACCACGACAATAAAATCCAGCGAGATAATCTCGATACTCAAAAAGGAAATTGCTGAGTTTGCTCCGCAATCCAGTCAGTCTGAAGTTGGTGAAGTAGTACAAACGGGTGATGGAATCGCAAGAGTGTACGGTCTCACCTCGGTTATGTCAGGAGAGCTTGTCGAAATCGAGATCCCCGGAAAAAATCCTGTTACTGGTATCGCACTCAATCTTGAAGAAAGCTTTACAGGTGTAGTACTCCTCGATGATGCGGTTCATGTTAAGGAGGGGTTTACCGTAAAACGCACCGACACGATTGCATCAGTTCCAGTTGGTGAAGCATTGCTTGGTCGTGTTGTTGACCCGCTTGGAAGACCTGTTGATGGCGGGCCACCAATTCATACCGAGCTGAAAATGCCTATCGAACGAAAAGCTCCGGGAATCATGTCCCGGCAAAACGTCTGCGAACCGATGTACACCGGATTGAAGGCAATTGATGCACTGGTTCCTATCGGAAGAGGTCAACGCGAGCTTATTATTGGTGACCGTCGTACTGGAAAAACTGCAATTGCAATCGATGCCATTATCAATCAGAAAAACAGGGCACCTGAAGACAGAATGCACTGTTTCTATGTTGCAATTGGACAAAAACGATCCACGGTTGTCCGTGTAGTAGATAAGCTCAAAGAGATGGGTGCAATGGAATACACTACTGTAGTGTGTGCAACCGCAAGCGACTCCGCCCCTCTTCAATATATAGCACCATACGCAGGGTGTGCGATGGCAGAATTTTTCAGAGACAATGGCAAACATGCTCTGATTATCTATGATGACCTTACCAAGCAAGCCCAGGCATATCGTCAACTCTCACTTCTGCTGCGTCGTCCTCCGGGTCGTGAAGCATACCCCGGTGATGTTTTCTACCTTCATTCGCGACTTCTCGAACGTGCAGCCAAACTCAGCGATAAACTGGGTGGCGGTTCACTTACCGCATTGCCAATAGTCGAAACCCAGGCTGGTGATATTTCTGCATACATTCCAACAAATGTTGTTTCCATTACCGATGGGCAGATTTTTCTTGAAAGTCATCTTTTCAATTCCGGTTTGCGTCCCGCAATTAATGCCGGTATATCGGTTTCGCGTGTTGGTGGATCTGCACAGGTAAAAGCAATGAAACAGACTGCCGGAACATTGCGTCTCGATCTGGCACAATTCCGTGAACTTGCATCTTTCAGTCAATTCAGTGCAGATCTCGATGCGGCAACCAAAGCGCAACTTGCTCGTGGAGAACGACTGACTGAGCTGCTCAAACAAAAGCAATATCAACCCCTTGATGTAATGCATCAGGTAATGATTCTCTTCGCAGGTACCCACGGTTTTCTCGATCGTTACCCTGTTAATAAAATCGGTGCATATGAACGTCATCTTCATACATTTCTCGAGTTAAAGTACCTCGATTTCATGAAACGACTGAATGCAGCGGGACAACTGACCAGTGAACTTGCCAAAGAAGCTGAAGCGGTTCTCAACGATTTTGAAAAAATGTTTGATCCATCCTTCAGCGCTGACAACATCGATGAAGGATTTACCGCTGCTCTTTCAATCGCACTCGGCAGTACAAGTGGAAAACATCGACGTGAGATAGTTCATATCATCGAACGTGCAACGGCTAAAGAACTCACCTCTCCATCACTGCATGAAGAGATCGAAAATGTTCTCAATACAAGTGATAATGGATCACCTAAAAATGATAAGTTTGACCAGATTGCCCAGTCGTGTCTCATTATCGATATTGAAGAAAAATGTACAATACAGCAATTATTTAAAACCGCTGCAGCAGAATTATCGAAGAAACTTGACATCGACGCAGAAATTGTGTACCTCAAACTTGTAGAACGTGAGGAACACAGTTCCACAGCGCTTACGCCACTCTTTGCCGTACCACATTTCATTGTTCCAGGAAACAATAAATTTCAACTGCTTGTCGTTCGCAGCAAATCGGGAATCCAGTTCAGTGTCAGTGCACCGGAAGTACATGCTGTATTTATCCTGGCTGGTACTATTGACGAACGTAATACGCACCTGCTTTCACTTGCAGCAGTTGCACAGATAGTGGATGACCACGATTTCCAATCGAAATGGACCAAAGCCCATACGATCGAGGAACTACGGGGCATTATTCTTTCCGGAAGACGAAGCAAGGGAATTTCTCAATAACTTATTGGCGCAATCGATAGTTTATCAGGAATATGAACAATGCATAGCATACGAGAATTTAACGACAAAATCAAGAGTCTGAAAAATACCCGGAAAATCACTGGCTCGATGAAAATGGTTTCTACGGTAAAATTCCAGAAATTCTCCCGTTCAAAAGCGGCAGCAATCAATTTTGCGCAATCGATTGATACTGCTTCATCACATTTTTTTGCATTCTACGATTCTGCAAACAAAACATTTTCCAACAACGATAAAGAACTATCAAATAAAGCATTGATCCTTTTTTTCACTGCTGATAGAGGTCTTTGTGGAAGATACAATACGAATGTATTTCGTGAAGCACTTAAAGTCAGCGAGCAGTTGAAAAAGGACGATATTGAACCAGTTTTTTGTTGTAGTGGATCAAAAGGTGTAGCCTATCTGTCGAGGTATAAACTTAAATGTGAACACTTTTTCACCACATCTGCAGCAAGTCCTGATATAAAAAATGCACATGAAATTGCGCGCTTCTGCATTGAAAAATATCAATCCGGCGAAGTCAATTCGGTATACCTTGTTTATTCACAACGTAAATCTTCATTATCTGAAGAACCTGTTATCCGGAAGGTATTACCGATACAGAAAGATACCGAAACACCTTCACAGCAAGCTGAAGCAGTACTGAAAAGTCTGTTATTTGAAAACAATCCGGAAGAAATTCAGCAACATCTTTTTCAAATGAAAATGTTTGCCAATATATATAGAGCACTTATCGAATCTGCGGAAAGCGAACACTCAGCACGAATGAACGCAATGGAAACCGCAACAACAAACTGTGACAAAATGATACAAAACTATCAGCAGTTGCGAAACCGGGCCCGTCAGACAGCGATAACAACAGAGTTGAGTGAGATTGTCACTGGTAAGGAAGCCCTGGAGAACAATTAGCAAACAGCGTTACAGGATATTGATATCAAGCATAATGGAGAATATATGAATACGACAATGGACCAGAAAAACAATTTCGGCACTATCGTACAGGTACTTGGACCGATAGTAGATGTTCATTTTAACGGAGATCTTCCGGGAATTCACACTGCGCTGGAGGTCACCAATGCATCAATCAACGATAAGCAGTGGAATTGCGTTCTGGAAACCGAACAGCATCTGGGAGAACACATAGTACGCACTATCGCAATGGAAAGCACCGATGGACTACAGCGTGGATTACCTGTACGGAACACCGGTTCAATGATCACCGTTCCTGTGGGAAGCAATGTTCTGGGTCGTATTATCAATGTCATTGGAGAGCCTGTTGATGAAGGACCCGCGATTGCATCCGAAAAGCGCTATCCGATTCACCGTCCGGCTCCACTGTACAATGACCAGAGTACAAAAAATGAAATTTTAGTAACCGGAATCAAGGTTATTGATCTGCTCGAACCTTATGTCAAAGGTGGCAAAATCGGTTTGTTCGGTGGTGCTGGCGTTGGAAAGACTGTGCTCATAATGGAGTTGATTAACAATATTGCAACAGCGTATAAAGGGTACTCCGTTTTTGCCGGAATCGGTGAACGCACCCGTGAAGGAACCCAGCTTTTTGGTGAAATGAAAGAATCGGGTGTTCTTGATAGAACTGCCCTTGTTTATGGACAGATGAACGAATCACCAGGAGCCCGCGCCAGGGTCGGTCTTTCTGCTTTAAGCATCGCAGAATATTTCCGTGATGAAGAGAACCGTGATGTACTCCTGTTTGTCGATAATATCTTCAGATTTGTCCAGGCAGGTTCAGAAGTTTCGGCACTTTTAGGACGGATTCCTTCAGCAGTGGGATATCAACCGACACTCTCTACCGATCTGGGAGAACTTCAGGAACGTATCACATCAACAAAAAACGGTTCTGTAACATCAGTGCAGGCGATCTACGTCCCTGCTGATGACTACACCGATCCAGCTCCGGCAACGACCTTTACACACCTTGATGCGACCACTAACCTGAGCCGTGCGATCCAGGAAATCGGTATCTATCCCGCTGTTGACCCATTGGAATCAACATCAACAATTCTTACGCCTGACATTGTTGGTCAGGATCATTACCGTACAGCGAGAAGAGTTCAGGAAACACTTCAATTGTACCGGAGCCTTCAGGATATCATCGCTATTTTAGGTATGGATGAACTTTCTGAAGATGACCGTAAAACAGTTGAAAGAGCTAGAAAAGTGCAGAAGTTTTTAAGCCAGCCATTTACTGTAGCAGAACATTTTTCTGGAATTAAAGGCAAATTTGTACCACTTGAAGATACGGTCCGTTCATTCGCGGAAATCCTCGATGGAAAACATGACGATCTTCCGGAACAGGCATTTTACATGGTAGGTTCGATCGAGGATGCCCGTGAAAAGGCCACAAAGCTGAGGAAGTAATGAATACATTTTCATGTAAACTTGTAACACCGGAAAAAGTGACCTTTGAAGGCCAGGTGTGGCATGTGTCAACAAAAGCGGGACACCATAATTTCGCCATCAGGGCCAGACATACAAACCTGCTTTTCACAGCAGAAAATGGGACAATTGAGATCGCTCTTTCGCCCGAAAACCGCCAGAAATGGAAGGTCAACGAATTCATAGTTGAATTCACCAGTAATCATTGTTCAATTATGTGCCAGGAAGCACAATTGGTTTGAGATTGTTACTGAGGAATACGCGAATCTCGTGTATTCTCGCAGATTTACCCCTCCAAATTAAACAACTTAAATAATAATTTAAAGAGAGTGCAATCTACAGTCCTTCGCTCCGTATTCGGGCGTATTATTTCCAAAGTTTTAAATGTATATTTGACTGATCAATAAAAACGAAGAATGAACTATGAGATCTGCATCAATTGAAAATACACCAAAACATGAAATAGGCATTTTTAAACTGACCTGGCCTATCTGGATCGAGAATATGCTTCGTATTGCTCTTTCCAGTGTGGATGTGTTCATGCTGAGTTTTTATTCTGAAAAAGCTGTTGCCGCAGTTGGCCTGATCAACCAGTTTGTGTTTTTCATTCAAATTTTGTTTCTGATGATCGCATTTGGATCCAGTATCCTTATCTCTCAGCATCTTGGAGCCCGGAAAAAAGAAGAAGCATCCATTTTCGCATTGGGGAGCATCTCATTAAGTGTGGTATTTGCCCTGATTCTCACCACAATTGTATGCAGTCAGGCCGGCAGAATTCTTCAGTTCTATACTCTTGAACCCGATGTGCATAAATATGCATTTCAATTTCTGACAATTTATGGTGCCGGATCCATTTTTACAGCACTAACTATGATCCTTGGAACGATCCTCAGAGCACACGGGTACAGTAAGATCCCAATGATCATAAGCATTATTGCCAATATCTTAAATGTAATAGGTAACTATTGTGCACTATTCCGACCATTTGGTCTTCCTGTCACCGGAGTTACGGGTGTTGCAGTTTCAACGGTTTTCAGTCAATTTGCATCATTTGTAATCCTTGCAATAATTGTCGGAAGACATCATGACATTCAGATTCCGTTTAAAAAGTTTATTTCTGTACCGTGGATTATTTACAAAAAGATATTGTCGATCGGTGTACCTACTGCTGGCGAAAATCTCTCTTACAATGTCGGCCAGATAGTCATAATGAAGATGATTGCTTCACTGGGTACTGATGCCATGACCGCGTGTGTTTATACACTCACGATTCTCCGATTTGTCTTTATCTCATCAATCTCGATAGGAAATGGAACGCAGATCAAGGTTGGTCATTTTGTGGGTGCAAAGCGATTCGATGAGGCTCAGCGAAGAGTATTCGGATACTTTTACTCTGGTGCAACAATCTCGTTAGTTCTTGCAGTATGTGTTTTTCTTGCACGGGAACCGATACTGCACATTTTTACAAATAACAATACAATTATTAACCTGGTGTCAACACTGCTGCTCATCGCTATGATCCATGAACCTGGCAGGAATTTCAATGTTATAATCATTCCTGCACTCAAAGGGGCCGGTGATGTTAAATTTCCTGTACTTGCCGGAATGATTTTCATGTGGGGTATCGGCGTTCTATTCTCATATATATTAGGTATAAAATTGGGACTGGGACTGGCAGGTATCTGGATTGCGCTTACATCCGATGAGTGGATCAGGGGCCTGGTCATGTACACACGATGGAAAAACGGCAAGTGGAGAAGCAAATCGCTGGTAACAGAGAATGCTGCAGTAACTCCGGAATTTTCTGCATAAGGATAAGCTCACCGTGAACAGCTTATTTGTTTCCTGCAGAATTATTGGTCTCTGCAGGAAAACCGGAGAGCAATAATTCACTCAATATGGGAAACGATTGTTAATACTTTATCAAGATTTGTCAATTCAAACAATTTTGTCAGATATGAACTTTTATCTCTGTTTTTGTTAAGTATCACCAGATGCCGCTTTTCACGTTGCATTAAGGTATGATAGTAAACAATCGTACCCAGACCATGACTGTCGATGTAGTTTGCACCACTTACATCAACGATAATCTGAGGGAATTTTTTCTTGTATAACTGATCAATTTTTTTCTGGAACTTCTTTACATCAGCGTCAACAATTCTTCCGGTCAATTCAAGCAACGGTACATCATCGCTTTTCTTTAAGGTGACCTCAAGGATCGAACTGTTTTCAGGCCCAACCATCACTAACCTCCTTGAATGCTCTAATTACGTCATCTCGGTCGATTCCACTGTTTTAATGGTATAAATCAAACCTATCAGTATAATACTGTATTTCAGCAGTGAAGTCAACTCGGATGTTATATATTCAAGGTATAGGAGTTTCAATCTAAATAAAAAGTCTGATACAAAGAGGGATATGAGTATGGTTATTCATCAGAAAAAGGTTAAAACAATAGCTACAATCGGTCCGTCAAGCAGCTCGGAAGATATGATTGAAAAATTAATCCGAAACGGAGTGAATTGTTTCAGGCTCAATTTCTCTCATGGCCTACACCAGGATCATAAAAGCGCTGTTACACGGATCAGGAACATCAGTCGAAAACTTCAAACAGAAACTGCCATAGCAGCAGATCTTCAAGGCCCGAAGATCCGGACACAATCAACACCAAACAATGAAAGTATCACACTGACAGCGGGTGAACAGGTTCGCATTACTTCAGAAAAGGTGACCTGCACTTCTTCCGTTATTGCTATTGATTACCCAAGCATTGCATCAGAGATTGAAATCGGTCAGCAAATATTGATCAATGATGGAGCGATTCGTCTGGAAATAATGACAAAACTGGATTCCGGTGATTTGATTGCCAAAGTTATCACCGGAGGAGAGTACAGTTCACACAAGGGGGTTAATTTCCCCAATATTAAACTCAGCGTACCATCACTCACCGAAAAGGACATTAACGATCTTGAACTCATTCTTGATCTGGATATTCAATACATAGCATTATCGTTTGTAAGAAATGCCGGGGATGTAAAATTACTCCGTGAAATAGTAGATAGAAAACGCCCTGATATTAAAATCATTTCCAAAATTGAAAAACCGGAAGCTGCAGATTGTATTGCAGAGATACTCAAACATTCAGATGGTATCATGGTTGCAAGAGGCGACCTTGGTGTTGAAATGACTCCTTACGTAGTCCCCATCATACAAAAGGATTTGATACAAAAGGCAAATGCATCCGGGAAGATTGTTATAGTTGCAACCCAAATGCTTGAATCGATGATTCATCAAAAAATCCCGACTCGCGCGGAGGCAACCGATGTCGCTAATGCTATTATTGACGGTGCAGATGCAATTATGCTGTCGGGGGAAACTGCGATTGGCAGTAACCCGGATGAAGCTGTATTAACTATGACACGCATCGCTCAGGTAACCGAACAGAGCAATTATATACCTCGTGTTATGCAGGTAATACCAACCCTCGACCACTATCCTCCACATGCAATTTGTGAAGCTGCTGTCCTCGCAGGTCAGGATCTTAACGGGATTCCGCTATGTGTTTTTACGATGTCAGGAGAAACAGCCTTATATCTGGCAAAACGTCGCTATCAGGGACCAGTATATGCATTTTCTCCAGACTGGCATGCTGTCAAAGCCCTCTCAATTGCATGGAACACCACTGCATTCCATCTTCCGTTCGCACAGACAATCACACAACTTCATCACGATGGAGAAAGCCTTCTTCTTCAAAACGGTCTCGTTAAACAGGGTGATCTTATAGGAATTATCAGTGGTGCAACAGGAGAATGCGGAGCGACAGATTCGTTCCGCATAAAAAAAGTCGGAAGAGAAGAGACTTAAAAACAGGTATTAAAATTCAATCCCAGTATATATATTCAACGACATTCTATTACCCAGAAAGGTGTATTCGGTATTATCGCTTCCCACATTTGCAACGAGTTCCATTCCAAGTGAATAGTTATACATATTACGGTAATAGAGTCCGGAAATAAGAGTTGCACAGCCGTGGTTCATATTAACGAGCCCCATGAGGCTGAGTGTAATATCACTGATGATAAATTTTGAAATTGAAGCAGATAATGCTGCGTAATGTCTTGAGTGACTATTTGGTTCATAAAGGCTCATAATCTGGCCAATAAATGGGCTTACCGATTTCATACCAGTACTTGAATTTATTTTTAGTGTATGGATGGAATCACCGATACCATAATCTCTAATCACATTGCCATCAATTCCTGCCTGGTTATAATAATATTCCCCATGGACAATCATTCGATCATCAACATCCAGCAGATCAACAAATCTCGTAACTCCGATACATGCGCGAGCTACAACATCATCTTTTGGGTGTCCCACTTTTAGATATCCATCAGGTAGCAATCCTGTGGGAATAGTATAATTGTCTCCACTTGTAAGACTAACTTCCCCAGTAACACTAAAGTCCAGAATCGATGTTGAGAAATCGAGTCCGAAAACAGGGTCTTTTCGGGACTTTTTCCACAATGCCACAGCTACTTCCGTACCTCCAATCAATGTCTCAAGTTTCATAGTGCCAGCAATACTGTCAACACTTTTGACGTTGTTAAGATCAACAAATCCATAAATGTTCCATCGGGTACCAAATGGAATATGCATTTTTATACCATACGATCCCTCTCGTGAACCGAGATCTTTCAGTATCGGCTTTTTTTCGACATTAACAAGGTCTGTCGGGTTCCAGATCTCCCCTCTTCCCCACTGAAGGACCTGTTTACCTACACGAAAATATGCTTTTTTGGCCACATTTACATCAATAAAAGCTTCCTGGAGCTGAAAGTACGCTTTATTGCTGTCTGCTAACCAGGTAAACTCCGAATTCGCAAACGCTTTAATGCCAAGCGGCAGCCTGGTATCAAGCATCAGATTACCTATCGTTGATGCAAACGGATCAATCTGATCACGGTCAATTTTATCAAAAAAATCATCATTAAGAGCACCACCAACAGAACTTGAAATCCGACCGGAAAATGATACGATCGTTGAATCATTATTATCAAATGATGATGCAGGTTTCACCATCGATGCACTATCCTTCATCGTGGAAGTGTCGCTGAACATCTCATCTTCATTCATATTGAAGATGTCCTCATCTGATGAATAAAGATTTGTACTTGCAAACACAATCAACGCCAGGGTGCAAATAATATATTTCATTTGCTTAGATTCTCCAGATATGCTTTGGTAAAGATGTCGTCACTGAGTCTATCCGTTGAAATTCCTGAAATTTCAACAATACTCTTGTTCCCTTTTTCGAACTCATCGATAATGAGTTGTTTTACCGGAACAAGACGTCCTCTGATTTCTGTGAACGTCAAATAATAGACAGTCTGCATCAATGTTCCCGACGAGGAAGAAGATGTTTCCTTGAGCATCACAGGCTTGTCTTTTCGGATCCAGTAAACTTTTTTCGGATAATCGACATCGTTAACTTTTGCAACAACTTCAAAACGCCATACCGGAAATTTCCCAAGCATCTCTTCAGTGATCTTCTCATTTCCAGCAGAATCCTTCACAGCTTCATACATTTCGGTAAGCAGACGTCCCTCAAAATCGTCTCCCTTTGCATCAGATCCACCGATACTTTCATCCCGGTTGATATGCTGAAAGGTTCGTGTATTCTTGCGGTACATCCAGAAATTGTCGCCAACACGCAGATACCCATTGCCTTTTTCTGCTTCCGGGCTAGTCATTATGATCAGAAACGATTTGTCACTGTCGCGGCGGTAATAGGTCATCTCCAGTTTCTTGGTGCCTTGATTCGCTTTCTGTTGAGTCAAGTTCACAATAGCTCTGATATCAGAAACCTGCTTATAAAGGTTATCATACCCGCTAAGCAATGAATCGATTTTCGGCGCCCCGAAACTTACTGTTACAGCCAGAAGTATACAACTTACTATTCGAATCATTATTCCTCCTTGTAATTATCTATTCAAAATGACGCAGTGCTTCAGCTGCTGACAGTTTTGCTGCACGCCGTGCCGGAAAATAGGCAGTTACAACCGCGATACCGACAATAAGCACAATGAAAAAACCAACTGCCAGCGGTGTAGGGGCAAAAAAGATATGCCCCTCTACCAGCAGCATTCCAAGCGGATTCGCTTCAGCTTTAAAAGTCAATTGTGACAATCCAAACATCGCTGCGAAAGCCACCACCGTTCCAAATATTGCTGAAATTACCGCAAGAAGTCCGGTTTCTATCAGGAATGAATTGCGCACATCAACCCGTTGCATACCAATTGCGCGAATAGTTCCGATCTCGCGCGTCCGCTCACGTATTGTCATACGCAATGTATTGACCACACCGATCAAAATGATGAAAAACAGCACCATAACACAGCCAGCAGTGATCATATTAAGTGCTTTTTCAAGATTGAGCACCATACTTGCTGTCTCATACATCGATCCAACGTCGACAACAATCGCTTTCCACCCCTTCTGAGCTATCTCACGATAGAGCTTCATAGCGTCCCGAGTCGTATGTGAACGTGGAACTAACAGCCATTCACCACCAAGTGCTTTGTAGATACCAATCGTCGTATCGGGGCGAAATGGTCCCATTGTAGCAACAGTTGACTTTGGCCAGACATCATAAAATGCCTTATAGAAATCCTTTTCATTAACAAGCACCACGGGTCCATCGATACCACTGCCTTCAGCGGCAACAGCAGTCACAATCAGCCGCGCACTCCCAGGTTCTCCACCAAATTTTCCGTCGTACGAAACAGTACATGTGTCACCGACCTGTAAACCAGCAGTCCTGGAAAAGGATTCTGAAATGATGACAGATTTTTTACGATTCAGACTATCAGTCGCACTCCGCGCTAAAAATCGCAATGTAGAATCGGCAAGTGCCAGTGATGCTGAGTCAGTACGGAGCGAAAGCAGAGTTGCATCAACCCCCGAATTGTGCACAGATATTTTTCCATCAATTACTGCAAGTGGTGGTTTCAAACCGGCATGAAGCGAATCTGCAAACCTTTTTGCATCCTTCCTTGGATTATTAATCGATAGATATAATTGTGGTACATCATGTGAACTGTATCCCAGCAATCTTTTCACCGTTTTTATGTGCAGAAACACAGGCACCGACATGAAAACATTCGATGGCTGCATGATACAAACAACGGTAAGCCGTGCGGCCTGGGTCTGACCATGAATATCAGTAAACCTGACCCGTAAAACGTCGTGTAACTTGACATTAAGCGCTTTGGCCTTCTCCTGAGCAAGACAGACCGGATTCTCAGCGGTAGAGTCGGCAAGGTCGGCGAAATGTCCTTCGAGTTCCTTAAAATTCTTGGCAAGTTTCTTGGCATCTTTTTCATCGACCCCCTCACCTGAAGGATCCATCCCGACCAGAATTACATTATCTGCTTTCCCATTACCAACAGCTCGTGCAAATACCCCGATCGCCTCATCGATCCGTTTAACTTCAGGTACTCTCTCTTTAATGATTTCCCGGATTCTCTCTCCATCATGAAAGACCTGATTATTGGCATTCCCACCTTTAGTAAACGAGATGCTTACATGCCCTGCAACATAGGTTACAATCTCATTAAACAATACTTCCGAAATTCCATGTGCAAATGCGTTAGCGAGTACCAGGACTGCGGTACCAATTGCAATAGCAGAACCAAGCAGGATACTTCGTCGCCGCTGTCTGAAAAGATTTCTTATACCGATAGTAAATAAAAAGTTCATAGTTTTTCCTCTCCACCCTATTCTCTGGCTATCGCATCAAGCGGGGTGATTGAACGGGCAACCAGCATTGGATAAATTACAGCGATAAGTGTTACAATCGACAAGAGGACGATACTGATAGTAATGTCCATACCCGACAGGAACGGATGAAATGAATCGCCACCATACAACAATTGTACCATATCATTCTCTGTTGTGAATTTACACAGTGCCAATATCCAGACGGTAATATACCCGGCAATTATTCCAATACCTCCAAAGAAAAACGAAAGTAGTGCCGTCTCGCCAAAAAACATAATCGAAATAAACCCTTTACGAGCACCAACAGCACGCATCATACCGATTTCCGGTGTGCGTTCGAGAGCTGCCATACTGAGTGTATTCACAATAATGATTATCGCTACAAAAAACAGGAATCCAACAAATACTATCAAAGCCATTCTTATAAGTACAGCCATACTGCCAACTGTTCCGATTGCCTTTTTCCATGTGACAGCACGAACGCTTACGCCGGCCTCCTTAAGCTGTTTATTGACAAGGTTCACTTTCGCATCCAGATTTGAATGATCTTTGAGTCGTACAAGTATCAGATTATAGGTGCCTAAATCCAGGTCCGCAGGCTTGGTGGGAACTGACGTAACCGTTTGTTCAACAGTCTGTTTTTTTTCAGCATGTCGTTCTGTATTCGAAACAATACCGCCCCCATCATCTGAAAACAGATCGTCAAGATCAGCTTCAGCCCCGCCGAGAAGTTGTTTCTCATCATCGGAAAGTACCAACGTTGCCTTATCCTGAGCAGAAATATAGCCCAGGCAGGTCCGGTATGACTCAATATCTACCAATCCGAAATGGCCCCAGAGCTGATTGAGTGCGTTATATTTAATAACACCCTTTACACTTGCTCTGATATCGGTACTGGTATTGTCAGCACCCATCCCCATAAATACGATATTATCTTTTGTGATAAGGCTCTTCCATACCGATTTCGCTTCAGGAAACATCTGTGATGTATCTATCCCACACCCTTCGGGTACGAACCAGATGTTGGAGACCTCAAACATCTGTTTACGTGCTCCGGTGGGAACAAGCACCCCTGCCTCACCCGGATTGAACAATCTTCCCTCAACTGCTTTCATTGTATTGGGGAATACCTTGCGATATCTGTCAAAGTCAACACCAATTAAAAATGTAAACCCTGGTGATCCCCCCTCTTCATTAAGTACCATAGCTCCATTTTTCCCTATAGGCACCCAGGCGAGGAGATCAGGAATAGTTTTCAGGACCGAATCTATCTTCTTAAAGTCATTGATCTGTTCTATTGTTTTAGCCATCATATCAATGAACACTTCATCAGATTCCTGCATTTCAGGCACGAGTACAATATCGCCAGTAAAACCATTGATGATATTTTCCCGCAACCCCTTGTCCATCCCGGAAATTACACCATTACCCACAGTCATGAGCAGTGCACCGACAAACAGTATCACGCCGATCACCAGACTTTTTCCCCGGTGCCGCATGATATTTCTCCATGCGATTTTTATTATTAGATTCATTGGTTACGCCTCTTTCACAATCAGGCCGTCACGAATTTTGACAACGCCTCTGGCATATTTAAGAACATTCGCATCATGTGTTGAAAAGATGAACGTAGTGTTTTCGATACGGTTCATCTCCTTCATCAGATTGAGAATCTGTTCACCGGTAACAGAATCGAGATTCGCAGTGGGTTCATCGGCAAGTACGATATCCGGATTGGTAACAAGTGCCCGTGCAATCGCAACACGTTGCCGTTGTCCTCCCGAAAGTTCTGCAGGCCGATGTCTTATATATTGCCCCAGCCCAACCTCCTCAATGAGTTTCTCAGCCCTTTTTCTGATTTCCTGCTTAGACATTTTTTTCATAAGTAAAAGAGGAAATTCCACATTTTCCAGAGTATTAAGTACAGGAATAAGATTGAAGGTTTGAAATATGAACCCGATATGATGGAGCCGCATGTCGGTAATGTCCCTATCCTTGAGTGAAGTAATTTCACGCCCACTCACTTTGACGCTACCTTCAGTAGCATTGTCGATACACCCGATCACGTTGAGGAGCGTTGTCTTTCCACTTCCCGAGGGTCCAACAATACTGATAAGGTCCCCTTTTTCAATAGTGAGATCAATGCCTCGCAGCGCATGCACCGTTGTAGTACCCAGTGCATAATTCTTTTTTAATCCTTTGATTTCTATAATATTCATAACACCTCCCAATAATCTGCAATTTTTCGCCAGAAAATATACATCATATACACCAGCGGTTTTAATAGTGATTTTTATCTTTTAACAAAGTTCAAAAATCACAACTAATTTTCATTTGAAATAACCAACAGGATATAAAATAAAAAATTTTATTTTGAATCTTCGTATTATGATCTGAACGGTCAAAAAAATGGGATGAATGGTACAAAAACCACTTAATGTTGTTTGAAAACAACAGCATTTTCGTTTATTTTTCGATCTTAAAGGATAAAAACGATATATTTATGTGAACAGGGTATAAAAATTATATGAGTACTATTTATTCCTTCACAAACTACCGCACATTCCTTAAAGATTATTTCGCCATCAAAAAGGAAGACAACCCTCATTTTTCGTTTCAAATATTTGCTAATAAAGCAGGAATCAAAGCACGAGATCATATTTTACGCGTTATGAATTGTCAAAGTAACCTCTCCTATGAAGGGTGCATCAAATTTGCATCTGCTATGGATCTTCCAGAAAAGGAGGCTGACTATTTTGTGAGTATGGTGTTGTTCAATCAGGCAAAAAGTCATGATGAACAATTAGTCTTCAATAAAATGTCGCAGATCTGTAACGCAGCCCCTGCACAGCGATTGCGACAGGAACCAGTATACCTACTTTTCGGAATGGTACTATGCAGCGTTGCGGTCTTTTTTGCCACTATATAATTTTAATAATAATTATGGAATGATTGGAAAATATCCGATCCAACATCCGAATCACATTTACTATGAAGTCAAGCGGGAATGCTTTGAAAACGCAACATTGGATAAAAAACTGAGAACTACCGATGTACAAATTTCAGATTCTTTAGTAACAATTCCAGATAAAACACTATTAAGATATGTAGTTTATTCCATTGATAAGTTTTTAAACGAGGGTTCCCATTCTATACCTGTCAGCGTACAAGTCGGCCAATAATCAAGTATAGTTTAAACAGAATTTTCATAACATCACTCATCAGTATGACCGACACTCTCCAGCTTGTACATAATGGCACACTTTTTTCTTACATTATTCGTTCTGTTTATTCAGTGTACAATAAAAGTATCAACGTTGGTCCTGTTGAACTTACCATTATCAGATGATACCTTTTTGAATTTCATAAGAGTATAAGTCTCTTCACATTCATATTTCCAATACCAACATTTATCAAATTCCAACATCGGCAGGTTGTCCTTGTCTTAACTGTATTAACATTCAAAAAGACGATATAATGAACAATGTCACCCTCCAGATAAATCTTTCACCTCTGGACTTTCCCCGTGTCGTTCATTTGCTTCCTCATCAGCTTAAAACACTAAATAGCCAGTGTTCAGAACTTTTGATTGTTGTTGATTTGAAAAAAAGTAAGAGTAAAAAATCCTCAGGAGAGCGCTGGGATAGGAACATTCACCCCCTTCTGGAGTTTTTAGATCATCTAAAAACTACACTCTATCCCGGACTGAGAATTGAAAAGGTCGACTACGATGAACGTACAAGACAGCTCATGAGTAAAACAATCATGAAACGAGGTATTATTCCAGATAAGGACTATTCCGGAGGGCCGTTTTATTCGTATTATTTTGGTATATTCAGAGCAAAGTGCGATTATATTTTGCATATTGATGCAGATATGATGTTTGGAGGGGGATATCAGAATTGGGTTACTGAGGCTATTGAAATACTGGAACATGATAGCACGATTTTTTCGTGTTCTCCAATTGCCGGTCCTCCTCTTTTATTTCAGAACCAACTGCAATCATTTTACAGGAAAAAATTCAACCCTATAGGGAAATATCATCTGTTACGTTCATATCTTTACACGCATTTTTCATCACGTATTTTTCTTTTAAACAAAAAAAGTATTTACAAAAATATTTCAGTGCAGTTACCAAACTTCGATCATTTCGTAAAAGCATTACTCAGAGGTGCCTCCCCATACCGTTATCCTGAAGGTACGATTTCGGAAATGATAAGAAGACAAAAACTCTACAGACTCGACTTTTACGGAAATGATCCTGGATTGTGGTGTCTTCATCCAAACGGAGATCCGAGGCTCAATGAGTTTCTTCCTGAATTTCTCAGCCTGATCGAAAACAACCAGTTTCCTGATTCACAAAGAGGGTTGTGTGATGTACATAATGATCTGTTAATTATGGCTGAACAATTGCATAAACAGGGTTTGACAAATCTGTAATGCGGTAATTCTGCAGTCAGGATAATGCATGTTCATAGACCTGTTTTTGAAAATAGTTCCCGGACCTGCTTTTCACCTGTAATAAATTGTTCATCCAGCTCATTAACGAGCTCGGGAACAATTGATAAATCACCTGCATGCCCAGCCAGTTCAATGACAGCAGCTATAGACCGTATCCGCTCAAGTCCTACATTTGCCGCCGCACCCTTTATCGCATGCGAAAGCATTTCAACATCAGTGTAATTTTCCTCAAAAATTGCTTTTTTTAATAGTGACATTTTTGGAGGAGTATCAATGAAAAACAGTTTCAGTATATTTTTAACAAGGTCTGAATCATTAGTCAATCGTTCACAAACGCCCCTATAATCAAAGACTATTGAAGAATCGATTACATTGTTTGCAGATGATTTGGCAGAAGCTGAAAATTTTTCCCAGCCTATTCGTATCTTATCTTTAAGCCATTTTTCAAGAATTGATTCAAGCGCGTTTGCGTCAACAGGTTTACAGAGATAGTCATCCATCCCAGCACTGATACATCTTTTTTTATCATCTTTCATTGCATAAGCTGTTAATGCAATAATTGGTACTCTGTAATTACCACCTACTGATAACTCGTCTTTCCTGATTCGACCAGTTGCTTCAAAACCATCCATTACAGGCATCTGCAGATCCATAAATACCAGGTCGTAATGATTTTTTTGTATAGCCTCTACCGCTTCATTACCGTTTGAAACAAGTTCAGCTTTAATCCCGTATTTCTTGAGCATTTCATTTATTACCATCTGGTTTATCATATTATCTTCAGCAACAAGTACAGCTGCAGATACGAATGAAACAAATTCACTATTACTTTTTGCTTCACTTTTTTTAATTTTTTTAGAAATTTTTCCATTATGAATCTGTTCAATTGCTGCTAAAAGCTCATAAAATCGGATTGGTTTTGCTAATAACGTAATGATTCCGGGTTTCTCCAGAATTTGTTCAGAATACATCATACTGGAAGGTGACATTACAATAATTTTAAGTGAAGCATGGGATTCATCTTTGAGTATGGTTTTCACAATTGCAGGACCTGCCATTCCCGGTATGTCAGAATCGATAAATGCAATATTAAAAGGATTTCCGCTATCATGAGCAGCATATATTTTAGATAATGCATCAGCTCCATCCTGGGCAAAATATACACCAGCTCCCAACTCTGACAGTTGCATGCCCAACGAATCTCGAACAGATTGACTATCATCAACAATCAGAATTTTTAGCATAGACAAATCGATTATTTGCGGAATACATTCTTGATCGATCTTCTGTTTCGCAAAACAAGTGGTAAACCAGAATTCTGAACCTACTCCAGGTTCACTGTGTACACCGATCTGGCCACCCATCATCTCAGTAAGCTGCTGTGAAATTGCAAGTCCCAGGCCTGTTCCACCATACTTTCTGGTCATACTTCCATCGACCTGAGAGAATTTTTTAAACAGCAGATTCATCCTGTCAGCAGGAATCCCCATACCAGTATCCTTGACAGAAAACCTGATGATCACCTCATTATCACTTGATGATTCCAGTGTTGCAAGTAGACGGATTTCACCCTTTTCGGTAAATTTTAGTGCATTCCCGGTAAGATTCAGAATAATTTGACGTAACCTTCCCGGGTCACCTCTGAGTAAATATGGTATTGAAAGTGATGCAGCACAGATGAATTCAATCTTTTTTTCATCAGTTCTCAAAGAAAACATATCAATAAAATCGTCGAGCAACTCATAAAGGTTGAAATTCAAGATCTCCAGTTGCATTTTCCCTGCTTCAATTTTTGACAAATCAAGAATATCATTGACCAAAGATAATAATGATTCACTACTGCGACTAATGACTTTTGCATACTGACTCTGAATTTCATCAAGTTCTGTTTCAAGAAGCAGGGTAGTCATTCCAATAATGCCATTCATCGGCGTCCGTATCTCATGACTCATATTGGCAAGAAATTCACTTTTCGCTACATTGGCAGCTTCCGCCCGTGATGCCAGTTCCTTTGCCTTTGAAGCGGCGTTTAAAAGCTCTTCATTAAGAGTAAGGAGTTCATTTTCTGTTCTTTTTCTTTCGGATATATCGGCATGAGTACCATACATCATGAATGGTTTGCCGTCATCAGTCCAGCTTACTACTTTACCGCGATCATGTACCCAAACCCAATGACCATCTTTGTGTTTCATTCTACATTCACAGTTGTAAAATGAGCATTCACCAGAAAAGTGCTTTGACAAAAGATCTGAAGACCTGACACCATCTTCCGGATGAACCAGATTCTTCCACGTTGAAATACTTACTGGTTGCAATTCTGCAAGATCATAGCCGACAATTTCTGCCCACTTTTCATTAAAAACAGTTTCTCCAGTCTGCACGTTCCATTCCCATGTGCCAATATTTGTTCCTTCTATAATGCTATTGAGTCGTTGCTGCTGGTTCCACAACCGTTTTTCCGCATTTTTCATCTCGGTTATATCAAAAAATACTGAAAGAAAATAATCAGCATTTTGACCTTTCATAACTTCACCTGAGAAAAGTCCATTCCGTAAGGTACCATCCTTGCAACGTGCCAAAACTTCAATATCTCTTACTGAACCCTTTTTCTTCAACTCAATCTTTATAGTTTCATTTGTCTCATTATCAACAAAAAGATGAAGATCTGTAGCGGTCTTCCCTATCACTTCCTCCCTGGTATACCCTAATTTTCTAAGGAATGCATAATTGACATCTATAAATTTACGTTCTGGAACAAGGGATAACGACATATATGATGGGTTATTTCTGAATAGCATTTCAAACCGTTGCTGCGCCTCTTTCTGCGCTGAAATGTCTATAAATGTCTCCAGGAGCTTCTCTTTACCGGCAATTATTACTTTCTTTACTGTTTTTAAAATGGGTATACGATTGCCATCACTGCGGATAAATTCACGTTCGTTATTTTCTACCTCCTGATGCAGGTCCGTAATTGGACAACGCGCATTATCAGCCGAACATAAAAGATGATAACACTGTTTTCCTATTAAATGGTCACATTCGCCACCGAAAAGTTCAGAAACTTGTTTATTGATCCGTTCAATCGTGTGGGTTACAGGGTCAACAATAATAACCCCAACAGGTATATTTTCAAAAAGGAACCTTTGCAATGCTTCGCTTTCAGCAAGTGAACGTTCCATTTTTTTCCGTTCACTGATATCAAGTATAAAACCTCGTATACCTTTTTCAACACCTTCATCTACTATAGGCACAGAATACTCTAATGCCTCAAAAGTTTTCCCATCACAGGTAATAGCACGATACTCAGAGTATCCCCCTTTTTTTCCATTTAAACGTTCTTCAATACGTAGTTTAATATCGGGGAGATCATCCGGGTGGACCAGATTGAAAATATTGATCTCGTTTATATTTTTATTTTCAAGAGGGGAAAATAACTCAATTGCGTGCTTGTTTGCATAAGTGATAAATCCTCTGGTATCTGTTTCAAAAATTGTTTCAGGAAATACCTCTGAAAGTTGCCGGAACCGTTCCTCACTTCTCTGAAGATTAATATTGGCTTCGATCTGTTCTGTTGTGTCATGAAATGAAGTTACAACAGCAGTTATTGAACCCATGCTGTTTCTAACCGGCTCAGCAGACAAACGGATCCATTTTCGGTATCCATCTTTTCCTTTAAAATAAACGAGAACATAACGAAGCGGTTGATTTCTCTCAAGAACCATTGCCACAGGATTGCGATCGGGTGAGAATCGTACACCATTTTCGAATGTCAAATCAGATCCAAAATCCCTCGGTTTCTGCCCGACCAATTGCTTGTAATCAAGTTCGAGTATATATACTGCCGCAGGATTACAATCAACAATAACCCCATCACAATTTTGAACAAGTACTCCTTCTGACATTGATGTAAATAACGATTTCCATCTGTTTGAAACATTACGCAGTTCTTTAGCTTTTTTATAAACTACCATTGCAACAAGCAGACTTACCACTGAAATTAAAACCGTATTTTCCAATGCATCGCTAATTCGAGGTGAATATCTCAGCAAAGACAAAAAGCTGGTGATAGTAACGGTTATCCATGTAGCGACAATAATCTGGACACGAAATAGAATTGAAGCCCAGACCAGTGGGGCCATAATTACAGCCAAGAATGCAAGTCCACGATCTGCACATGAAATGAAAGCAATACCACAACAAACCGTTGGAACAATAGCAACAGGATAGAACCAATCAAGCGTTTTTTCAGGTAAATGAAGAATGAGCCACAAAGCTCCTGTTACAATCAATGCAGCAACAAGAAAGATATAAAAAGCATGATGAGTGTGGAGATGACTGCTTGTACTCTGTAAATACATTAACAAAAGAAATACAGGTGCAACACAGGTATAAAGGATCAAAACAAGTTTTCGCTGATCCCTGACATCATCATTAAATCGAACTGTAGGTAATCGCATGTTATTACCTGAAAATTAGAATGGAATTTGGAAATTAGAACTATTTCCAGATTATCCAATTATTCCCCATTATGTGCAATAACGATGGGAAAGCAGTTAGAGGGTTCAGGGGTGCAAAGTGTCGAGTGTCGGATGTTGAGTGTTGAGTGCTGAGTGCTGAGTGCTGAGTGCGTGTGATCTTGAACTCTTGTCCCTCGTCCTTCGTCACTCCAACCTCGTCACTCGTCACCCCTCACGCCCACTGAACTTGTGCACGACTAGCAAAAAAGCCCCTGAAACTTACGAAGCAGAGGCTGAATGTACACTATTTTCAATGATTTCCCTACCAGGCAATTCCCACTTCAAGTTCGATTTCTGTCGGATAATTTTTTCTTTTTGGAGTATCATTTCGGTATGTGTTTGAATTATAATCATAGTAAGAATCTCTGCCGGTGGTGATTGGAATTACATTCTGTGCGACCTTAAAATCAAAGTAAGTACGAACCTTCGAATATACGCACCTATATAATTATTCATCAGATAATAACTTCCACCGATTTCAAGATTGAACCCACCATAAGAACGAATCGACTCATCAACAGCTTAGCAATTTTTTTAATTAACTCGCCCCCGAAGAGCATCAAGAGCCAGCCCAATTGCCTGAGCTGTAGTGAACGCTTCTTTAAATTGTGCGCTATCAACAACTCCTGCTTTTTTGATATCCCAGGCCCCTGGAAGATACACAACCGTTTTATTTTCATTCAGTGCAAGAGCGATTTCACTTAAAGTGCCATAAGCACCGGGAAGCGCAATAATTACATCTGCCGTCTTGACAACAAGCAAGTTTCGTCCATGCCCCATTCCAGTTGGAATAATAATATCAATATACTGATTTGCATCATTTTTTGTATTTCCCGGTAAAATTCCAATAACCAGCCCATTATTTTCGGCTGCACCTTTACTGGCAGCTTCCATGACACCGCTCAGACCACCACAGACAAGTGTTGCCCCACGTAGAGCAATCAACTTTCCGATTTCGTAAGCGGTTTCATAAAGTTCCCCAGATGCATCCCCGGCACCAACAACTCCTATGACCGGTTTTCGTAAAGTCATCAGTTATCTCCAATAATTTTAATCAGTACTCTCTTGGGACGGCGACCGTCAAATTCGCCATAAAAAATCTGCTCCCATGGACCGAAATCAAGCTTTCCTGCAGTTACTGCAACAACGACTTCACGCCCCATCACCTGACGTTTAAGATGAGCATCGCCATTGTCTTCTGCGCCATTATGACGGTAGTGAGAAACAGGCTCATGAGGAGCGAGTTCCTCGAGCCAGTCATCGAAATCCTGAAGAAGACCAGACTCGTCATCGTTAATAAACACACTTGCAGTGATATGCATTGCATTAACAAGGCATAACCCTTCGGTTATGCCGCTCTCTTTTAGTGCTGATTCCACATCATCAGTAATATTTATGAACTCCCGGCGTCGTCTCGTATTAAAAGTCAAAACCTTGCGATACGATTTCACAGGTCCATACCTTTCATTCTTGATGACAACTTTGTGCCAAGATCTGTAAACCCTGATTTTCCAAGCAGTGCAAACATGTTCTTTTTATACGCTTCAACCCCGGGCTGATCAAATGGATTTACACGCAACATATAGCCGGATATAGAGATAGCTTTCTCAAAAAAGTAAAACAATTGACCGAGAGTGGTTTCTGAGCGATCATCGAGAGAGATTGTCGCTGCAGGTACGCCGCCATCAAGGTGTGCAAGCAGTGTTCCTTTATAAGCATTGCTGTTAATATCCTCAAAGCTTCTTCCAGCCAGATAATTGAGTTCGTCACCATCATCAGCAAATTTTGGAATCGCAACAGAATGTTTCGTCTTTTTAAGTACAAGAAAAGTCTCAAAAATATTTCTGATACCTTCCTGCATATACTGACCCATTGAGTGAAGATCGGTTGTATAGTCAAGGGCGGCAGGAAAAATACCAGTATTGGATTTTCCTTCACTTTCACCACTTAGCTGTTTCCACCATTCTGCAACAAAATGAAGTTGTGGCTGGAATGATGCAAGCACTTCGGTGGTAAATCCACGTCTGAAAAGAATATTTCTGACTGCAGCGTAGTGACCTGCGAGATTTTTTTCGTATGTGTCACCGGTGCAGAAATCGATTGCTTCACTGGCGCCTTTTACAAGTGCTGCAATATCGAGTCCTGCAACTGCAAGCGGGAGCAATCCGACCGCAGTAAGTACTGAGAAACGTCCACCAACATCTGATGGAATATCAAATGTAGTATATCCCTCTTCTGTTGCAAGCTTGCGAAGAGCACCCTTCTTCGGATCGGTTGTCGCAATAATTCTCTTTGCAGCTTCCGCACGACCGTAACGGGATTCCATCCATTGACGAAGAACGCGGAATGCAACACCAGGCTCTGTAGTTGTTCCGCTTTTTGAAACAACGTTGATAGCGACTTCTTTGTCTTTTGTCAGTTCAAGAAGGTCGGTGATATAATCTGAATTGATTGAGTGACCTGCAAACAGCACACGCGGTTTACGCAAATCATCAAAGGAGTTGCTTGTGTACTCAATTGCAGCACGAGCACCAAGATAGGAGCCTCCAATACCGATACAAATAAGAAAATCGGCTTTGGAACGAACCTGATCTGCAACTGATTTAATTGAAGCGATTTTATCGCCGGCCATGGTCTTCGGGAGGTCAAGCCACCCAAGAAAATCGTTACCAGGACCACATTTTGCAGCCAGCGCTTTATCTGCATCAGCAATTGATGCATTATACATTTCAAGTTCACTCAGAGGAATAAGGTCCCGTATAAAACCATCGTTATAACTGATTTTTTTTACACTCATCGATTCACCCTTTTTTGATAATTTTATTAATGGTTCAAAAGTTCAAAGTTTAAAGTTCAAAGTTTAAAGTTCAAAGTTCAAAGTTCAAAGTTTAAAGTTCAAAGTTCAAAGTTTAAAGTTTAAAGTTTAAAGTTCAAAGTTCAAAGTTCAAAGTTTAAAGTTCAAAGTTCAAAGTTCAAAGTTCAAAGTTCAAAGTTCAAAGTTCAAAGTTCAAAGTTCAAAGTTCAAAGTTTAAAGTTTAAAGTTTAAAGTTTAAAGTTTAAAGTTTAAAAGTTCAAGGGTGCAGAGTGTCGAGTCGTCACTCGACACTCCAGCCACCGTCCCCCATCATAGAAACTTCTGTATCAGATTCTTCTCCCGCACTACCGGACGGCTGATTGACATCATTATAATTCCGCTTTTGAAAATAGTCACGGTTCCGGTCGATTCCGATACGGTTATTGCCAGTGCATTGGTGCATCCGGTAATACCCGCAGCGGCAGCATGACGGGCTCCATAGCCACCTGGTAATCCTGGAAGATCATCGTTCATTTGTGGGCGCAGATAACTTCCGGCACTCAGGACAATACCATCTCCAGTAATAATAAATGCACCATCGATACTTGCAAACTCTTTAATGGTCTCAACCAGACCAGGGTCAAGAATATTTCTTTCTGCTTCACTGTATCCCCGGAATGGATTTATGATCAACTGACGGACATACGCATTGACACTGTTAGTATCGCCGATAACAAATATGGTTCCCACCGGTTTACCTTCACGCCCTTCAACGGCGATTTCACCGGCAAGGCCCACAACACGTTCGAGAATTTCCGGTTTTACATCGGGCGGAACAATCGTTTGTGCTGTTGTAAAGAAAAATTCATACTCCATCGCAACATCAATTGTTACAATTGTGTCAAAAACGCCATTCCTTGAATTTCCACTGACACAGACCACCCGGTCTTCTCTACCAATCAGGTTTCTGGAGAGAGCCAGCAGTATACCTATTTTCATCTGACCTGTACGAGAAGCCGGAATTGAAGGTGCCTGTAACAATCCGGCAATCCGTTTATCTTTAATAAGATCGAACCTCGTTTTATTACTTGTAACAATTATCAGCTTCGGTTTTGCTTTGAGTTGTTCCAGAAAATCATTATCACGTACCGTATCGGCAAATATCATGATCGCTTCTGCTTTAATTTCCCGCGCAAGCTCAAGTGCTGTAGCAATTACCGGACTTCCTGGTTTCTTAACAGAAGCTTTGGTCATTTTTTCTTCCACCGCTCCTTTTTTCATGATAGAAATTATGCTGTTTACGTCAACCGGGTTCTGAAAACCCAGCATTTGCTCACGAACCGTTTCTGACTTGAAAAATGCAGCAATCTCTGAAAGTATCTGTATTTGAGAATTATTATCAGCATCATCATGTGCGACCAGTAAAACGATAATATGTGCCAGAGCTCCTCTTGCAGCATCATACCGGACACCAAGTGAACTCCTCCCTACTACAATGGCAAACTCCTCAGGAATGGGACCACGAGCCTGAGGTAATGCCAAGCCACCGCCAATAAATGTAGACGAAGCCTCTTCACGTTTTAATATCTCTTCAACAATCTGTTTCTGCTTTTTTACATCAAGTGCCTTACACAACACCAGGGCCATCTCCCTGAGCGCTTCAACTTTATCATCTGATTTGAGTTCGATAACTTCCGGAATAATAAGGTACTGTTCAAAAGGCACGGTAAAAACCTCCTATCGGATTGTTGCAGCAAAATAATCAATCATGCATTGTGACCGGATTGAAAGAATTCCGGCTTTATAATCTAATGCTTTTATAGCGGTTAATTTTTCTATACCCTCCTGAACAATCTTCTCATTGTTCATAGAGTCAAGATATTTTGTATTGCGTCCATCATCATGGACCTTTTTAAGAATCTCATTACACTGCTTGAGCACGTTATCAACAGAGATTTCACTCTCTCTGGCAACAACTGCAGCCACAACGTGCTGTGGAAGAACTCGGTACAATTTGTAAAGATTTTCAAACATAGCATCACTGACAATCTGCATCGATTGACGATTCGCTGAAAAATCATCCCGGGCTTGTTCAGTTTTATTCTTTTCGATATCGACAATTGATGAAAGCCGGATAGGATCACCATAATCGATATAAATTTTACCTTTTTTTTTCTGAGGAAACCACTTCAATAACATCGGAACAAACGCGCAAATATCGGCACCAAAATAATAGATACTACCCATTATTCTTTGTATGAAATTGCGATCTCTTTTCCGCAACTGTTTTCCCTTGAGCAAGAGTTCAAACCAGGGTAGATCAGGTGGGCATTCATAGGAAACAGCAATGGGAATCAGTTGAACATCTATCTGTGGATTTCTTGATCGTGTAAGAACCGATGCACCCAATATGCCGGCTCGGATTTCGAGCATTTTACCGGAGTAACTCCGTCCTCCTTCAGGAAAAACAATTATTGCTTCACCACCCTGCATCATTTTAACTACACTGTTACAGAGATTGCGAACATAGTTGCGCTCAAAACCGGTATCACGTTCAACAGCGAAAGCTCCGAAATTTTTAAAACGGGTACCAACATACGGAAGATTTGTCAGATTACTGCCAGCAGCAAATCGAAGATTCTTGAATCCCATTTTGAAAAATCTCTGACCCACCAGAAAATAGTCCAGATGACTACGATGAGTGCTCACTAACATTACGGGATCTTTTTGAGTCTCTGCAGGGTTAAGTACAGGACCATTTAACACTATTTCAGTAAAATGTCTGTCAAAAAACTTTCCGACCCCTTCAATTACACTCCCCACGTTTTCATGATATGTGGCCATTATCAATCCTTCATTTTATTCAGAACTATATTGCAGATTCCACACATTCAGCCATTGTATTCCAAAATATAAGCACGTACAAATAACTGTATGGCTTCAAACAAGCTAATCTACAAAAATAATTCGAAACCAGTGAAATAAACAAAATTGGATCTCGATTGAGTTGTAATGATCAAAAAGAAAACGCCGGATTACCATAAAAACAGGTAATCCGGCGTTTTTAAATCTTACTTTAGATACGATAGTTACATGACTCTGCATTTATTCATCATGCAACATCATCAATTGCATCAGCATCAACAGTTTCAACATCCTCCTCACCGATGCCTCCAGACTGGTCCAGCTCAAAAGATTCGCTCTCATTCTTCATTTCCTCAATAAGGTCTTCACGACCTATCAGTTGCAGATGACGAATTCTTTTATATTCATTGCGATGTTCAGGACAATATTTGGGGTAAATGTACTGACGTGGATAGATTTTTACTTCGAACTGATGTTCACACCCCTCAAGAGCGCAATCCATTACCATGGTTACCACTTCGGTATAGGTATGTTTATACGTCTGATTCTTGATATTGACATCTTCAGGTTTGGTACGTTTGCGTATCCGGTAACGGTCCTGACGGTGTTCGGGACAATATTTGGAGATGTGAATTCCAAAAAATATCTTCCCACATCCGGGATACTGACAACGTTTTTCCCTGAGTTTCTGACGTCGCCTTGACTTTGGTAATTGCATATAAAAAAATCCTCCACCTAATAAAGGGGAAAAGGTAAAAAAATTAGTATCAAAATTTATTTAAATTTATAGCATTACAATTAATTAAACTGTTACTACAAATTCCAGCTGAATTCAGCAATAGTCTATCTATTTTTGAGTGAATTTTGTCCATCCTGAAAACCACCACACCCTGAATAATTCGTTAAATAAACAAAAAAGAAAAAATTCAGGCGATTATAATATATCGATAATTTTGAGAAAAAGCAACTATTTTATGAGATGACCCGATAAAAGAACCTGTTTCTACGGAATTTTTCATCATTTCTGATACCCATAATTGATAGTATGAATCTCAGATAATTAAAAAATAGCTACAGTGACACAATTATATCATACTTTGATGTAATTTTCAATCAATAAAACCACAATTAATCCACTAAAATTTCACAAGATACTGGGATTCTTAAGGCAGATATAATATCTTTATTATGTTCTCTCTTTCATTCTGAGGTGATTAATTTTCAATTACGGACAATGTGTCTGAATAATTTTCACAAACACAATAATTGTAATCTTTCATAATGGCTAATAAATCTCAAAAAGGCGATCCATCACTACTAAAAATGCCAGAACTTATTGATCGCTTCTGGGTTTCATCAAACCGCACTCTTGTTTCATCACCACCCAAGACAATGGTGATGGATTTTTCCTCAACACGAACGATAGATTCAGCAGGTATTTCCTTTATCAGAGTCATAAGGGAGTCTTGCCATAAAGCGGGCGGAGAGCTGTTATTGCGCAACATACGCCGTGAGCACCTCAGACTTATCGAAGCCTGGTCCGGGAATCTGAATGTCGCTCAATCGACACAGCAACAAGGCGAGAGTTTTTTTTCGCGAACCGGAACGGTTGCAGTACAAAGCTGGGAGACCATAATTAATGCACTTTCGGTTCTCACCGAAATGATTTACTGGGGAACAATCGGTGCATTTACAAAAAGGGATATGCGTAAAGGGTCGTTAGGCGAACAGATGTATCACCTTGGCATGAAAGCATTCGTTATTGTCGCCCTTCTGGCATTTCTTATCGGTATTGTTTTATCACTCCAGACAGCAATGCAACTGGAAACATATGGTGCGGGAGTCTTTCTGGCAGGCCTCATAGGAATGTCATTTGTACGGGAACTCGGACCATTGATGACGGCTATAATCCTTGCTGGCAGAACGGGGAGTGCCACTACCGCTGAGATCGCCACCATGTGCGTCGGTGAAGAAATTGATGCCCTCAAAACTATGGGGATCAATCCGATTCAATTTGTAGTGGTCCCGAAATTCTGGGCTATTACTATCACTATGCCCATATTATCAATTATTGCTACAGCGGCAGGCATTTTTGGTGGCTACCTGATTGGTTTACTCTACCTTGATCTTGGAAGCAGCATGTTCCTGAATGAATTAGCTAAAAGTCTCAAATTCAGGGATGTTTTCGCAGGTGTCTTTAAATCAGTTATTTTTTCCTGGTTGATTATCTGGATTGGCGCATTTTATGGTTTCAGGGTGCGGGGTGGCGCTGAAGCAGTCGGCAAAGAAACTACAGCAAGTGTAGTCACTGGTATTTTTATAATCATAATAGCAGATGCTATTTTTTCATTTATTTTATGAAGGATCATCTGGTGTCAAACGATAAAAAAATTCCGGCAGTGGAAATAAACAACCTTGTAGCCCGCTATGGTGAGCGAACGGTTCTTAATAATATTACCACGCACTTTAATACATCAGAGATTAGAGTTATTTTAGGTACTTCAGGATGCGGAAAAACGACACTGCTCAAATCAATCATTGGACTTCTCAAACCATATTCAGGCTCAATATCGATTTTTGGACAGAAAATAAATGATCAGGATGATCCTGAAACGATCAAAGTGCTAAAAAAAATCGGTGTTTTGTTTCAGAACGGTGCACTGCTTGGTTCATTGACAGTTGGAGATAATGTAGCTCTGCCATTACAGATGCATACCACACTTCCCGATTCGGTAATAAAAGAAATTGTATACCTTAAACTATCGCAGGTTGATCTGCCTCATGCACTACACCTGTACCCGGGAGAACTGTCCGGAGGTATGCGCAAAAGAGTTGCACTCGCGCGTGCCCTGGTTCTCGACCCTCCGCTACTATTCTGTGATGAACCATCTGCCGGACTTGACCCTGTAACATCCGCAGGTCTTGATGATCTGTTACTGAAACTCAGGGAACTTCTGGGTATAACGGTTGTTGTTGTGACACATGAACTTTTTTCGATAGAAAAAATTGCTGATGCAATTACGTTCCTTCACAAAGGAACACTGATGTATGACGGTCCGCTTGCCAGCGCGATGGAATTTTCTGAAGGACCACTATTTGACTTTTTCAAGCGTCGTGAGCGCGGGGAGTTTCAGAGTTCTGCTGGTTCACTACATTTCAAAGTGGAGAGTTTTTTATGAGTATAACACAGGCCCAGCGAGCCAGACTGGGAGTCTTTGTCATTATTGGAGTGGCACTCATCGCAGTATTTTTTGCGGTACCGCTTGGAGTCAAATTCACAAACAAGTTCAGTACCTATATCGCTTTTTTTCAGGGCGAATCGCTGAGTGGACTCGAACAGGGTGCAGTTGTAAAATTCAGCGGAGTACCAATCGGTAAAATCATAAAAATCAACTATCTTCCAAACGATCTCACACGCGTAAAAGTGATCATGGAGATCCAGGAGGATTTTCCAATGAAAACTGATATGGTTGCAACAACCGGCGCTATGGGTATCACAGGTCTTAAATACGTTGAGATTACAGGTGGTACCAATGAGGCTCCTCCGCTTAAACCCGGTTCCGAGATTAAAACAAAAGTCTCTCCCTTTACTGTAATTACCGGCAAAGCGGAATCAATCATTGCTAAAGTTGAGCTTTTACTTAATCACCTCAACGAGATTTCAAATCCCGACAGTTTAAAATCAATAAAAAAGATCATTGATAATGTTGCAGAGATTACCAGCAGCGTGAACGAATTTGTTGATGAAACCCGTCCGGGAGTTAAAAATATTGCAACATCTGCTGATTCAATCCTGAAAAAGGTTTCAATGATACTTACCGATGTTAATGAATTCACTACGACAATGAATCAATCAATATCATCTGAACAACTTTCGCGTACGTTTTCTAAAATCGATTCTACTGTTCAATCAATGAAAGGACTGACTGACAATCTTTCAATGATGGTGCGGCAAAGCAGAGAGGATTTTTCTACAGGAATGCAGAATATCCGTGAAGCAACGGAAAACGCTAATCAGCTCACGAAAATCCTTGTTGAAAACCCCTCCCTTCTGCTCAAGGGGGAATCTCAAAGGGAAAGGAATATCCGATGAAGCCATATATATATATGACCGCTTTGATATTACTGTTCAGTGGATGCGGAAAGGTACCGATAAAACAGTACTTTCTCCTCAACTATCTTCCATCATCGGAACGTAACCGCGTTATTCAGGGCCCATATCCTTTTACGCTTCGTCTCCAGGAGCTTGATATCGAAGAAGCTTACAACAGACCACAGATCGTTTACAGAAAGAGCCCATTTTCCATTCAGTATTACGTGTATAGAGTCTGGGCTGTCAAACCGACTCGTATGCTTACCGATCTTATCTACAAGCACCTTCTCACAGCTAATATTGTGAGCAGCATAGTCCGACGCTTTGATGAAGGTCAAAAGCCTGATTTTGCATTAAGCGGTATGATAGAAGCTATTGAAGAGTACGATAGTGAAGAGCTGTGGTTTGCACACCTTGCAGTAAGATTTCAGTTAACAAGAGTCAGTGATGGTCGGATTATTTACACCAGAAGATTTGACAACAGGAAACGAGTGTTCCAGCATGAACCGGAATATGTGGTAAAGGAGTTATCTGCACTGATGGAGTTTATCATGACTCAGGTTATCCATGACATCGATGTCAAATTAGCATCTGAGTATGGATATAATGTGCCTGCGACATTTGATCAGATCGTACCACCGCAGTTTTCAGATTCAACTATCACCGGAGAATAACGATGAGATCCTGGCATCTGTTCACTTTGCAATTACTTTTCTGCTGCAGCAGTATAGTTGCTGAACTTCCGGCCGATTTGCCCGGAGAAGAGATCACACAGGAGTATATGCAATGGGTATTGCCTAAAGACACAGCTCTTGTATCTACCGATACCAAAACCCCAATCTCGGTCCCCTGGTATGATAAAGCTGCAAAGACCTGGGATGCTCCTCCCTTGTCAGAGCAGATGTCATCAGACCGCACTAATATTCCACTTGGCAAAGGTGGGATATTCATACCCCGTTTTTCAGATCTCTACCGCACACCTGAAATCGAAATCCTTGATCCCAATGGTGAAGTGGTACAGACTGGAAGCCCCGGGAAGATGTTTTCTGTTGAGCCAGGAACCTATTTTGTTGTTCTGGGAAGCGGCTCGCACCGTCAGCGTATTGTGCGTCAGGTCGTTGTCGAAGAATCAAAATCCACTCCGGTGCTCCCGGACTGGAGCGGTTTAACGATCGAAACACTTGACAGTAATTCGGTGCCGTTCCGCGGAGAATATGAGATCGTTCGAATTGACGAATTTGAACCATACGGTCGTGGCTTTGGCGCAGACCCCACTATCGGAGAAGTACTGACAACCTGGATTCTCAAACCAGGTACCTATAAAATTTTTGGCCGCGGACAAAGTTTCAACACTCTTAAAAATTTTGTTACGGTGAGGCTGCTTCCAGGTGAATATACAAAATTTCTTCTTATTCAACGTCCGGATGATTTTACCATTCTTGGTGGTGGAAATATCGAATTAACTCCTGGTACAAAACTCAAGTCACACTGGCGGTACGGTTCAAATATGGGTGGGACAATTTTCTTTTCTGGTAAAACAGACAAAAAAGAGACTAATTCCAACTCCATGAATCTCACTCTTAATTTACGTACCAACTTTTCACTCACGTATAATAACGCACCCTACGAATGGAAATCCGATCTGCTTATCGATGAAGGAATCAGCGTTTCGGACCTTAACTTTTTTACAAATCTCAACTTTAAGGAATTGATAAACGCTACTGATGAACTTCGCATGACATCGCTTTATATATGGAGAATCCTTTCCTGGTTTGGCCCCTACGGTCGGGCAGAAATCTCTACAAATTTATTTCCACGACGTTACAAAAGAGATGAATCAAAATATAAATTTTTTTATGTGCCCTCGAGTGATTCTATAAAAGAGAATGACTTCGTGGACTCATCGTCGACATTTAAACTTACCAATTCTTTTTCTCCATTGATATTTGAAGTTGGTGGTGGGGCCAACTTCGATGCAATCAGAACAAGAGCTTTTCAGACAAAAGTCAGACTTGGCGTAGGAGCTACTTTGGGTAATTTTCCTGAAAAATATGAAATAGTCTCTAATGATCGCACGGATTCAACCTTATTGAGTGCACTAATATTGGAAAAAAAGGATAAAACTACAAACAAGGAATTCGGACCCCAGGCAGCAATAAATATTAACCTTCACATAGGTCGATTTGCAACTGCCAGTTCAGAACTTAAAGTGTTCACACCGGTAGTGCCGGAGATGCGTATCACGCGTCCCGACTTTGACCTTAATGCGACATTGAGCTGGAGACTATCCCGATACATTACCCTCGACTACGATTACCGGTATATACTTTTGCAACCAGAAATGGCTGATGCTCAAGTCAACACCAGTACTCACCGGATCTGGTTGCGCTTTTCGTATAGCAGCAGGTAATACAGATCAGGAAACCGGTCCTCTCCGGATAACTCGTAAACACTCAAGCCGGGTGCGCACATCAGACAGATATCGCTTCACCTCACTGCGCTCTGAGCTTAACTCTTCCCACTCATTTTGGGCCATTGATGCGCCCTGTGCAGCAAGTTTTTCAAGTCGCTGCAGTTCTTTAGTATAAAATGAATCCATTTTTTCAATTGCCTCGGCGACAATAGGTTTTGCATTCTCAAGAGCTATCTGCGTGCTCTTCTGTACCATTTTTGAAAACACGTCATTTATGGATTTTGCAGCAAGTAATTTAGCAACCGGTCCGTTCTCACAGTGCACCTTGCAAAGCTCAATCGTATACCGGTCAGAAGCGTTCTGTCCCAGATGATTGACAACAACCCGTATCGGGAGGGCAGGAAGAAACCGGTCAGTATAGAGTTTTTCGGGCGATATGCACTCAAGAACAAATATACACTCAACAACTATTTCCTTAATTTTATCATCTCTCCACAAAGCAAAACAACTTGTCCCATGATCCGAGGAGAGATAAAGATCAAGCGCACCTGTAATCATCGGATGATCGATGGTAAGGAATTCGATATCATCTCTCATACGTGCGAGATTTCGATTGTAGGTAATCATCGGGCGCTCTATACGCGGCAGAGGGAATGCATGATCAGTGAGATATTCAGTCTGCATTAGAAAACGGTCTTTCCCACCTTCCTCTATAACAATTCCATAGTGATGGAACAGATCTTCTACGATCTGTGAAGCAACACCTTCACGGTCATGAAGTTCTATCGCTTCAATCATTTTTCGTGCCTCAGCAGGACGGTTTGAAGACAGTTCGAGCAGATAGTCACGGTGGCTGAATAATGTGGCATTCAATTGCTCTTTAAGAGTTCTTGATTTTGTAAGAAGATTGTCCATTTCACTTTCTGAAAATACGCCGTGATGTGCTGTCCTGCTCACTGTGACAAACAGGTTTTCAAGATGTTCAAATACTTCACCCGCAGCCGGAACATTAGCACTTATACACCCGACGCCCTCTTCATACCAGCGAAAAAGCATTTCATGCCCCGTACCTTTAAAATAGGGTATATGAATTGTGATTGTATCCCCCTGACCGATTCTGTCCAGCCTGCCGATACGCTGCTCGAGCAGTTCAGGGTTCCACGGCAGATCAAACAGAACCAGATGACTGCAAAACTGAAAATTACGACCTTCACTCCCCGATTCACTGCTGATAAGTATATCCGCGCCATTCTCCTCTTCAAACCAGGCAGCATTACGATCCCGTTGAATCAGTGTCATTTCTTCATGAAACAAGGCGATGTTCACGCCCACCAACTTCTGCAACTGTTCCTGAATGGTAATCGCAACTTCTTTCCTTCCGCAAAGTACAAGTACTTTCCTCTTTAATCTTTTGGCAAGGAGTGCAAGTTCAGTCACCCGTGAATCATTCGTAATGATGCCCGCAGGAATCGTCCCAATCCCTGTTTTGTGACATTTATCAACATCTGCAAGAATGGTTTCACTCATCGTGTCATCACATTGCACTGTAATGGGATTTACAACGCGGTCAGGAAATCCTTTGACCATTTTACGGGTATTTCTGAACTGTACCCTCCCCATGGCGTAAAGGTCTATTAATTCTCCAATAGAAATTTCTTTCTTTTCGGTGGAATCACCAGCAGTTCCCGCCGGCACCGCTTTCTTTTCAAGCAATACACCCGGAACACTGACTTTTACCGAATCAATCCCGGAAATATCGGTACTGATCCCCTTCTCCCTACAACTGTTTTCAATACAATCAGATATTATCTGAATCGATTCCCTCTCTGACTGATACTCTTCCCAACTCCTGAAACGTCCCGGATCAAGTATCTGCAAGCGGGAAAAATGGTTTTTGATTCCGAACTGTTCCGGTGTCGCACTCATAAGAAGCATGCCTGATTGTTGCCTGGCAAGTTCATGGACCATAGCTGATTCAGGACTGTCTGATTTGACATGATGTACTTCATCTATGATTATAAGGTCCCAGGGTGCTTTACATACCTGTGCTGCACGAAGCGGTGTTTTTGCAAGACGAGACATATCAGCAATAAACATCTCATCCTCAAGAAAAATATTCGTTTCATCCTTGTCCTGAAGAATCTCATCTGTAATAAGGGTGCAGAGAATATTAAAACGCCGCAACAGTTCGACAAACCACTGATGAACAAGGGTTTCGGGCACAAGTAGAAGCACACGGGAAACTCTGCCGGTAAGTACTAACCGGTGAAGAATCAAAGCTGCCTCAATGGTTTTTCCAAGTCCGGTTTCATCAGCCAGAAGAGCCCTCGGTAGTTTTCTCGCAGCTACCGTTTCAGAAATGAAAATCTGGTGGGGCAGAAGATCGATTCTTCCACCAGCAAAGCCACGAACCTCTGATCCCAGAATCCTGGAGCGGTATTTCACCATCGATCCGCGTAACTCAAAATCAGCACAACTATCTGCAATACCAGCCAGAAAACGTTTGTCTGGTGTTGCAATATTAATAGAATATGACAACTCAGTTTCCGGGATAGATTTATCAGAGGTAATATAGGTAATCAATCCTCTTGCCTGGTCTTCTTCCAGGGCTGTAACAATATAATTTTTTCCATTGCGATCTTTTATAATCTCACCGCTATTGAATATAATCCTCTTTAGAGGTGCGCCTGATGCGGCATAACGCCGTTCACTCTTATGAGACGGAAATTGAATCTCCACGAATCGATTATCAACCTGCTTGATTACACCGATACCAAGTTCAGGTTCATTAGTACTTATCCATCGCTGCCCAGGAGCGAATCTATTTCCTGCACTCATTTTTTTAAGTTCTCCTCTCATTTTTGACCCACAACCAGTGAATCATCTTCATAAATACCTGAATTCTGGCTAAAGATAATTTTTGTACATCCATTTTCAATACCTATTCTATTATAGCACACATTATCTCCTGATCAGGAAATAACTTACTACAGCCCCTCGACATTTTGTTTTTTTCAGCTCATCCCTTGCCCATACATTTCGGCATGCACATTGCGAACCCTTATAACAATGGAAGTACAATAGCAGATTTAAAAATGTATTCAACAGTATTAAAACTATTTGTGCTTCACAATTAATGGTTCAATAGCTCGCTGAAAAACGGACAGTGTGCAGGTACGTTATGGGGAGTAAAACACCCGTTAAAATCGGGATTTCAGGTTCCTATGGGGGGTTAAACCTCGGTGATGAGGCAATTCTTCAAAGTATAATTTCACAGATACGTTCATCTATCAATGCAGAAATCACTGTTTTTACTCGCAGCTGCGATGATACTCTTGGTCGTCATGATGCTGACCATGCTGTTTCTTCTCGTCAATTAACCATTCATGAATTGACGCCAGAAATAGAAAAACTTGACATATTAATTATTGGTGGCGGAGGGTTACTCTATGATGCTGATGCCAGGATCTACTTACGTGAAGCTGTTATTGCCAGCGATAAAAATATCCCGGTAATGGTGTACGCAGTTGGAGCCGGCCCGCTGAAAGAACCACTGGTGCAGGAGCATGTTAAAATTACATTGAATAAAATTGATGCATTAACTGTCAGAGACAGGCGATCGCAACAGATTCTGGAGGAGAGTGGTGTTCAGCGGCAAATACTGGTCACAGCAGATCCAGCACTTCTGCTTAAAC
>JBNKZD010000223.1:0-6710 GCA_050301235.1 Chitinispirillaceae bacterium | reverse complement strand
ATAGAAATGAAGTCAATTACATCTTTTTTATTAGGAATCATTTCCATAGCAAAGAATTCGCGAATAAAATTTCCTACAGTGAGCTCTTTTTCTCTAATTAGACGACCTACACGATTCTTGAAAAACAGATAAACCCAATAGCATGTATGAAAAACAAACAGCGCAAGAAGTATTAGTCCAGTTATACGATGAATCCATGGTGCTTTATCGATACCCCCGAAGAAATCATAGAGGTTCTTTGCCCATGGCTGATCGTAGTATCGTAACGGGAAGCCAGTCAGCGCAAGTACTATTACCGTTGAGAAAAGTATGATGTGCTGCACTCTTTGTATCAATGAGAATCTAAAAAAATAGCGCTTTCCATTTCGATAAGCAATTGGTGGATATTTATTCATGCTTTACCTCAATTATCCCATTACTTTTTTTCACTTTTACATTGTCTGACTTAATAAATGAATAATTCGGGAACAGTCTTCTCACTAGTTCAAGAAAAATCACAGTAATAAAAAAGTACATGACACCCGCCATTAAATATTTAAAGAATTTCAACATATAATATTGCATCGGGTACTTATGTGCATCTGTGTAATCCGTGTGGACCTGGTAACTTGCAATATGATCGCCAGCTTTTTCATGGCAGCCAGATGTCCTGCAGGTCGCTGATATATTGGCACTATTGATTGCAGATGTATTTGAGTTCTTACCTTCAATAGAATGAACGTTTTCCCCACTCACAACATGGCAGTCAATACAATCCGGAGTCGCATCAGATCCAAAAAATGTAGCTTTTCCGTGAAACGTCTCCCAATAAGATTCAACAATGTTTTTTTGCAGCTTGTGCCTTTCCTGAAAATTATTGTCTCCATGGCATTTAGCGCAAACACCAGCTATCTCTTTCGCTACCCTAAGCTTTTGCAGCCTTGATGTAACGTGATTGTAAAAGTCCTCTGCGAATTCTCCAGTTCTATGACAGGTCTTACAGCGACTTAGTCCACGCTCAGTTACACCCGCTTCCTGTCCTTTGAAGAAAGAAAGTGGTCTATATAGTGGCTGGTCATGACAGTTTGTACAATATGGAAAATCTTCAGGGTAGTCATTACCGTCCGTTTTATTATCCGGTTTGCCGTGAACACTTTTTGACAGAATTTCCGCGACCGGCTTATGTGAAAATTTTTCCTTGCCTGATGGTTCTGTAAGATGACATTCAACCGTGCAATCTACTTTTGATGCCGGGTCATGTGGGATTTTTATTATATCGCGATGACAATCTTTGCACTGAATCCGCTTATGTGGACCTTTTTTAAATAGACTTTGATTTATATAGAAAAGTCTGAAGTTTCCTGACTCATCAATTCGACTAAGTCCTCTGTATTTGTGGCACAGTACACAGTTTAGTTCATCTGCTCCATTTACATTAAAAGCAAGCAGGTAAAGAAAAACCATCAAGTATATTAAGTGTTTAAAATGCATATTATTTTCTTTAGAAGGATTATTGTCGTCCTGAGCTACACGCTCCAGTTCACCAGGTCATATGTATTAATAGTGTTGTTTTAATATTTAAAATATTACTTATGATAAAATCTCAATTCTAAAATACATTCATCGCAGTTCTTTCCCATTTGATTCTTCCTTCATTAAAGTTCCATGACCAAAATACCTTTGTCGCGACGCCAGCTATTTTTTTCTTATCGATAAATCCTAATATTCTACTATCAAAACTGTAATGCCTTGCATCGGATAA
This sequence comes from Chitinispirillaceae bacterium, assembly GCA_050301235.1. GTDB lineage: Bacteria > Fibrobacterota > Chitinivibrionia > Chitinivibrionales > Chitinispirillaceae > JAFGIN01. Next base: position 4,969 of record JBNKZD010000223.1, on the reverse strand, counting down.
GACAAAAAAGGCATTTTCCGGGACCCTGTCTGGTCCCAAGGAAAATGTTTCATCATTCAGGTTATTCAAACTTACACCATGACTGTATGTAACGTAGGGTTCACTAAGCTCGCGGTTATTTACAATGACCTTCCGACCTCGCATTTCTATCATATCCCCTGGTACCGCAATAACTCTTCTCAAAGTATTTTCTTTCAATATTCTTGATATTGAAGCATCAGTCATCTCTATATCGTGACTGATTAATACAACATCTCCATTCTTCGGCGTCTTCAACTTGTTTATTACAATAAGATCATGTTTCAATATTTTAGGGTTCATACTATCTGAAGTAACAAAGTATGCTCGCACTATGTACTTTCCTATCATCTTATCCATCATTGGATTTACAGTAGCCAACAATCCGCCAAAGACTGCTATATATATCCATACTCTATTGAACCATTTCAATTTGTACTCGGTTTTTTGTTTTCGTGCAGACAATATTGCGTCAATCATTATCATAAACATTGCCACAAACGGCACAAGTAGAACAATTAGACTTAACATTGTCGATTTGACATACATAAACCCTATTGCACTCAACCAAAACATGATTACTATTATCATGTACAGTATAATTCCTCGTATCAGATATCCTGAATATTGGTGTCCAAGACCAGGGCATATTGATAGCAAGGCGGCAATTAATGGCATTCGAGTACTTACTCGAGTACTATCTTTTTCCAATCCCTGATATATTTTTTTTAGTTTCACAAGCAACACACACTTATCTCCATATCTTTTTAAAATGAATATTGCTCACATGAAAATATGCTGTTCGTCTGCTGATTGCACCCAACATACACGCAAGATTGATATTTAAATTACGTAACTGACCCTACTTGCAATGAATTGTAGAAACATTTTTCCTCCACAGTTACCAATTAATGACATTGCGAAACACCAACTAATCCAGATTGATCGGTTCGACATCTCGATTCATCATGTTTGGCATATAGAACTCATTATACTTTTCCACAATACCGATAATATTCATCTTAGTTAAATCGTCTATTCTATTATCAGAAAACCCAAGCTTCTTAAATGGAACAAAACTCTTTTCTGCTTGCGTATGACAACGCGGACAAAAGCGCCCTTTTGGCATAACAATGCTGTGTAGACTTTTCTTTACGGACTCCCTGTCCCTTCCTTTTAGCTGCTCCTGCACCTTTACAAAGTCTATCGCCATTGGATCATCTTCCGTTATTTCGAGTAATTTTTGTGTTCCGTTATCTGTAATGTACGGTACGATCTTTGAATAGAAATCGTCAGTATCTATTAGAAAGCCTGTCTCTGCATCATAGTCAACGCCAAAGCGGGAACCGGTTACTTCTACACCAGAAAAGTTGAGCCATTTTAGCGTAATATTACTTTCACTAACCTTTTTAGGATCTGTATGGCATGTCATACAGCCAAGAAATTGCGTATGCATATTAAGTAAGGTTCTGATCATGCGCGTTTGAAAATGAGGAAAATCTCCATGGCAATAGTAGCAAACACTTTTTTTCCCCTCTAAAGCGAGAGTATTTGCCGGATTGTGAAAATGTCTTTTATTTTCCAAAACACTCTTTTCTTTAAGATTGGAAAGTAATGCTGATGGTTTTTCATTATTGATTGGCATACTGTGAAGGATGGTTGCTCCCAACTCCAACGCGACTCCCGCAATGATTGTCAGAAGCAATATTCCTATTATATAAGACCATATTGGATGATTATTTCTAACGCCTGCTATTCTAAAAATATCATTATGCATTTCTCCTGGTATCTTTGCTTTCGCATCCAGAATAATTACGACCATGATAAGCACTAAAACAAATACAATCACCGCAGTAATCGTAATTATTGTTCCTGATGTTACTGCTTCGTGCATTTCTTTGTCCTTAATACACGCAATATATTGATATAGAGTTCAAAATTAATCATGGCAATTTCGTTACTTTTTGAATACAAGTGATAAATAGAAAAAAGTAAAATACATCATCCACATAATTACGACAAATAGCGATATGTAGGCTATAAATGTCTGTATTATTGACAATCGTTTTGTCATACAACGTCACCCTTCTTGCATTGGAACAGGTTTATCCATAAATGATTCCTGCTCTGCTGTATCAGCTGACAGTCCATATTCTGCCAGTAACGTCCGCAACACCTTACGTTCCTCTGGTATTTCAACAAGATTACGGAGATACTCCAAAAAGTGCTCTTCAATCTGATGCTCTCTCGTGATTTTTCCCGTTAGATAGGTCCACTGCATTGGAAACCGACCTGGCGCCAAGTGCACGTTGTACCAGTGCCAAAAGGCAATCACAACGAGAGCAAGTAATGCTTCGTGTGAATGCGCCAGGCGCATGATATTTTGTGTGTAATAAGCCCATCCAAAAGGGAGTAGACTTGCCCATAGATCCGGAAACAGAAATGAGGATCCTGATATCACCATGACACAACTTCCGAAAGCTGCAGCAAAATAGTGTATCTTCTGTTTGTACATGAATTTATCCATTTCCGGTCTTTGCATTCTCTGCCCAGAAAAATACAAAATGTCCATCCTCATGTCCTGAATATCCTTCCATCTAGGAATTACAGTTCTTCGAATATCAAAAGTATTGTTTATAATCCGTAAGCTTACACCGAGCAATAGAGTAACTACGTGGTAGATCATAGAGAGAATCATAATTGTTGCTAATGTACGGTGAATGACTCTAGTGACATCAATTCCCCCTAACATCTGACTGAACGGTTTAGCCCAAACCGCGTCAAAAAAGTGTACTGGCAATCCCGTGAAGGCCAAAAGCAAAAAAGTAGTAAATGTAAGAAGATGTTGAATTCTTATGTGAATTGAGTATCGCGGTAGATCCCCTATAGGATTTGAGTTCACATTCTTGTATAGCAAAACACGATCGTCTGGGATACTTGCGATAAGTGACTCAACCTCTTTACGATCCTCATCGCTAACTTTTCTTTGTCGCATTGTAGTCCGCAGCACATCTGATGCCTCTTTAGAAAGTATCATTTTCAATCTCATTAGTTTCGGTAGTTAAATTCATCACGTTCTAGCTATGTGCAATGCGATCTCTATGTCTACGACTTCTTCTGTACCATGTGGAGCCATTTCGTAGCCGCCAACCTGCCCCATCCCTCCACCGACCGAATGTCTCAAACATTGATAGTCCAACCAAGCACAGAACCACCATATTTCCAAAGATGCTGTAAGCTTTTTCCCCTTTGTGCAGTATCGGATTGTACTTGTCCTCAAATGATGGATGAGGATCTACTACTGCATAATTTTTGTCAGCATTACTATGGCATCGTTGACACGTTTTAACTCTGTTATTTATATTTACAGGTGACTCTGCATCTCGTGAAGGCAGTATTTTATGAACACCTTTGTAGTATTCATTATTATCCGCATGACAATCGAGACATGTCGCCGCACCTACCAGTCCATATCGTGTCACCTTTCCATGAAAAGTGTTTTTATATGATGTTGCAGCTATTGGAAACTTGTCGCCAAGCGGTTGTCCTTTTTCATCTGCTGCATTCATATGCCGTTCGATTAACTCCTCATTTGCATGACAACGTGTACATATTTCAACAATCTCCTGACCAGTTCGCTTTACATCCAATACTCTTCTACTTGTATGAAAATACCACTGCTTAACAAACTCTCTTTTCTCATGGCAAAGTTCGCATCGATCAAGGATTTCCTTTGGTGGCGTCTCTTCCGATGGATTGTATATGGGATTTGTATGGCAAGTGATGCAATATGGCTTATCAGCATCTAGTCCTGTTGCCTTTTTATCTCTTGCGTGAACACTTTGTGAATAAAGATCATATATGGCCTTGTGGCTAAATGGTTTACCTGTAGCTGGATTTTTTTTTGAATGGCACTGTTTATCACACCTAACACCTTCATCAACTGCTCGATGTGGTAGTTGTTTGATATAGCTATGACAGTCCCTGCATGGAACGTTTCGATGCACTGTTTTTGAAAACGTTGCAGGTGGAACATAGTATGATCGAAAGACTCCTTCTTCCGTTATACGCGCCATTCGAACATATTTATGGCACATAAGGCATGCCTCATCATCTTCAAATGCATTCGGTGCGGCATTTACGTTCCCCGATAACATCAAATGTAACGCCAGCCCAACCAGCATATAACACAATCCATAAAGCGTTAATCTGCATTTCACAGAAATCTCGTCATACATGTTTAATACCAAAATTACTTGTCATGACAGTATGTGCATATCGTATTTGCGCGAAGTCGTTTTTTCGTACCGTTTAATGAAGTTTTTTCCTCTCCTTTAAATACGCCAGGCTGATGTGCTTCATGACAAGTTCCGCAATAGATTCTCCCGGAGTCTGGTTCTAACGGCATATAAATTCCTGTTTTCACTTTCATTGTATCTAGCGTTTTTTTCTTCTCATCCGTAATAGCAATCAAGTGACGATATGTATTAACTGAAGATACTCTGAACGCACTTGTTGGATGATCGATCTTTTTATGGCAGCGAATGCAAAGCAGAGTACGTTCACTGTTAAGATTACTTATAAGTGGAAATTTTGATAAATCGCGCTCTATCCCACTCTTGATTTTTCTATTTCTTTTGATCTGATGACATAAACGACATTTATTGAGTTTCAGAAACCCTTTATCATCTATCTGATCGTGTGCTATCAGTTTTTTATATTTTGTTGAATCATGGCACTTGTAGCAAATTTCTGTTCTTTTGGAGTATGGCCCTTCTCTTAGAAATCTTGGATTCTGTGTTGACATATATGATCTGCCTTTTAAACACTGATTCAGTGGATCGTGGCATGTTATACAAGTCAGGCGATTTTTACTGTCTAAATGCAGTGAATCTTTCCAGTTTTTCTTTATGCGCTTTGAAAATGATTTGGGTATATTTACTTCACTTGG
>JBNKZD010000222.1:0-17976 GCA_050301235.1 Chitinispirillaceae bacterium | reverse complement strand
GATCCTTGATGAGGTACAACAGAAACCGTTACTTCTACCTGACGGCTCAGGCAGAACATTCACGCTGCAATTGGCATCTCCAGAAGGATTTAAACTTGCGATGGGATAGGCACGTTTTGAGCCGTTTTAGTGAGTTCTGAGATTGGGCAGGTTGTTGGCAATATCATTATAAAAGCACATCAGGCAATGCCGGTTGGTGGAACAATCAGAAAAGTAAAAACTCACGAACTATCGATGATCACAATTCGTAACGTTGATAATAGATTCGTTATTAATTATTTCATGATTGAAGAATAATACCCTTTTACAGTTCTCAATGTTGGTGCAGCCAAAGATTCATCAATGATTACTTTAAAAGCATCTGTAGTAACAGGATCAAATGTTACAATTCTACTTTTCCCAATTGTTGTTCCCTGGAAACACTGTTTCCATTCTAAATTATCTTTGTATAAGAGTCTGAAAGATTTTACTCTCTGTCCATATCGGATCGCTTCTTCGAGTCGCACTATATTTAGTTTTTTTTTCGCTTTTAAGACAATTGTAAGCTCGGCATGAGTAGTATCTAGTGCAGTAGTCCAGAAGGTTTCCCGGTTATTATCAAGGCAGAATGATGCAGTATACTCAGAACTTCGTTCATTAGAAGCGTAGATCTCTTGCTCTTTAAATATGTTTTCAGAAAAAATTGAATCAAGTCGACTTTTAAATTTCTTCAAATTCTTATAGTCAATTGTAGAAATTAATTCCTTTTTATCTGGAGGGATATTCAATAAAAGATTACTGTTTCTTCCTACTGTCTGGAAGTAAATCTGAACAAGGGAATCTGCACTTTTTACATAGCGGTCTTCACTTTCGTGATAAAACCAACCAGGGCGTATTGAGACATCGCATTCTGAAGGATACCAGACATTTCCGTACATATCGGAAAGTTTCATATTTTTAGTTTCCCGCTGCACTGACCATTCAGTTTCATTCCCTATTCCCATTTCATTACCAACCCACCTTGCATCGAGACCCTTGTTGGCAATAATTGCATCAGGTTGATAATGTCTGATTGTCGTGAAGATCAGGTCCCAGTTATAACTCATTTTATTCAATGTATCCCCATTAGCTCCATCTAACCATATCTCTCCTACATCACCATAAATGGTAAGTAATTCAATCAATTGATTACGGAAATAAAGATTGTATTCTTCAGTACCATACGTTTTTTCATGCCTGTCCCAGGGTGAATAGTACAACCCCATTTTTATTCCCTGCGAATGACATGCATCGGCAAACTCCCTGATAATATCCCCTTTGCCATTTCTATAAGGACTATTGGTAATGGTATGGGAAGTAAATTTACTCGGCCACAGACAAAATCCATCATGATGCTTTGCTGTTAAAATCACATATTTGAATCCTGTTTCTTTAGCGATCGAAACCCACTGCAGTACATCAATACCAGTCGGATTAAACTGCTCTGGCTTTTCAGTACCATCTCCCCATTCTACATTCGTAAATGTATTCATACCAAAATGTATAAACATCGACACCTCAGCATCCATCCATTCGAGTTGTGATGTACTGGGAATAGGATAATAGTATTCGATTGGTGGAGATTCTATAGCTGGTGTATCAGAATTATTTGAAGGGATTTCAACAATTGTTGCATTAAACTCATTTGTGCACAACAAACAAAAAGATAAAGCTATGAAGGTGAAGCCTCTTATCATCATTTTCAATTAGTTTCAACTACTTTCCGATCCGAATCTCCTGCCAGATCTTATTGTAAAGCTCAAGGTTATCACCAAGATCTTCTTTAAACTCAGAATTTGTAAGATCGGTGAGCTGATATTTCGGTTGAACTTTGCGCTTAGCATTCGCAGCAGTATTTATTGATGGAAGATTGAGGAAATCAACAATTTTTGCGAATACTTCGGGTTCGTGAATATAGTTTATAAATTGATATGCGAGATCTTTATTTTTAGCATCCTTTAGAAGTACCATATTGTCCATATACATGGCTGTTCCCTCTCTGGGAATGAAAAAGTCGACATCTGGTACCATCGATGAATCAAGTTCGAGAAATACATTTTCAGCATATCCGTGAACACACCAGAACTCCCCAGAAGCAAACCCTTTACCGAATGCTTCTGCATCGAATTTGACGATGTTCTCTTTCCATTTCAAAACAACCTTTTTTGCTTTCTGAAGCTCCTCGGGATTAACCGAATTTACCGAATATCCAAGGGTTTTTAATGCCCCGCCCAGCACTTCCCGCATGTCATCAAGAAGCGTACAGCGACCTTTCAGTTCAGTCTTTTCAAATACATTCCAGCTGTGTTCATAGTTTGCGAGTTGTTTTTTATTAACCGATATACCGGCAGCACCCATCATATAGGGAACACTGTACTGGGATCCTTCATCAAAGTGGATTTTCTGCATAACCCCTTTATCAATATTTGCGAGATTGGGGATGCGGCTTTTGTCGATCTTCTCAAGCATCTCTTTTCGGATCATAATCGAGACATAATCACCCGATGGGAAAACAAGATCATATCCGGTTCCGCCCGCCTGAAGTTTTGCAAACATCTCTTCATTTGACGCATACATATCATAAACGATTTTAGCATTGAACCGCTTTTCAAAATCCCGCAGCACTTCATCTGGAACGTAATATGTCCAGTTGTAAATGTATAGTTTGTTTTTGTTTGATGAACAACCTGCGACTCCTAATATCGCAACAGATACCATCAAGACCATGAGCCATCGTTTCATCAAGCCCTCCTGAGCTATTTTTGAATAATATACTTAAAAATGTTCTTTGTAGAAAATGCCAGTAGAATTGTTCCGGCGATTATAATTACCGAAAGTGCATTGATCACCGGAGAAACAGCAAATCGGATCATCGAATATACATGAAGAGGCAGCGTTGACGATCCGGGACCGGCAACAAAAAAGGTAATCACAAAATCTTCAAGGGAAAGTGTCACTGCCATTAAAAACCCTGAGACAATGCCAGGAGATGAGATTGGAATAATGATTTTAAGCAGTGTATCGATCTCGCGAGCACCAAGATCATAAGCTGCTTCAATTATCGAAAAATCAAACTCCTCAAGTCGCGCCATGACAATTAAAACGACAAAGGGGATATTAAACGTTGTGTGAGCAAGAAAAATGGTAAAGAGTCCTAGTTTCAGTTTGATACCGGCAAAAAAAATCAGCAGTGATACTCCAATTATAATTTCTGGCAAAATAAGCGGAAGAAATGATGCCACCTGAAGGATCTTCTTGAAACGGAAGTTATACCAGTAAATGCCGATGGCACCCAGTGTTCCGATAATCGTTGATATTGTAGATGAAGTAACTGCTACAATCGCACTATTCATAAACGATTGCCACAGCGATTGCGATTTAAAAAAAAGATCGTAATACCATCGTATCGAAAACCCGCTCCAGTTCATGGTTTTGGAGTCGTTGAAAGAATAAACAACCAGAATCATGAGCGGCAGATAGAGAAAGAGCATGACCAGCGAAATAATAATCGGCGAAAATGTATGTTTACTGTTAGTCGTCACTTTTTACTATCCTTCTGATTCGCACTGATCGTTTTTCTGGATCCTGCAGCATTTCTATTTAAATTAGTAAATAGAATAACACCAAAAGTTGTGATAATTGTAAGAACAACAGAGATCGACGAGGCCAGTGGCCAGTTTCGCGTCACCGTTAGTTCACGAGCAATAATATTTCCAAGCATCAGTGAATCACTGCCACCCAGAATCTGCGGAATCGCATAAGAACCAAATGATGGAATAAACGTAAAAAGAACCGCTGTTGTTATTCCTGCCCTGATATTTGGAAGAAGAACCTTAAGAATCGATTGCCATTTTGTAGCTCCCAAATCCCGGGCAGCTTCAAGAAGAGAAAAATCGAACTTTTCGATTGTTGAATAGAGTGGCAGAATTGCAAATGTCAGATATGTGTAGGTGGTCACCAGAATAACTGCCCACCGGTTATATAAAAATTGAACATGCTCATGAATGATACCGGTAGAGATAAGGATATTGTTTAAAAAACCATTGTTACCAAGAATTGCAATCCAGGCATAAATTCTTATCAGAAAATTTGTCCAGAACGGAATGATCACCAGTAAAAGAAAAATGTTTTTGTACGGTGTTCTGGCGATAAAATACGCTGTTGGAAGAGCAAGTGCCACCATTGCAAGTGAAGAGATTGCTGCAATAAAAAGAGTATTAAAAGCTACGGTGATAAAGGTTGCATTTGATAATGCTGCGTAGGCATCAAGACTGAATTGAAAAACAACTCCTCCATAAACCCCCTTTTTCATAAAGCTGTAAAATAATATGATAGAGAGAGGGATTATGAAAAACAGACCAATCCAGATCGACACGGGTAGTGCATATAAAGGACCCGGATTCTTTTTCACTGACCTGTCACCTCCACGATGAAACCATCTTTAGGTATCCACCAGATATATACAGTATCTTTCCAGTTAATACTTTTTTCATCAGTAAAAAATTTAAGGTGCTGTTTAAAAACCCTGAAAATCATATCGTTCCCGGTTTTCACAAAAAACTTACTCTGAAATCCGGAATAGATAATCTCATCGACCGTGCCTTGAATAATATTGATATTATCGACACTTGTGGGTGGCTTTTCGGTAGTGATCCGCACTTTTTCGGGCCGAATGGTAAGTTTTATGCTGTTGCCAATTTCAACCGGCTTATCCAGAAACGCCTGAATCGAACCTAACCCATCAATAGAAACCTCTGCATGCTGTGAATCGATGATAGAGGTAACTTTTCCAGTCAGGTAGTTTGTTTCACCAATAAACTGGGCAACAAAATTGTCAGCAGGACTTTCGTAAATATCTACAGGGGTACCAATCTGATGAATCACCCCCTGATTCATGACAGCTACTCTATCGGAAACCGAAAGAGCTTCTGCCTGATCGTGAGTAACATATATAAAGGTAATACCCACTTTATCGTGAATTGCATCAAGTTCGATAAGCATATGCTGGCGAAGTTTTGCATCAAGAGCAGAGAGTGGCTCGTCAAGAAGAAGCACTTTTGGATGATTGATTAGAGCCCGGGCAATAGCAACACGTTGTTTCTGGCCACCACTGAGCTGTGCCGGGAATTTTTTCAGTTCACCAGGCAATTTAACCAGTTCGAGATATTCAGTTACATTTTTTTTTATCTGATCTTCAGGAACCTTTTTTAAGCGCAAAGGAAAAGCAACGTTTTCAAAAACAGTCAGATGTGGAAAGAGCGCATAATTCTGGAAAACCGTGTTCACATGACGCTTATTTGCAGGGATCGGTATGACGTTTTGATCGTCAATAAAAACCGCTCCTTCACTTGGGTCTTCAAATCCGGCGATAATCCGTAATAATGTTGTCTTACCACAACCCGATGGCCCCAGAAGTGAAAAAAATTCACCTTTTTTAATCTCAAAAGAAACATCGTTTATTGCTTTGAAATTGCCGTAGTTCTTTTGAACCTTTTCAACCCCAACGCTGCTACCGTTCACGAAAACTCCTGTAAAATCATAAAGTTACGGTACCATACTCACTCGAACAGGTCATTAAATTCAAGGCGATGTAAAATAACATCAGCCAGATGGCCAACCAATCTGAAACAGGTAAAATAATATTATTTTTTATATAGTAATAAAAAAGGAAAAAATTGTAAGTATAAAGAGATTAGAAAGGTCCCGGTTGAACCAGGATTGTTGCTTGTGACATACTTAACGAATCGGGTACTTCTTTGACCTCCGTAGTTTTAAAGCAGGAGGGTGAAAATCCTATAAAAAAATACTTATTGAGTGAATGATGCTTCTAATAGTTAATCGCGATTTTAAATATACGGTTTTAAATTCTTACCGGCTCATTTTTTAACTTCAGGTGTTTTTAACGACACTTCCATTGCAAATTCACCCAGAGAACTTTGGAAGGGTACAACGATAGTGGGAACTCCCCGCTGTGATGCAACTTTATGGTCCTTGCCCATTATGACTTTTGGAAGCGAAATGGACAGGTTATACTGTGTAAGGTGCTGCTTTGCATTACCGGCAATAATATTTGCAATCTCTCCAATCGCATCCGCGACTTCAGGACCGATGATTTTTATTTCCATGCCAATGAGCGCAGAAACAACTTTTAGAGCAATAACTTTTGGAAAGCTTAAACATATTGAACCCTGCGCTTCTCCCGATAGCCCAATAACACCCGAAACATCATAGGTATGAAGGTCATCATTTTTAAGTGTAATTTTGCCAGGTTTGGACTCACTGTTGAGCATTTTCTGAAAAGTTTCAATCGTTGATACGATAAAAGGATTAATATACGCTACGTCCATGATTTCTCCTCTGGAAATAGTCGGTCCGGTTACAGCAGTAATTTCCTTTTAGTGTACAATTATTAAGGATTTAAAGCAATCAATTTTTTATACAAAAAACACCTGTTGTTTCGATGTATTTATAGAGGTATAATAAAAATTCGTTTAATTTTGTTTAAAACGGTTTTTATTGTTTTTAAGGCGAACAGAAAGATGCCAATCAGAGAAGTGATTGTAAAGATAGTAGTTGCTTCTATTGCAGTAATTGGAATCGTTTTCTGGAATGTTGTTGCTGTAGAAACAGGTTTGAAAATTCTGGGGAGTCTATCTGCACTTCTTGGGTCGATTGGTATATATCTTATACTGAAAGTGTACTTTATAGATAAGAAACTAGTCGATAATCAAATGATCCCTGAAGAAAATCCTGTTATTGATCCCACTCCCCCTGCTGTTGAAACTAAACAAGCGGAAAGCATACTACCTGGCCAGTTTACACTTCACCAGGTAATTCTAGATGCGATTCCAAACCCTGTGTATTTTACCAATAATCAGGGCTGCTATACCGGATGCAATAAAGCATTTCAGGAACATCTTGGCAAAACCAAAGATGAACTACTGGGAAAAACAGTTACCTGCTTTAGCTGGGATAATGCTGAGATGCTATTTCAAAAAGATCTTGAACTCCTGGAAAATCCTGGTAAGAAACACTATGAAACACAAATTCCTTTTAAAACAGGAATATTGCATGATGTTGTTTTTTATCGTGCAACGTTTAAAAACAGTAATGGGGAAGTGGATGGACTGGTCGGAGTCATACTGGACATAACAGACAGAAAAGTGTTTGAATCTTCAATGAAAGCTTCAATGTTCGATCTGGAAAAAACAAATCACAAACTTGAAAAAATGACCGTAATAGCAAACGAAATGGCAAAAAAAGCTGAAATGGCCAATATCGCGAAAAGTGCTTTTCTTGCTAATATGAGCCATGAAATTCGTACTCCAATGAACGCTATTATTGGAATGACAAGCCTCCTCTTAAGCTCAGGGATGGATGAAAAACAGCAGCGTTATCTGAAAACTGTTCGGTCAAGCAGTGAAGAGCTCTTAAATCTGATCAACGATATCCTTGATATCTCAAAAATTGAAGCCGGGAAACTGGAACTGGATTGTATGAACTTTGACCTTCATATAACGCTGCAGGATATTTATGAACTTTTACTGGTCAAAACTCACGAAAAAAATATTACGCTTTCTTTTAATATCAGTCCTGATGTACCCGCACTGCTGAACGGTGATCCTGGAAAACTCAGGCAAATTATTGTCAACCTGTTAGGTAATGCAATAAAATTTACAAGTACAGGATCAGTCAATTTAGAAGTACAGAAGGTTTCGGTTAATGGACATTCAGGACTATTTAAATTTATCATAACCGATACGGGAATAGGGATACCGGAGGATCGAATACCGAATTTATTCTCAATTTTTTCGCAGATTGATGGTTCTATTACCCGGAAATACGGTGGAACCGGTCTGGGTCTTTCGATTGCAAAGCGCTTATCCGAAATGATGGGTGGCGAAATCGGTGTTGTGAGTACGTCAGGTTCAGGATCGCGGTTCTGGTTTACCTGCTATCTAGGCATTCAAGCAAATTCATCGGTGCATAAAAAAAGGGCCAGGGCGGAGCTTGCCGGGACCCGCGTTCTTATTGTTGATGATGTGTCGACCAACAGATATCTTTTACATACCATATTAAAAAAGCGTAACTGTATTTGTGTTGATGTAGAAAATGGTGAATCAGCTCTGCTGCAACTGATTCAGGCAGCTGGCAACAGAACCCCTTTTCAGATAGCGCTGATCGATTACAGTATGCCCGATATGGATGGTGAAAACTTATGTAAAACAATTAAATCAGATCCATCAATAAGCTCTGTCAAATGCGTGTTGCTTACCTCGATTGAGCAGCGTGGAGATGCCGGAAGGATGGAAGATGCGGGATTTGATGGATATCTGGTAAAACCTCTAAACACTGAGGTTCTTCTGGATTGTCTCTCTCTTGTGTTAGGCAAAAAATCTGATGATGCAGATATGCCAATTGTAACCCGACATACCATTGTTGAAGAGGAGAAGCGACAGATACGTATTCTTGTAGCTGAAGATTTCTCAACTAATCAGGAATTGATGAAAGAATATCTGGATATACTTGGATATTCATCAGAAATTGTATCTAATGGTGTTGAAGCACTTGAGGTACTCAAGAAAAAAAGATTTGATATAATTTTAATGGATATTCAGATGCCTCAGATGGATGGATTGAAACTTACCAAAATCATTCGTGATCCTCATTCTGAAGTTCTTGAACATTCACCAATAATTATAGCAATGACTGCAAACGTAATGGCTGGGGACAAGGAGCTCTGTTTGACTGCCGGCATGGATGATTATATGGGTAAACCAATCAGATTGAAAGCCCTTGCATCAACTCTTGAGCAACACCTGGCCGGACCGGCTTTGAAACCACAGGTTTCTTTTGTTGACACATCTGTTATACCTGAGGATTTTGATGCAAATATTGATTTTAATCCTGAATTTGTCGATTCGATTAAAGAACTCAAAGAGCTGATCAGGCAACATAAACCTTTACAATGCCAAAAATTTATTTTAGAATTAATAAAAAATGATTGTCCGGATAAGTGCGGATGGTTTTTAGAGTCAATTCAGAAGTTAATTAATGAGTATCAGTTCGAGTCTGCGCTGGAAAAAATTGAAGCTATTATTAAAACATGAGGTTTTTAATGGTTGATTACACACAATGTACTGTATTGGTCGTTGATGATAATAAAAAAAACATCGACGTCGTTCTTAATACCCTCCAGGATATTTGTGATGTTTCAACTGCTTTGAGTGGGAGAGCCGCCTTGCAACTCATTAAGGAATCTCCTCCGGATCTGATTCTTCTTGATATCATGATGCCGGATCTGGATGGTTTTGAGGTCTGTCGGATTCTCAAAAGTGACAGGCAAACAGCCGAAATACCTGTTTTGTTTTTGACAGGAATGACAAATGTTGAAGAAAAACTGATAGGCTTTGATGTTGGTGCAGTTGATTACATTATCAAGCCGTTTGAACCAGTTGAAATGATAGCACGTGTGAAAACACACATGGCACTTGCTATTGCAAAAAAAGAATTAAAAGTGCATAATGATGTTCTGGAAGAGAGAGTTGCTCGGAGAACAAAAGAACTCGCACTGACGCAGGAAATAACTATAGACACGCTGGCAGGTCTTGCAGAATATCGAGACCCTGAAACGGGTGGCCACATCCAGCGTACAAAACATTATGTTGAATTAATGGCGAATGCAATCAAAGACCTTCCTCAATACAGTTTTTTTCTAAATAATAAAACAATCGACCTCGTAGTAATGTCGGCTCCATTACATGATATAGGAAAGGTCGGAACTCCTGATCATATTCTTTTAAAGCCCGGTAAACTTACTCCTGAAGAGTTTGAGATCATGAAAAACCATACTATCATTGGCTACTCAACTCTGCAGAAGGCAGAAAAGAAACTGGGATACAACTCCTTTCTTACCTATGCAAAAGAGATCGCCTGGACACATCATGAAAAATGGGATGGCAGTGGCTATCCAAATCGCTTAAAAGGCAGTGAAATCCCTGTCCCAGGAAGAATTATGGCTATCGCTGATGTTTATGATGCGCTTATCAGTAAGCGAGTGTATAAACCACCATTTTCTCATACAGAGGCATTGTCCATAATGACCGAGGGTCGTGGAACCCAATTCGATCCGACAATGTTTGACATGTTTTACAAAAACGAAAGCGCAATCCGTGCCATTGCCGAGAAATTTGCAGATAGTGATGAAGAACGTTCAGTTTTGACAATGTAGACTATGGTCCCCCTCGCCATTGTGGAGACAGGATGGAGAGTGAGGTCAAACCATCGCCGGCTTTGTCAATGATTGCAACAGTTCCACAATTCTCTTATTCACCTTTTCTACTGATGCATCTTCGACACGTTCATTCTCTACCATCACCACGGGACCACGGTCACATGATTCGAAGCAGAATGAACCTCGTACATCAATTTTGTTTATCAACCCAGTTTTCTCGGAGGTTTTAATCAGATCATGAATAAGATCCTGTGCTCCTCTTAAAAAGCAACATGTTCCAAGGCAGACATTGACTCTCAATTTTGTATCTCACTAACCACCATTCACCGAAAATTCCATCTCACTGATCCTCTTTATATTCTTGTATTCGGTATGCAGAAGTGCATGCGCTGCACGCACTGACACACGCACCAGATTTGATACATACCGATTCATCAATTGTATAGGGTATTTTTTTCTCACCACTGATTGCATTAACAGGACACTGTTTGGCGCACAAACAGCA
This sequence comes from Chitinispirillaceae bacterium, assembly GCA_050301235.1. Classification (GTDB taxonomy): domain Bacteria; phylum Fibrobacterota; class Chitinivibrionia; order Chitinivibrionales; family Chitinispirillaceae; genus JAFGIN01. The sequence continues at coordinate 7,219 of JBNKZD010000222.1, read as the reverse complement.
CCCTTTGCAGAGCGTTTTATCGATTGTATATGCACTCAGAGCACTGCACACCTTTGATGGGCACCGTTTATTAAAAACGTGCTCTTTATATTCATCCCTGAAATAACGCAATGCCGACAGCACCGGATTAGGAGCACTTTTTCCAAGTCCGCACAGCGATCCTTTTTGAACTGCTCTGGCAAGTTTTTCAAGTAAAGCAAGTGTTTCTGCAGTTCCCCTTCCTTCGACACTATCATCCAGCAGTGAAAGCAACTGCTTCGTGCCTTCACGGCGCAGTACACATTTGCCACACGATTAGCTTTGTGTAAAGGTCATAAAATACCGCGCTATACTTACCATACAGGTCTGATTATTCATCACTACCAGACCACCCGTTCCGACCATCGCACCAACTTTTTTAAGAGACTCAAGAGAGTCCCGAGCCAAAGAGATTACTTCCCAGAAGTCCCGTTAGCTCCCAGGCAGGAAACCGTTTTGATGGTAAAAAGCATATCATCAGTAGTGTTTTTTCCAGGAGCCAGTTTCAGCCGTGACCTCATTGCTTCGAGAATCGGGATTGAATGTTTGACATGGCACGCCGTTACATCGCAGATTTTGATCACATATTTACCACGTGGGGTTAATGTAAAATGCGCGAAAAAGGTCGCGACACCAAAAACAGTTGCCGGTGGAATATTAAGAGTTGTAGCAACAAAGGTCAGAACCTCTTCCGGAAGATACCGGTACTGTTCCTGAACTTACTGCAGAATAGGGATCAGTTTAGATTTGTCCCTTCCGTTAGTATCAATAATTTCACAGATTTTGGAAAATTTGCGTGCATTTGTCTGGTTTAAAGTTGTCTCCATTGTTCCTCCGTAGTTGTTGTGTGACCTGTAGAAGTCTGCGAATATCATTCACGTTGTTTGGATTATTTTCACCCGGAGTATCTGCTGTTTTCTTAATGGAGGATAAAGAAGTGAATTATTTGTATTTTCTATGAAATATCGACTTCTCCTTCCTTGCACAATCAAAAGTGCACAAAGGGAAAAATTCCATTCAGGTTACTTATTAAAAGTATTGACAAGAGTAATGGCTGAAATTTCATTTCCATTAAGTTTTGCGAACTGCAGTTTTAATGAGTTTCCGATTTCTTGGCACATAGTAAACGTGTGTTCACCAGCGCTGAAATACTGATCTTTAACTACATGTGGCGATAAAGAGTTCTGAGATCTGCAGAGTTTGTGAAAATCACGTCGCTTCAACCCCTTCCCCCTCTCCATTGGTGAATGGAGAGGGGGAATGAGAGCGAATTATGCAATGTCATATTATAATTTTTACATACGAACACAAACGCATAAGGGTGGCCTGCATTTTAATGCAGGTTCAGTTGGAACGGCAAAATATTGAAATCCCTTTCTTCACGTTTGAAAGAGGGTTGGTGTGAAAGGCGATCTGTGGGGTTCGAGAAATCTAAAATCCACAAATAAACAAAAGCCTGAGTGTATTACCTCTTTCTCTTTTCCTGATTCGCAGTAACAGTAACTTTTTTACGCTTTAACGTTTCTCCGGCAGTCCTTACAAGTAACTGCTTTACTTTACATCTTTTGACTGCCGCAAACGATTCCGCATGGGTTACTTCAACAAGCCCCAGATCTTCCTTTGCAAGAGAACCCTTTTGCGAAAGGAATCCAACCACATCAGCTTTGCTTATCGCGTCGCGTTTTCCCAGGTCCAGTACTATTGTTACCCAATCTGATTTTTCAGGAAGCGATAATCCCTTTGAAACTCTCTCAACATCCGGCCTCTCGGGAAGGTAGGATGGCAATGGTTCATTTTCTGAAAGAATAATATAGGTAGTTCCTGTATCATTCATACGGGCAGTTCTTCCATTACGATGAATAAATGCTGATTCTGTTGATGGCAGATGATAATGAATAACAAAGCGGATCTCTGGAATGTTCAGTCCCCGTGATGCAAGATCCGTGGTCACCAGCAGATAATAACTTCCATTGCGGAATTTCATCAGTGACTTTTCACGATCCTCCTGTTCCATTCCACCGTGGTACTTTAAAACATCGATTGTTTTGGATTCAAGAAATTTCACTACACGATCAACGGCATCACGATGATTGCAGAAAATAATCGTTGACTGGTTACTTATGTATTTAATCAGCTCCAGTAGTGTCTCAAGTTTATCTGGTGATGGAGATATGACTGTTTTCATTGTAATTCTCGGCTGCATTTGTTCATCTTCAAATTCGACCCTGAAAACATTGTCCATATTGACAAAATCAGGTATTTTCTCCATTTGTGTGGCAGAAATGCAGATGCGTTTTTTCAGCTTTTTGCACAGATCAATAATAAACGTCATCTCTTCAATAAAGCCAAACTCCAGACACTTATCGAATTCATCGAGTACCAGTATCGCAATTGCAGAAAAATCGAATCGCCCCTCCCGCATATGCGAAGCAATTCTGCCTGGTGTTCCCACAAGAATCGCCGGCCCATTTTTGAAGCTGGCCTTCTCAGCATCAATGGAATGCCCACCATAACAACACATTATTTTAACCGGTGATTGCATCGACTTATGAACATCACAGATCTGAATCGCCAGTTCCCTTGATGGCACTATTATCAGCGCCTGAACAATAGGTTTTGTGGGAACCACTGATTTTGCAACCGGGAGAAGGTACGCCAGAGTTTTTCCAGATCCGGTCGGTGCATGAATCAGTGTATTACGATGCGTATAAATGGCGCTGATCGCCTGTTGCTGCATCTCATTCAACGATTCAATATTGAGATTTTTCAGAGACTGTTGTATCACGGTGTACCTGATTTCATTAAAGGAAGATTTGGTTTAGTCAGGAATATACCTTATACCCGATCAATTACCTGTCTTGAATTTCGATAGGTATTAGAGGTTGGATTGTTGTTAAAAACACAATAATATATTTTAAAAATTTGAATCGAACTGTTTAGAACCATTCTTGCCGGTTCTGGTTCAATACCCTTTATCTCATCTAAATCCGGACAACACTAAATGGACTTCAAATATCTTTATATAAATACATACCTGTTTGCCCTCTTTTTATTTATCGTTCCGGTTTCAGCAAAAAAGAACTCAACTATCTATGATTATAGCAGTACACAATTTTTAGATGAAATCAAAAATTCTCAGAAGCTTTTTTTTCAGAATACCATCAGATTTTATGATTCCTTATTCTTACAAAAAAAAGAGGTAAAAATCCTGATTGAGAAATGCCGTTTCATGGAGAATGCACTGTATGACGAGGAATCTGAGGAAAACCCAAAATATGATGATTGGGAAATATGCTACAACAAGCTTCTAAATGACTTTCCTGATAACCCATATGTTTTATACTATAAGCTTGAACATCTTTACGGTGATAGTGTCTTGCCCATCGCGAGAGATCTTCTTCCAAAGTTTCAATCTCAAAACCTTTACGATCCACTGATTATCTCACATATTTATGAAAAAATTGCACGATCGTTCTCTAATATGGATAGCACCCAAAATGCTATCAGTGCTTTTCAATCCGCACTTAAATACAATGACACCATAAAAGTCCATCTTTCCCTTGCGCAGGAAATTGTCAATTTAGGACAAAGGGAAAAGGCTTACCGCATTATATTACAGAATCTATCCCTTATGGATACATGGGAAAAACGAAATGCGGCTGAACTTTTAATACAGCTTCGGTATCCGGATGATGCTGTTAAAATTTATTCAAAGCTACTTGCTGATACAACCTCCTATTTTGATTATTCTACTGTTGCTATCGCCTATGAAAAAGCAGAAATTTTTGATTCTGCTCGGATTTTTCAATATTAAAGCTTTGGAAAATGATTACGATTCTCTTGAAACTGCAAAAAAATTATTTGAATTTGATCTCAGACACTCACCCTGGAAAGTTGCATCTCAATCATATCAGCAACTAAGAAAGCTTGGACTTAAAGCCGACCCATTTTCATTTTATAGACTTCGCTTGTTTTTTAAATATCCTTTGCATTTACTATCGTGGAATAGTATTCCAGGCTTTTTAATGCTGCTTATTGCATGTATAATAATTTTTAGTGTTCCATATATTTGGCTTTTACCATTGCATTACCTGGGACATTGGTTATGCCGGAAAAAAGAACCTAAGAAGACATTATTCTCAATTCGTCACCTCTGGTTAGCAAACGCTGCAATGTTACTTTCATGGTTCATCGCGGTAGGTCTTTTTCAATTTGATGAACTTACCGGATTAATAACTGATCGTTCAATGAGCAGTTCTCCTGATGACACCAGTAATGCAATGTTTTTGATTGTTTTTTGTTTGTTAATGACGATTTCTTCACTTGTATTAATTTTTAGACTAAAACGATGGGAACTTTTAAAACCGCAAGCATCCATAGGCAAGACCATAGGCTTACTAATTACAAGTATATTTTTACTGTACATCGTTAGAAAAATTAATTTCCATTTTTTCCCGGAATTAATCAGTGAGAATGTACGAAATATTAGTACAGGCTCAATCGTTGTCATTATTAAATCGATGTTGCTGACACGGGGCTTTTTTTTAACAATGATAATTGTATGTGTACTGGTCCCCTTCTACGAAGAATTTATTTTTAGAGGGATCGGTATTGAGGCGCTCAACAAATATTTTCCATTCTGGGTGGCAAATCTGGTACAGGCAGCCTCTTTTGCATTACTGCATGATTCAATTCAACTTTTTCCCACTTTTTTCAGCATGGGACTACTCTTTGGGTTGCTTTACAAAAACACTCAGAGTCTCTTTTTATCAGTACTTTTTCATTCACTGAACAATCTGGTGGCAACTTGGGGGATCTGGGCAGTGATGCAGAGGCATGGGTTGTAGATATGGAACAAAAAGAACTTTCAATCGAAACCGCTGACAAATATTTACAATTCTTATTTCAAAGATGCAACACTATTCTCCTCTCTTCTGAAATAAAAATTTTCGACTATAAACCTCTGAAGCGTGAGTATAATGATTTTCAGGATCGAATATGTGCGTCAAATCAATTTTCGAAGGATCTTAAAGACTTTATAATTCAACAGCGGGAAAAAATGGTCAAAATTGAAAATAGTGAGAAGCAGAAGAAAGTTTTGAAAGATGGAGTAAATATAATAAGCATTATCATTATGTATCTTACCGCATTTCTCACAGGATTTGGAGTTTCCGTTACAGGTAAAAACGCTTCAGAGCAAAGGCGCACCATGATCGAGGAAATCAGGAACACTCTTTCACATATTCAGTTTTTGTTAAGTAAATCAGATTCTTTAAAATCTATGACAAATTGAATTGTGCAGTTAAATACATATAATTTCAATCGTACGCAAAACGTAACAAATAAACACCATTCTACTAAATGAGGGGCTACCATGCAGGATACCGAATCCAAAACTGATGATCAGCCAATATCCGCCGTGAGCAACTCAGCGGATCAGAATAATCAAATATCAATCGATGAGAGTTTCCCGTTCGCTATAATGGGCGGATTACTCGCAACGCTTGTATCAGCGATAATCTGGGCTGCAATAACTGTGTTGACCGAACACCAGATCGGGTGGGTTGCTATCGGGGTTGGTTTTCTTGTTGGTATTGCAGTCAGGTTTTTCGGACGTGGTACGACAAATCGATATGGTATTGCCGGAGCCGCGCTGTCGTTTATCGGATGTCTCGGAGGCAATTTTATCAGTATTATCGGATTCATTGCGAAAGAGAATTCACTTAATCTCTTCCAGGTACTTTTTACAGCTGATTACGGATACATAGTTGCGTCCTTTCCGCAAACAATGTCCCCGATGGATCTGGTTTTTTATTTCCTGGCCATTTATGAAGGATACCGCTTTTCGATAATTCCAGCGGTAAAAAATGGAGAGACCGCCGTTAACACTCAGATTGGACTCCTTGACCCATCACTGGCAAAGTACAGAATGCCCATTCTTATTGGTGGTGGTGTCATTGTGCTTGGCGGGTTTTATGGTGTGCAATTCCTGTCTTCAGGACCGGTAACCAATTATTACGATTCAGGAATTATACAGTCTACAGGGGTTATGAAATCCGGTAAACCAGATGGTATCTGGACCTACTATGATGAAAAAGGGGTTATCAGCTGCACATTGACATATTCGACAGGAGAGCTCTCAGGAAGGGCTGCGTGGTGGAATGATAAAAAAGTTCTTTTAAAAGAGGGTTCTTACTGGAATGGCCTTGAACATGGTGATTGGAAATTCTATGATACAAACGGAATAATGACAAGTGCAGGCAGTTACAAGTACGGCCGTGAAGAGGGCAGGTGGGATTATTATTACACCAGGGACAAAAAAAGTGCTCAGGTATTTTATGCAGCCGGAATGTACGACAGTATTTATACCTCATGGTATAAAAATGGCACAATAGAGGAAGAAGGAGCCTACAAAGAGGGACTGAAATACGGTACCTGGAAACAGTATGACAGCACCGGGTTATTAACGTATGAATCCAGATTCTCAGCAGATACCGAATTTATAGTATATGCAACAGACCGTAAAAACAAGCCAATGATCGTAAATGGCAAGGGTGAATATAAAACTTTTTTTGACAACGAAAAAATACAGCAACAGGGATTTGTCAACAATTTTTGTCGCACGGGAATCTGGAAATCATTCTATGAAAATGGTGCTCCTGAAATGGTAGTTTTCTGGAGCGATAATAAAAAGAAAATAATCAACTATTGGAAAATGGATGGTTCTCTGATAGTTACCAATGGGAATGGCACCTATGCACTAACCACAGAAAATGATTCGCTACTGATTAAGGGGGACTATAAGGATTCACTCAAGTCAGGAGAGTGGAATTATTATTATGATGATGGGACCCTCTACAGAAGATTTACATATGAAAACAATCTTCTTAACGGGCCTGCAAAACTATACTATGAATCCGGGAAGCCTCTATGTGAAGGAGTACACAAGAATGATCTGCGGGAGGGTGAGTGGATCTGGTATCATGAAAGCGGTATAGTATCATCAAAAGTTACCTATTCTAATGATAAAAAACATGGACTGCAACTCCATTACAACCGCGATGGCAAAAAAATCCGTGAAGAAAACTATGAGAATGGGAAGCTGGTTTCGGAGAAGGATTTTATTTAAGGAATATAATAGCACGGACAATCGCCCGTGCTATATTGATATGCCCGCAGATTACCTGTAGCCCAAAGTTAT